>CAYFSQ010000014.1:23854-32906 GCA_964345895.1 uncultured Oscillospiraceae bacterium
GGTTAAATAATGGGGGTCGTTGATGAGGGGCTGGTTCAGGTTGCCGATGTCGCCGGAAAACACCACCACCTTGGTGGTATCTTCCTCCGTGCAGGTCAGGCTGGCGCTGGCCGAGCCCAACAGGTGCCCGGCATCGGTCATCTTCAGGCTCACCCCCGGCAAAATGGTGATGTCCTCCACGTAGGAGGCAGGGCGCATCAGCAGCATGGTGCTTTCTGCATCCTCCTGGGTGTACAGCGGTTCGTGCAGCGTACCGCCTGAGCGCAGCGCCTTGCGGTTTTTCCACTCCGCATCCATTTCCTGGATGTGGGCCGAGTCCCTGAGCATAATGTCGCACAGCTCAATGGTGGCTGGGGTGGCATAGATGGCACCCCGAAAGCCCTTTTTATACAGCAAAGGCAGCATGCCGGAGTGGTCGATGTGGGCATGGGTCAGCACCACGCAGTCCACCTGGGCGGGGCTGATGGGCAGTTGCTGGTTTTCATAGGTATCCTTGCCCTGCTCCATGCCGCAGTCAATCAGGATGCTGCGCCCGTTCACCGTTAAAAGATAGCTGGAACCCGTTACTTCCCGTGCTGCGCCTAAAAATAGTATGTCCATTTGTGCCTCCTATGTGTCTTTCGTTGCGTACATCTGGTATAGCTTGGCGTACACACCGTTTCTTTCAATCAGCATATCGTGGCTGCCATGCTCCTGAAGGCCTTGATCCGTCAGCACCCAGATGATGTCGGCGTGGCGGATGGTGGTCAGCCTGTGGGCAATGGTCAGGGTGGTGCGGCCCCGGGTCAACTCCTCCAGGGACTTTTGCACCAGAAACTCGCTTTCGTTATCTAACGCGCTGGTGGCTTCATCCAGCAGCAAAATGGGGGGATCCTTCAAAAACACCCGGGCGATGGAGATGCGCTGCTTCTGCCCGCCGGACAGTTTGACGCCCCTTTCGCCCACATAGGTATCATATCCTTCAGGCAGCTCCAGGATAAACTCGTGGGCCCCTGCCCGTTTGGCGGCCTCTTCCACCTGCTGGCGGTTAGCGCCTGGCTTTCCGTAGGCGATGTTTTCGTGGACGGTGCCGGAAAACAGGTAGACATCCTGCTGTACCATGCCGATGTTATCCCGCAGGCTTTTGAGGGTCAGCCCCTTGATGTCCTGGTTGTCCAGCAATATGCGCCCCTTGGTTACTTCGTAAAAGCGGGGGATTAAGTTGCATAGCGTGGTCTTGCCTGAGCCCGAAGGCCCCACCAGCGCCACATTCTGCCCGGCGGGGACATGCAGGGTGATATCCCGCAGCACATCCCGCCCTTCCCCCTCCTGGTAGGAGAAGGTGACGTCTTCAAAGCGGATATCTCCTTCCACCCGCTTAAGGGCATGGGCGCCGGGGGCGTCCTTAATCTCATAGGGTTCATCCATGATGGTAAAGAACCGCTCCAACCCCGTGATGCCCTTTTGGTACATCTCAGTAAAGTTTACCAATTGGCGGATGGAAGCCAGCAGGGTATTGATGTACAACAGGTAGGAGGCATAATCCCCTGTGGTAATGCGGCCCTTGGATAAAAACCACGCGCCGGCGATAACCACCACGATGTTCATCAGCCCGTCCAGCAGCCTGGTGGTGCTGTTAAACCCTGCCATGGCGGTGTACTGATGCTTTTTAATGTTCAGGAACTTTTCGTTGCCCATGGAAAACTTGGCGTTTTCGATGTCCTCATTGGCGAAGGATTGCACCACCCGCATGCCCAGCAATGTGTCCTCCGTCTGGGCGTTGATTTCGCCCACCTGGTGCCGAAACGCCCGGAAGCTGCTGCGCAGCTTGCGGTTAAAGTGCACGGTGACCACCAGCATTAACGGCAGCAGGGCAAAGATCATCAGCGTCAATGGAATGTTGACAAACAACAGGATGATGAAGGACGCAACAATCTTGACCAAAGAAATGGTGATTTCCTCAGGCCCATGGTGGGCAAACTCGGAAATGTCGAACAAGTCGGTGGTCAGCCGCGCCATCACCTGGCCGATTTTGGTGTTGTTGTAGTAGGAGAAGGACAACTGCTGCAGGTGGGAAAACAAATCCGCCCGCATGTCTGTCTCCATCATGGCCCCCATGATGTGCCCGCGGGACTGCATGTAGTACACCCCTGCCGCTTCCATCAGCACCAGGAAAAGGTACAGTGCTCCCATGGGCAGCAGCCACTGAAGGGTAATGGCGGTGATGTCGCTGATGGCGCGGTTGGTAATTTCCCGTACGATCAGGGGAAACACCAAGGCGCAGGCGGTGGTCATCAGCGCGCACAGCAGGTCAAACAGCAGGATGCCGATGTATTTTTTGTAGTAGGGCAGAAAGCGCCGGAGGTAGCTGGGAGGGGTGGGTGTCATACAAACTCCTTGGTTATGGTTGGATCAATGTCAGTGTGCTAAGCAATGCCAGGCTGCTCTGCTCATCCTGGGCCTGGGTGCGGATTTCGTAGGCCGCATCCTCGGTGGTCATGTAGTAGAAAAAGCCGGTATCATCCTTTGCAATAATCAAGGGGTAGCCCAGCAGCGCGGCGCCGGAAGGCTTGTAGGTAACATGGGTGGTGCGCACCAGGGGAGCAGCCGACAGGGGCCGCACCCCCCGTACCGACAGCCCCGGGGCAGAGGCATGCAAAAGCCGCACCTGGTAGCCATGGTAGCTGCCATCCTCCACCGACCCGGCGGATAAGTTGGCGGGCAGCGGCGCGGCACTGCCCATGGCGCGGCCCAGGGCAGCGGCATCTGTGGCAGTAACGGTGCCGATGCTCTGAAGGGGCGCCTTTTCCTCGGCGACCGTCCAGGGGCTGGGTTGCCGGGCGTCCACATCCTCGCTTAAAAGGGCGTAGATATAGAACACAGCAATCAGCAGCAGGGATAATACCAGTGTCAAAATTTTTTTGAGCATATTACTTCCTTTGGCGTCGGCGCATTTCCTGTCCAGTGGCTGCGCCCAGCACGCTGAGGAAAAAACTCAGCCCCCACACCCAGAAGGGAAGGGGAAGGCGCATCAGCATAAGGGAAAGGCCGGAAAACAGCAGGGGCGGAAAGAAGGCAGCGTAGGGGTCCAGCCCCCTATGGCTTGCCCACAGGGGCAAAACAAAGCACATCAGGGGAATCAGCACGCGCAGGTGCAGGTACATCAGCGCAGGGGACAGGGGGTGCTGCCACATAGGCAGCAAAAATATCGGCAATGACAGCAAGAGGGAAGCAAGCAACAGAAGAGGGAAGGTTTTTCTCATATCAGCGCTTTGATTATCTCCGGGCTCAGCAGGCTGTCCAGGTGCTCTGTCTGGCCGTTTAAGTACCGGTGACAGGCGCGGTAGAACATGCCGGCGAGAAGCTGCTGCTCCTGCATGCGAAGGTAGGCAGAGGACAGCATGTTTTGCACCATGTCTGCCATGGGTTTGCTAAGGTACCTGGCAATGGAGTGCTTGCGGGTGATGCCAAAGAGGGAGGGCACATTGGAGGCGTCCCCCTCCAGAAACAGCCGGATATACTCCAGGGATAGTTCTTCGATGTACCCACGCAGGTAGCTGTCGGGGTGGGGAGCTAAGGCCAGGCATTTTTGCAGGCGCTCTTCATCAAACAATGCCCGGGTTTTTTGGCGTATGTCCTCTTCCTCGTGCTGCTCGGGGTGTTCGTACACATGCAGCATGTAGCACTTAATGACGCTGAAATTCACCCGCCGGGGATCGCGCTCGTGGAGGCGCCCATGCATCAAAAGGGCGTGCTGCACCTTCAGGTTGTCCGGGTCCTTTTCCTCTGCCTGCAAGAGCAGCTGGTACTTGGTAACCGGGTCCTGGGTGTTTTTAGCCATGGCCAACAGGGTAAAGCTGTCGGCATCCTTTGGTGGTTGCGGCGGGGTTTTCTTTCCAAACAGGCGCATGGTGCCCTCCTTTTGTGTTCCCCTGTATGATACCACATCCCTTGAGGGATGCAAAAGAACAATGTGTAAAATACAGGCTTGTTCCATGTTGACAGCATGGGGTGGGGCGGCTATAATCATTTTGTGCCGCACAGGGCGGCAAGGGGTGCTGAATTATCGGCTGAGATTGGGCTTCGCCCAGAACCCTCAAACCTGATCCGGATAATGCCGGCGTAGGAAAGAGAAGGTAGAAACAATGCACTTTGCTTTCCGCAAGGTGCTTTTCTTCTTTTCCGGCCATGAAAGGAGGATTATCGTCCAAACAAGCATACCGGGAATGTAAAGAAAGAGAGGAAAATGATTTGAGCACAAATGTACGCACCAATGGCGCCACGCTGCGCCTGGTAGAAACCGCAGTTCTTCTTGGCATCGGTACGGTGCTGTCCCTGGAGTTTCTGTCCGTATCCGCCCCCTGGATGATGGGGGGCTCCGTCACCTTTGGCAGCATGCTGGCTATCGTAATTATCGCCCACCGCTACGGCACCCGCTGGGGCGTCTTCGCCAGCCTGGTCTATGCCCTGCTGCAGATGGTGCTGGGGCTTAAGAATGTGGGCTATGCCCCCAACGCCATGACGGCGGCTGCCATCATCCTGTTTGACTACCTGATCGCCTACGGCGTGTTGGGCTTAAGCAGCCTGTTTACCGACCGCTTCAAAAACCGTCTAACGGGCATCTGCGTGGGCATCAGCTTTACCTTCTTCCTGCGCTTTGTCAGCCACTTTATCGTGGGCTGGCTGGTGTGGCAGGCGCTGTGGCCCAACGAGCAGGGCATGTCAGCCATGGTATACTCCTTTGTGTACAACGGCTCCTACATGCTGCCTGAAACGCTGATTGCCATCGGCATCACTGTCCTTACCTACCCAGCACTGAAAAAATTCTGGGAAAAGCAGGCGTAACCTGTTGATACACAATGCCCCCTTCGCCGGATTGCCGGAGAAGGGGGCATTTAAATTCAGGGAAAATTATAAGCTTTTATCGGTGGCGTTGCCTTCTATTTCCCGTAAGGCTTCAGCAAAGGCTTCGTGGGGATCCATGCCCATCAGAGCCACCTTGTTGATGCCGTTGCCATACTCGTCCAGTGTAATGATGGGCATCATGACCAGGGTGTCAATTTCACCTGTGCCGGGGATAACCCCTTCGACCAGCTGCGCGCTGCGGGTGGCAATGTATCCATCCTCATAGTCCATGCGGAACTGGGAATAGTATTCGTTATAGTTAGCCAGCGTCAGGAAGATGGCCACCTTGTCCCGGTTTTCCTGGGGCACCCGGAGGGAGGGGGAAGCGCTGACGGACACCATATCGTCGTACACAAACACCTTGACATCGCACTGCCCCAGGGAACTGTCCAGGGTGAAGGTGCCGCTGAAAATATCATCTTCTGCGTCGTGGTCGAAGTTGAACTCTTCCTCGTTAATGTAGGTTTTAACTACCTCGGTCAGGGCGGCGATGGTTTCTTCCTTGCTCATCTGTGCCAAGGCCAGCGGGGCTGCCAGCACCATCATTGCAGATAGCAACAGCGCCAATATTCTTTTGTTCATATGCCTTTTCCTTTCTTATGCCTGATTTTTTATTATCATACCATAAAACACAAGGCGAAACAACGCAGAAGGATGTAAAAACCGCCCCCTTTGGAGGCGGTTTAGTGGAAAGGTAGTTTAGCCCCTGGGGCCTGCGTCCACCACTTCCTTGGGCATGTTGGTGTATTTTTCGAAGTTCTTGCGGAACTTGGCGGCCAGCTCCTTGGCGGTGGCTTCGTAGGCGGCCTTGTCCTGCCACATCTTGCGGGGGCTGAGCACCTCGTCGGGCACGCCGGGGCAGGTGGTGGGCACCAGCACGTTGAAGATGGGATCCTCTTCAAACTCGCTGTTTTCCAGGGTGCCGTTCAGGCAGGCGGTTACCATGGCGCGGGTCAGGGGCAGCTTCATGCGGTTGCCGCCCTTGCCGTAGGCGCCGCCAGACCAGCCGGTGTTCACCAGGTAGACATTGGCGCCGTAGCTGTCGATGCGCTTGCCCAGCAGCTCCGCATAGCGGGCGGCAGGCAGGGGCAGGAAGGGGGCGCCAAAGCAGGTGGAGAAGGTGGCCTCAGGCTCGGTGATGCCGCGCTCTGTGCCGGCCAGCTTGGCAGTATAGCCGCTGACATAGTGGTACATGGCAGCTTCCCGGCTCAGCTTGCTGACGGGGGGCAGCACACCAAAGGCATCGGCGGTTAAGAAGATAACGGTCTTGGGATGGCCGGATACACCGGGGATTTGGGCGTTGTTGATAAAGTCTACGGGATAGCCCACCCGGGTGTTTTCGGTGAGGGAGTCGTCGTTAAAGTCCAAGGCTCGGGTTTCATCGTCGATAACCACGTTTTCCACCAGGGCGCCAAAGCGGATGGCGTTCCAGATGTCGGGCTCGTTTTCCTTGGACAGGTTGATGCACTTGGCGTAGCAGCCGCCTTCGATGTTGAAGATGCCATTGTCGCTCCAGCCGTGCTCGTCATCGCCAATCAGCTTGCGGTCGGGGTCGGCAGACAGGGTGGTTTTGCCGGTGCCCGACAGGCCAAAGAACAGGGCACTGTCGCCCTCCTTGCCCACATTGGCAGAGCAGTGCATGCTGAACACATTCTGTTTGGGCAGCACGTAGTTCATCACAGAGAACACGCTCTTCTTAATTTCGCCCGAGTACTGGCTGCCGGCGATGATCACCAGCTTCTTCTCAAAGTTGACGATGATGGCGGCTTCGCTGTGCACGCCATCTTCTTCGGGGATGCACTTAAAGCCAGGGGCGGCCAGGATGGTGAAGTCCGGTGTGAAGCTTTCCAGGTCCTTTTCTTCCGGGCGCAGCAGCAGCTGGTGGATGAACAGGTTCTGGCTGGGCATTTCGTTGATGACGCGGATGTTCTGGCGATAGGCGGGGTCGGCGCCGGCAAAGCCGTCGAACACGAAGATTTCCTGTCCCTGCAGGTATGCTTTCATTTTCATGAAAATCTGCGTGAATTTCTCTTCGCTGATGGGCACGTTGACCTTGCCCCAGGCAATCTCGTCATGGATGCTGCTTTGATCCACGATGAAACGGTCATCGGGGGAGCGGCCGGTATACTTGCCAGTGTTGACCACCAGAGCGCCTGTTTCACTCAGCACGCCTTCCTGACGCTCCAGCGCATGCTCAATCAGCACTGCGGGGGACAGGTTGCGATACACAAAGGCGGGTTCGATGATGCCCAGGTATTCAAGGTTCAGTTCAGACATAGCTACCTCCCTATATTGTCCGCATCAGCGGATTGATTCTTGTGCGGGACTTGATAGACGATTGTCCATAGTATCCCTGATTTTTAATTTCGCTATAAACTCTTTGATTCCTGCCATGGAGGGAAAATTATTTTTTGTCCAGATTCTGGCGGAAATATCCATCCCAGGTTTTTTTATAAACTTGTAAATTCCCTTTGGTTTCTTTGCGCGGCATATGCCTTTATGCTATACTCGCCTTCAGGAGGGATGACCATGGAATCAGAGCATACAGGCCACAGGGCGCGGCTGCGCCAGCGGTTCAGGCAGACAGGGTTTCAGGGCTATGCGCCCCATGAAATGCTGGAGCTGCTGCTTACCTTTGCCATCCCCCGGCGCGATACCAACCCCATCGCCCACGCTTTAATCAAGCGCTTTGGCTCCCTGCACCAGGTGCTGGAGGCCTCCACGCAGGAGCTGATGCAGGTAGAAGGCATTGGCGAACATGCTGCCTCCCTTCTTGCCATGATGCTGCCCCTGATGCGGGGCTACCTGAAAAGCAAGGCAGGGGAAAAGGCTGTTTTAAACGGGCCGGACGCCTGCAAGGCCTATGCCCGGGGGCTGCTGCTGGGGGAAGGGTTTGAGCATTTCGACGTGATTGCCCTTGACAGCAAGGACCAGGTCATCGGCATGGAGCGGGCCGCCTCGGGGGACGAGGGGGAGGCCGCTGTGTCGGTGCGCAAGGTGATATCCCTGCTGCTGCGCCAAGGTGCGGCCCAGGCTGTGCTGGCCCATAACCATCCCGACGGCAGCCTGCACCCATCCCGGGCCGATCAGGAGCTGACCGCCCAGATGCAGCAGGTGATGGCATCGGTGGGCATTCATCTGAAGGATCATATTATCATCGCCGGCACCGGGGCGTACAGCTTCCGGGAAAGCGGATTGTTGTAAGGGGAGGGAACCATGGCTAAAAGAAAAAAGAAGAGGAGCATTTTGATGCTGCTGATTAAACTTGCCTTCACCGGCGCGGCGCTGTTCGCGCTGGCGTTTTTTGTGCTGTTTGGTTTTCAGCTCTGGCAGGAGCATTCCGTCCCTGCCCTGGCGGAAACGGCCAGCCCCATGATTGTCTTAGGCGCCCAGGTAACCCCTGACGGCGCCCCCAGCGTGCAGCTGGCCTGGCGGCTGGAAAAGGCCTTGGCGGAATACCAGCGGGCCCCCCGCAAAATTGTGGTGTGCGGCGCCCAGGGCGTCAACGAGCCGGCCACCGAGGCCAGCGTCATGCGTGCCTGGCTGCTGGAAAGAGGCGTTCAGGCTGAGGATGTCCTGGTGGAGGAATACAGCTTCAATACCCGGCAAAATATCGCCGGCGCCATCGATTTGCTGCCCCCCGGCACCGTGGATGTAACCATTGTCACCAGCGATTACCACCTGCCCCGTGCCATGCAGCTTGCCCGGGATATGGGCCTTGAGCCCCAGGGCATCGGCAGCCCCATCAAACAGGAGTATTGGCTGAAAAACCACACCAGGGAGACATTGGCATGGGGGAAGTATTACTTAAACAAGATTATCCCCATCGATGGCGACTAAGGCAGCGCGTCGAAAAAGCCCGTAACCGCAGCCTGCGGCTGCTTACTTCGTCACGAGATTGCACCCAAATAAAACCTGTTTTATTTGGAGAGGAGGAATCCCGCAGCGGATGCCCCCGATGGGCAAGGCCCATCGGGAAAGAAGCGGAGTGCAATCACCTTTCAATGTCGGAGCTATTGAAGTCCGGGGCCTGTAGCAGCCGTCCTCAAACCATCGAAAGCCCGCTTTCGATGGAGAGGAGGAATCCCGCAGCGGATGCCCCCGATGGGCGAAGCCCATCGGGAAAGAAGCGGAGTGCAATCACCTTTCAATGTCGGAGCTATTGAAG
>CAYFSQ010000014.1:33006-34201 GCA_964345895.1 uncultured Oscillospiraceae bacterium
GCCCATCGGGAAAGAAGCGGAGTGCAATCACCTTTCAATGTCGGAGCTATTGAAGTCCGGGGCCTGTAGCAGCCGTCCTCAAACCATCGAAAGCCCGCTTTCGATGGAGAGGAGGAATCCCGCAGCGGATGCCCCCGATGGGCGAAGCCCATCGGGAAAGAAGCGTAGGGCATTCCGACGAGCATTCCGACGACGCCCTTGACACGCCTCATTTTCCCGTGCTATAAAAAGATGTTGCCATACTGGCGAAATGTGATAAAAGGAAGTGAATCGTGGATGGACCCGGAACCTCGACCGGACAGTACCCTGATTAAAATCGTATAACCGGCCCGGGACCGCTTCTTACGCCCGGCTTTGCCGGGGAAAGTAGGAAGGTTGACATGATAGACTTTTACCTTTCAGATAACGAGCATCTGCAAAAGATGGATATTCCTGCAGCAGGCTGCTGGATTAACATGGTTGCCCCTGATGACGGCGAAATCCAGAAAATAGCCAAGCGGTATAATTTAGATACCGACATCATCAAGGCCGCGCTGGACCTTGATGAGCGCTCCCGCTTAGAGTTTGATGATAACTACACCATGATTCTGGTGAACATCCCCGCCATCGAGGATGACCGGGAGAAGGAATTGTACACCACCATCCCGCTGTCCGTCATTCTGGTGGATGATGCGGTGATCACTGTGTGCAGTGAGGCAACTCCCATATTAAAGCCCTTCAGGGAGGGGATGATGCGCGCCTTCCGCACCCAGATGCGCTCGCGCTTTATTTTGCAAATCCTCTTCCGCATGTCAGCCCTGTTTCTAGCCTACCTGCATGTCATCGACAAAAAGAGCGACCTGGTAGAGGCCGAGCTGCAAAAGTCCACCAAGAATAAGGAACTGATTGAGCTTTTGCGCCTGGAAAAATCCCTGCTGTACTTTACCACGGCCCTTCGCTCCAACGAGTCGGTGATGAAGAAGCTGTTCCGCACAGAGATTATCCGCAAATATCCCGATGATGCCGAGCTGATGGAAGATGTCATCGTTGAGAACGAGCAGGCCATCGAGATGGCCAACATCTACAGCGGCATTTTGTCGGGGCTGATGGACGCCTACGCCTCGGTTATATCCAACAACTTGAACATCGTGATGAAAACCCTGGCTATTTTGACGCTGGTGCTCAGCATCCCCACCATCATTTTCGGTGCCTACGG
>CAYFSQ010000015.1:0-34186 GCA_964345895.1 uncultured Oscillospiraceae bacterium
TGCTTATTTTAGAGTGTTTGAATACGTTTCAATTTTGGATTATCGATACGAAATGTCATTGATTATGCTCACTATACGATTTGATGCAACACGAAATGCAGCACGAAAAGTCACATTTAAAAGCTTTGAAGCAAAGTCAGTTTTGCTCTTCGCTGGGCTAATTTAGATAGACCTCCCGGATTTATATATGTCAGTGTAAAAGCATATACCTCTTCACATGAATGCACCCCCAAAGTCGGCTTTGTCCAACTCTGGGGGTGCAGTTCAATAAGGGGATGGTAGGTTAATCCCCTTTTACAGCGTCATGGCTTTCTGTTCTGCTTCTGCAATCATTTTCTCGCACAGATCAATCTGCTTCATATCTTCCGGTTGCAGGGGGTACAGTGGGGCGCGCACGCTGCCGCAGTCCACACCTTTGCGGCGCAGCAGTTCCTTGATAACGGCGTACATGTTGCCCTTGCAGGCGCACAGGGCGTAGATGATGCGGCAGATGTCGTTTTGCACATCCTGCGCACTGTCAAAGCTGCCTGCTTCGAACAGGCGATTGGCCTTGAGGAACAGGCCGGGCATGGCTGCATAGGTACCGCCGATGCCGCCGTCAGCGCCCATGATGCGGCCAGCGATGAACTGCTCATCAGGGCCGTTGAACACAGTCAGCTTGCCTTCACCCACATCTTTGAACATCTGAATATCCTGCACCGGCATGGAGGAGTTTTTCACTGCCACCACCCGGGGGTTCTTCAGCATTTCCTTCAGCAGCGGCAGCGTCAGGGCGACACCCGCCAACTGGGGGATGTTGTAGATAACAAAATCGGTGTTGGGGGCTGCCTGAGAGATGTCGTTCCAATATTTGGCGATGGCATATTCCGGCAGCCGGAAGTAGATGGGGGGAATGGCAGCAATGGCATCCACATGCAGGGACTCGGCATGTTTTGCCAGCTCCATAGAATCCTGGGTGTTGTTGCAGGCTACATGGGCGATGATGGTCATCTTGTCACCCACGGCTTCCATGACATTTTCCAGTATCAGCTTGCGCTCTTCCACGCTCAGGTAGATGCACTCGCCGGAGGAACCGTTAACGTACAGCCCCTGTACGCCGGAAGCCAGCAGGTGGCGGGCCAGAGACTGCACCCGGGCAGGGCTTACCTTGCCTACGTCGTCATAGCAGGCATAGAAGGCGGGAATAATGCCATGATACTTGTTTGCTTTGTTGTTCATTTCTTTTTCATTCCTTATTATTTATCCCTTGACGGCGCCCATGGTGATGCCGCGGGTGAAGAACTTTTGGAACATCAGGAAAATCAGGATGATGGGGATAGAGCCAAGCGCAGCGCCTGCCATAATCAGGCCAAAGTCTGTGCTGAATTCAGACTGAAGTTTGGCAATACCCAGTGAAATCGTCAGAACATTAGTATCGTTAAGCATAATTAGCTGCAAGAAGTAATCGTTCCAGGCGGTAATAAAGGTAAAGATGGCTAGCGCGCCGACGCCGGGTTTAATCAGCGGGAAGACAATCTGGGTAAAGGTCAGTACTTCGCCTGCACCATCAATTCGCGCTGCTTCCAACATCTCATTGGGGATGTTTTCGGAGAATTGCTTCATCAGGAATACACCGAAAGGCCAGCCCACAGTAGGTAAAATAACGGCCCACAAGGTGTTGTGCAGATTCAGGAAGGCCATTTCTTTCAGCAAGGGAATCATGATGACCTGCTTGGGTAAAGCCATTGCGCTGACAAAGATGGAAAAAATAATGGTGCGCCCTGCGAAGCGCTTTTTGGCCAGCGCGTAGCCACCCATGGCGGCAGTGATGCAGGTAAGCAGCATGCTCATGACGCACATAAATACGGTGTTAAACATCCAGCGCGCAGCAGGCTTGGCAAAGAGCTTGAGGTAGTGGTCTGTTACTGGATTGCCAGGGAACCATGTAGGTGTTGAAGCGTTAATAATGGTTGCTTCCTTGAAGGAACCCGTAATAATCCAGTACAGTGGAAAGGTGAAGAACACAGCCAGAAGCATAAGAAATACAATGCTGAGTATTTGGTAAGGGGTGGTTTTTTGTACACTGTGATTCATTCTTATTCCCTCCCTTAACCATTATCCGTCTTGGCGAGCTTAAACTGTACAGCGCTGAATGCTGCAATGATAATGGCCAGAATGATACCCATAGCACTGCCATAGCCATATCGCTGAAGTTTGAATGCCTGGTAGTAGATGTAGTACATGATAGTGCTGGTGGAGTGCATGGGGCCGCCCGATGTCAGCAACTGAATCAGGGCGAAGCACTGGAAAGAGTTGATGGTGGTGATGACTAGGATATACAGGGTGGTGGGCATAATCTGCGGCCATTTGATTTTCCAAAAAACCTGCATATTGGTCGCACCGTCTACTTCTGCTGCTTCAACCAGAGAATGATCCACATTGCTAAGAGCGGACACATACAAAACGATGGGTTGACCGACGGAGGTGGTAAGCAAAATAACGATAATGGCCCACAACGCCGTGGCCTCGGTGCCCAGCCAGTTGACATTCTGGCTAATAATGCCCAGCTCTTTGAACACATAGTTCAGCAGGCCATAGTAGGGGTTAAACATCCATTTCCAGACAACGGTGACAGCGACAGAACCGGTAACCACCGGTAGGTAGAAAATGCAGCGGAAGAAGGATGTAACTTTATCATTCAGTTTATAAATGATGGAGGAAACCCAGAGGGAAAAGAGGCAAACAATAGGTACGCTGGCAATGACAATGACTATTGTATTGCGCAGAGATTTTAAAAAGATGGGATCGCCAATCAGTTCTTGGTAGTTCTTCAAGCCGATGAAGCTGAAGTCTGTCATTGTGTAGTTGTATGTACTGGTGAACAGACACATGCCCATGGGGAAGATAACAAAGCCTAGGAAGAACAGCAGGCTGGGTGCCATGAACAGGTACCCGGAGATGTTCTCCCGCCTACGCGTCTCTCTCAGTTCACGGGAAATATCGATTGTTTTTTGCACGCGCTTTTCCCTCCTTCTTCATAACATAGCGCTCCCTCCCAGTGGGGGGAGCGCTATGCTGTTATATGGTTTTATTTTACGATGCTGGCGTTGGCGTTTGTTACATAGGTGTTAACTTCGGTGGCTACATCGCCGCCCGCAAAGATGCGCTGCAGCATGTTCCACCACTCGGTGCGCTGTACTGCCCAGCCAGAGGTTACATTGTAGTAGTCGCCCAGGAAAGGCATGAAGATGTTGTATTCGGCGTTGTCGGCCTTCTCGGTGCCGGTGTAGATGTCGCCCACGGAGGCGCGGACGGGGAAGAAACCAGTGGCGAACACGCTCTGCTTCACTTGCTCGGCATCATCGCACACAAAGCGGATGAAATCCTTTGCAGCAGCGGCTTTTTTCTCGTCTTTGTTGTCAAAGATGCCAAAGCCCCAGATACCACCGGCCAATTCGGGCTGACCATCGTCAGAGGGGAATGCCATGGGGAAAACCTTCACGTCTTCAGCCAAAGTGGCCTTGTTGCTCGCGGCAGCGGATGCGTTCCAGCAAATGCTCATGGAAGCGGTGCTGTTGCAGAACAGGGCGATTTCATCACCGGCAACGATGGAGGGATCTGCAACGAGAATGTTGGCATTCACCATGTCCACCAGCTTCTGCAGGCCCTTGATGCCATTTTCAGAGTTCATGGTGTACTCGGTGTGCTCGGGGTTGGTGAAGGAAGCGGAGTACAGGTTCATGGCCAGCGCACGGGTGCCCTGGTCGCCACCCTGACCGCCGCAATACACGATGCCAGTGGGCATGAAGCCGGCTTCAGCAAGGGCCTTGCAGGCGTTCTCGAAATCTTCGGTAGTCCAGGTGCGGGTTTCTTCGTTGATATACTTCAGCGCACCGGCTTTTTCAAAGTCATTGTAGTTGATGGCCATGCAATGTGTGGTCATGCAGAGGGGGTATTCGAAGAATTTGCCTTCAGCGTTTTTGCAAGCTGCAACAACGGCTTCGCTGGTGGCAGAAATGTCAGCCAAGGCTTCTTCGGTCCACAGATCGCTCAGGTCCAGCATTTTGCCGGCGGCGCCCCAGTTGGTCACCAGGCGCTCAGGGCCTTCCATGATGATGTCAGGTGTGGTGCCTGCTTCGATGGCGGTGGTCACCTGGTCGTCACCAGACTGATAGTCGAGGAATTGCACGTTCACAGTCACATTGGGGTTTACTTTGTTGAAATTGGCAATGATTTCATTGACAGTTTCAGCATTGCCCCAACCGCCGATGGGGTAGGTCCACAGGGTGATTTCAGTTTTCTCTTCGGCCATGGCAAAGCTGCCAAGGGACAGCACCATCATGGCGGCGAGAAGCAGAGCAACCAGTTTCTTCATGAATGTTTACCTCCTGTTATTGCTGCAACCAAAGGGTTGCTAGTTGCCCTTAGTATAGAATTCATGTATGACAATGTCAATGCCAAAAAGTCAAAATAAGAGATATTCAACCATTTATGATAGGTAATCTAAAGTTACAGCGATCCAATTGTAGAACAAAGTTAAAAACCCGCTGGTTGTCAAATGGTATTAAAAGCGATATAATGCATAAGAATTTCAGGAGGCGAGAGCGTGGAAGAAATCCGGCTGCACGACAAGGTGCAGATGAAGAAAAAGCACCCCTGCGGCTCCTACGAGTGGACGGTGACCCGCATTGGGGCAGACATTAAAATGCGCTGCAATACCTGCGGCCGCGTTGTTATGCTCGACAGGGGCGAGTTCTTAAGGCGGCGCAAGAAGACGCTGGAACAAGGCCCCTTGGCGCCGGAAATAACGCTGGGCCTTCAGGGATACAAGACGCAATTTTACGAAGGAGAAACAGATGACCAACGACAAGATGGATAACCAAGAAGAGATCAAGGTAGATACAGCTCAACAGAAAGAAGATAAAGGCACGGTATCTCCCAAAAAAGAGGATAATAAAAAGGAAGAGAAGAAAAAGAAAACCGTGTGGGAAGAAATTTACAGCTGGATTATGCTGCTGATTACTGCCGTCATCCTGGCGGCGTTGTTTCGTGGACTGGTTGCCGAGCCCATCCGCGTGGATGGGAAAAGCATGATCAATACCCTGCAAGATGGCGAGATTGTTTTGGTTACCAAGCCGCGGATGTTGCGCGGCGACCTTAAGCGGGGCGATGTGGTTATCTGCCACTACCCAGGCCGCAACGAGCATACCTGGCGGGTGGGCGCCACCATGACGGTGGAAATTAATACCGCCTTTGTCAAGCGCCTTGTTGCATTGCCCGGCGACACGGTGGCCATCCTGAATGGTCAGCTGTTTGTCAACGACACCCTGGTGGAAGAAGACTACATCGACTATCTCCCCACCTACGACTATCCCCGCAGGACGCTGGGACGGGATGAATATTTTGTCATCGGCGACAACCGCGCCAGCAGCCACGACAGCCGCTCCTCCGATGTGGGGCCCATCAGCGAAAAAATGATCGTTGGCCACGCCAAATGGGTCATTTTCCCCCTTGATAAAATACGCACCATTCAATAACATTGGATAAACTGCAAGCCCTTAAACAATATTTCGGTCACAGCGCCTTCCGCCAGGGGCAGGAGGCGCTGATTGATGCCCTGCTAAAGGGCCAGGATGTATTGGGGGTACTGCCTACAGGAGCGGGAAAGTCGGTATGCTATCAGCTGCCTGCCGTACTCCACCCGGGCATCACATTGGTTATTTCGCCGCTGATATCTCTGATGAAGGACCAGGTAACGGCGCTGAACCAATCAGGCATACCCGCTGCCTATATCAACAGCACGCTGTCCTTTGCCCAGTGCAGGGAAGCCCTGCGCCGGGCAGCGCTCAGTGCCTATAAAGTCATCTATGTTGCCCCGGAGCGGCTGCACACGCAAATGTTTCAGAACTTTATCAGCCAGGCAAACCTTGCCCTGATTGCCGTGGACGAAGCCCACTGCGTGTCCCAATGGGGCCAGGATTTTCGCCCCAGCTACCTGGAAATCGCCTCTTTTTTGCAGGGCCTGCCCCATTGCCCTCCGGTGGGGGCTTTCACCGCCACCGCCACCCCCAAGGTCAGGGAAGACATCGTCCGCCTGCTGAAGCTGCGCAGCCCGTTCATACTATCCCAGGGGTTTGACAGGCCCAATTTGTACTTTGAGGTGCGCAGCCCCAAGAAAAAGGAAACCGAGCTGCTGCGGCTGATGGAACGCTGGATAGACAAGAGCGGCATCATCTATTGCTCCACCCGAAAAAACGTGGACAAGGTATGCAACCTGCTGCGGGAGAAAGGCTATGCCGCTGCCCGCTACCATGCCGGCATGGGGGAAGAGGAGCGCCACCAGGCCCAGGATGATTTTCAGTTTGACCGCGCCCGGGTGATGGTTGCTACCAACGCCTTTGGCATGGGCATCGACAAGAGCAATGTTTCCTTTGTGGTACATTACAACATGCCCAAAGACCTGGAAAGTTATTACCAGGAAGCGGGGCGTGCCGGGCGGGATGGCGAAAAGGCCGACTGCATCCTGCTGTATGCCAAGGGTGATGTGGTGATGGCACAATATTTAATCAGCCACAGCCGGGAACGAAGCCTGGATGCCGCCCTGAACGAGGAACTGGAGGAGCGGGAGAAGGAACGGCTTAAGATGATGACCTTCTACAGCACCACCTCTCGCTGCCTGCGGGCTTTTATCCTGCGTTACTTTGGCGAAACGGTCCAGGATGCCTGTGGCAACTGCTCCTCCTGTAAGGGGGTTGTCAAGCTGCCCAAAGCAGCGAAAGAATCGCCAACATCCCTGTCTGCCGACGAGGGCTTCTTTACTGCCCTGCGCCTGTTGCGCAACCAGTTGGCGATGGACCAGAAGGTGCCCGCCTATGTGGTGTTCAGCGATGCTACCCTGCGGGATATGGTGCAAAAGGAACCCACCGACGAAGAAACCTTCCTTCAGGTGTCGGGGGTTGGCGAAGAAAAGAACAAGCGCTACCGGCAGGTGTTCACGCACCTGATCAGACTATATCTTGCGGCGCGGGATCAGGGAACCATTACCCGGGTTGATGCTTCCCAGATGGCCCAGACGACCTATAACACCTACCGTTCCTGGACGGACAGCGAAATCATCCGCCTGAGGGCGGAAAGAGCCCAGGGGATGACGGTGCTGGCGATGGCCAAAGCCCACGAGCGGCCTGAAGAAGCCATAGAGGATATGCTGCACCAGTTAGGCATATAAACCCCAAAAACAAAACAGGCTGCGCTCCTTATGGGCGCAGCCTGTTTGATACTGAATTATTCGTCGGTGTCCAAGGTTTCTGCGTCCTCTGCTTCGGTGTGAGCCGGCAGCAGGGTGGCGCGAATCTTGCCCTCGATTTCGGCGGCTACTTCGGGGTTGTCCTTCAGGTACTGGCGGGCATTGTCCCGTCCTTGGCCGATGCGGATGTCGTTGTAAGAGAACCAGGCACCGGATTTGATGATGATGTCCCTCTCCACGCCCATGTCCAGCAGGCCAGCTTCCTTGCTGATGCCCTGGCCGTAAATCATGTCTACTTCAGCGACGCGGAAGGGAGGAGCTACCTTGTTTTTCACCACTTTAATCTTGACGCGGTTGCCCACGACTTCGCCGCCAGCCTTCAGCTGTTCACCCCTGCGGATGTCAAGGCGCACAGAGGCGTAGAACTTAAGGGCCCGGCCGCCGGGGGTTGTTTCGGGGTTGCCGTACATAACGCCGACTTTTTCGCGCAGCTGGTTGATAAATACAGCAATGGCATTTGTTTTGGATACCACGCCTGCCAGCTTGCGCATGGCCTGGCTCATCATACGTGCTTGCAAGCCCACAAAGGTGTCGCCCATCTCGCCGTCAATTTCGGCGCGGGGCACAAGGGCGGCAACGCTGTCCACCACCACGATGTCCACAGCGCCGGAGCGCACCAGCGCTTCGGTAATCTCCAGGGCGTCCTCGCCTGTGTTGGGTTGGCTTACATACAGTTCGTCGATATTGACGCCCAGGTTCTTGGCATAGGCGGGATCCAGGGCGTGCTCTGCGTCGATGAAGGCGGCGATGCCGCCTGCTTTCTGGGCTTCGGCAATCAGATGCAGCGCCACCGTGGTTTTACCCGAGGATTCGGGCCCGTATACTTCAATGATACGGCCGCGGGGGATACCACCCACCCCCAGGGCAATGTCCAGGTCCAGGCAGCCTGTGGATACGACAGCCACTTCCATTTTAGCCTGTTCGCCCAGCTTCATGATGGTGCCGCGTCCAAACTGTTTATCAAGTGCTGCCAGGGCGCGGTCCAGCGCCTGGGTTCTCTCTTCCTGTTTTTGAATGAGGGGGATGGATTTTGACTCTCCTTTGGCTGCCATGTGTTAACTTCCTTTCAATTCTTGTTGTAGCATATTCAGCGCAACCAGCACAGCCATCCGGCGGTTTGCGTTGCGGGATCCTCGTAAGTGAATGCGTCTGACTTTTACCTGCTTAGGACAAGCCAAGGCGATGTAGCATAGCCCCACGTCCTCTCCTTCAGGGCCTGCGTAGCCGGTTGTGGCCAGGGCATAGTCGGTCTTAAACAGTTGCTTTGCGCCTTTGGCCATGGCGATGGCAGATGCTGGGCTGACGGCGGTGTGCAGGCTTAGCACCTCTTTGCTGACCTTCAGCACCATTTCCTTGGCTTTATCGGTATAGGTCACCGCGCTGCCGCAAAACACCTTGCTGGCTCCGGAAAGCTGGATGAAGGCATCGGCGATGAGGCCTCCCGTCATGCTTTCTGCCGCGGCCAGAGTTAAACCGCGCCTTTGCAGGGCGTCAAGCAGTTTTTCTGTCATTGGGATTCAGTAAAGAACGGCCTTCATAGAAGTATTGCAGGCCGGATATCATCGTTAATAAGGAGAGGATGATGGCCAAAGTAAGCACCAGCCAGGGGGCCATGCTGAGCATGGCGGCAATAACGCCGAACATCTGAAAATTTGTTTTCAGCTTTCCCAGCATACCTGCAGGAATGACGATGCCTTGCTCTACCGCTACCAGGCGCAGCCCATCCACCGCCAGTTCTCTGATGATAACGATGCACAGCGCCCACCAGGGAAAACGCCCCTGCTGTACCAACAAAACCATGATGGAAGCAACCAGAATTTTGTCCGCCACCGGATCGGCGAACTTGCCAAAGTTGGTGACCAAGCCATGCTTCCGGGCGATGTACCCGTCAAAAAAGTCCGTCAGGCAGGCCAGAACAAAAACCAGGGTGGCCAGAAAATCCCAGCGGAAATACAGCAACAGCAGGCACAGGGGGATCATCAGGATGCGCAAAATAGTCAGTTTGTTGGGCAGGTTCATGGAATCACTCCTTGTAAGGAACGGCGCGCAGGTCATAGGTGTCGGCATCGGTGATGCGCACCGTGACAAACTGTCCTTCCCTGAGCGGTTCATCGCTTAAAATAACAATTTCTCCATCGGCGTCGGGGGCTTCCCAGGCGGAGCGGCCGGTATACTTGCCGCCGCTACGGCCGGTAATCAGCACTTTTTCCATGGTGCCCACCCGCTGCTGGTTTCTTTGCAGGCTGATTTCCTGCTGCAGCGCCATCAGCTCGTTCAGGCGCCGTTGCTTGATGTCCTCGGGCACCTGATCCTTCATGGAAAAGGCGGCCGTATCCTCTTCGGGGGAGAAGGCAAAGGCACCCATCCGATCAAAGGACATGTCCCGGGTGAACTGCATCAGCAGTTCAAAGTCTTCCTCCGTTTCGCCTGGAAAACCGACAATGAAGGTGGTGCGCAGGGCAAAACCCTTCTTCCTTGCATACATCAGCATGTCTCTGATTTGGTTGATGTCGCCCCGTCGATTCATTTTTTTCAGCAGCGAAGGGGAGGCATGCTGCAGGGGCAAATCAAGGTAGCGGCATACATTGGGATGGGAAGCCATCTCGTCAATCAGGGCAATGTCCGTTTCGTCAGGGTAGAGGTAGAGCACCCGCAGCCAGTCAAGGTTAGGGATGGCAGCGGCCTTGTGTATCAGCGTTTGCAAAGAGGTGCGCTCTAAATCCTGTCCGTAACGGGTGGTGTCCTGGGCGATGAGGATTTGCTCCCTTGCGCCGTTTTCTGCCAGGCGGGTCATTTCTGCCAACACCGTTTCTTCCTGCTGGGAGACGTGCTTGCCGCGAATCAGGGGAATGGCGCAATAGGCGCAGCGGTTGTCGCACCCTTCGCCAATGCGCACATAGGCGGTGTAGGGCTTGGTGGTCAGCACCCGGTTTCCGCAGGGGTTTTGCTGCCTGCGCCGGGTATCCAGGATGCGCTTTCCTTTCAGGGCGTCCTCAATCAGCCCGGGCAGCAAGTCATACTGGGAAATACCCACAATAACATCTGCCTCAGGGATTTCCTCTGCCAGTTTGTCACCATAGCGTTGGGACAGGCAGCCTGTCACGCAGAGCAACTTGCAGCGGCCCCCCTGCTTATGCTGAGCCATCTCAAAAATGGTATCGATGGATTCTTCCTTGGCAGGGTCGATAAAACCACAGGTATTAACAATCAGGATGTCGGCATCCTCTGCCTTATCTGTCAAAAAATAGCCATGTTCGCTAAGGATGGCCAGCATCTGTTCTGTGTCAACGCGGTTCTTTACGCAACCAAGGGAAACAACGCCTACGTTCATGAAAAATCCTTTCGGTGGGGGGAATAAACTGAGCAGAGTATACCATATGTGGTAGAAAAATAACAAGGGATGTCGCACATTTTGCGGGAACAAATATTCCCCTTATTTTTTATTGCTCTGTTTTCCCATTCTGCGGGCCAAAACCTCCGGCCTGGCGACGCTAAAGCCAAAGAAGCCCAGCCGCTTATCCAGCCCATAGTATTCCCCATGGCAATAGGCAGTCAGGTCGGCGCGCTCCATGGCAATTCTGCCGTCTTTTTCCATCAGGTCTTCCCGCACGCCATTCTCCACAACCTGGGCGATAAACATGGTATGGGAAGGCAAGTCGATGGTTTGCTCTACCTTGCACGCCAGGTAGAAGGGAGCTTCCTGTATGGCAGGGGCATGCTGCATGCTGTCAAGTTTCAACGGGGTTAACTGGCAGCTGTCAAACTTGTCTATTTCTTTCCCCGACTTAACGCCGCAAAAATCCGTGGCCTTCACCAATTCCCGGCTGACCAGGTTAATAACAAACTCGCCGCTTTCTTTGATGATATGGTGGGAAAAGCGGTTGCTCCTGACGGAGATAGAGACCATGGGCGGGGACGAGTTCACGGTGCCTGCCCAGGCAATGGTGATGATGTTGGGGCGCTGGGTTTCTGTCGCGCAGCTGACCATCACTGCGGGAGCAGGGGACAGCAGTGTCCCCTGTTTAATCGTAACAAAAGCCATACTTTCCTCCTTATCGCTTTTCCAGGCCCTCAGCAATGCCCCGCAGCACATCAGGCTCCCGAAGGTCCCGGGCGTCGGTAAACATCTTGCGGGTCAGGATGGCACCCTTGCGGTAGTACAGGCACATGAAGGGGCAGTCCTCAGCAAAGAGGGACTGAATCTGAAACAGGGTATTGCGGTACTCTTCCTGGGTCATGCGGGTACGAAGATGCTTAAAGAGGTTGTCCATTTCAGTGGAGGAATAGCGCATGTAGTTGGCTGTGTTGTTGGTCATCAGCAGGAAGCCGGGATCGGGCACGGTGTCCATGTTGAAGGAAGCCAACGCAATATCATAGTTGCCTGCTTTCAGGCGGTCCCGCACCTCGGAAAAGCTGATCAATGTCGGGGTGGTGTCTATGCCGATGCTCTTGAGCATACCGGCAATCTTGTTGGCGGCCATCATGCGCACGCTGTTGTCCTGCTCCTCGTAGATCAAAAAGCGCAGGCGAAGATTTGCTTTGTTGCCGTCAATCACGGTGTCCCGTATGCCGTCACCGTCAGAGTCCACCCAACCGGCCTCATCCAGAAGCTGCTTGGCCTTTTCCGGGTCGTACTGGAAGGCTTCAGGGATGTCAGAGTGCATCCAGGTGCCGGGCATCATGGGGGTATCGGTTCGCTGCGCCATGTCCATATACACGCTGGACAGGATGTCCTGTATGTTGATGGCGTGGCGGATGGCTTTGCGCACCCGCACATCCTTCAGCTCCCGTACCCGGTTGTTCATCATCAGGGTTTCCAGCTGCTTGGTGCGATAGCTCAGGTTTAAACTGCTGATGCCTGAGCGGTATTGGGCAGCGGTCAGCGAACGGGTGGCCACAGCATCAACCCGGTTGTATTCGAAGGAAGACATCAATTCCCGGTTAGCGGCATGGAAGATGGTCATAATGGTGTTCATGGCCGCTTTGCCCTTCCACCAGCCGTCGTAGGCGGACAGGATTAAAAAGTCCTTGGGCACAAACTGATCCACCTTGTAAGGGCCGGTGCCCACAGGGTTTTCTGCCTGCACCTGGCTGGCGGGCAGGATGGGGAAGGTCATGGCGTAGAGGAAGCCAAAGTTGGTGCGGTTGGTTTTAATAACCACCGTCAGGTTGTCGTTGGCAGAGATATCGGTGATAAAGTATTGCAGGGAAGAGTATGCCCCCGCGTTGCCGGAGGCAGGGTTGTTGGCCAAATCCAGGATGGTTTTTACCGTGGCCACCACGTCGTTGGCAGTCAGGGGCGTGCCATCATGGAAGGTAATGCCCTCCCGCAGGTAAAAGTACCATGTGCCGCCCCCGGCGGAGGCTTCCCAGCTGCGGCACAGCTTGGGACGGGGCAGGTAGTCATCGTCCAGTTCTACCAGCCCTTCGTACACCAGGCTGTTTAGGGACATAAACTCCCGTTCCACCGGAATCAGGGGGTTCATAAACTGGGTGGAAATAGAGATCACGCCCAGCGTCAGGCTGCTGTCTGTATTGGCTGCCAGGGCATTGCCCCAAAAAAGAATCAACGTTAAGAACAGAACAAGCAGGCGTTTACAGTTTTTCATCAATTTCGTAGTAGATGGCATAGGCGTTCATCACCTTTCGTACATAGTCCTTCGTGTCCTCCATGGGGATCTGCTCCAGGGTTAAAAACCGCTCATCCTGGGCGAATTTCAGGGCCCAGAGGTTCACGTTGTTGGCTCCCGCGTGGTAGGCAGCGGCAACCATGATGGGGTTGCCCTGGTAAATATCGCTTAAATAGGCAAGGTACCATGCGCCAAAGCGGATGTTCAGGTCGGGGTCAAACAGGTGGTTGTACTGGTAGTCCTTATTGCCCTGCCGGGAGGCAATCCAGCTGCCGGTATCCTCCATGATCTGCATCAGCCCTCTTGCCCCCACCCGGCTTTCTGCGTAGGGGTCGTAGTGGCTTTCCCGCGAAATCACGGCAGAAATCATGGAGGGGTTCACATCATATTCCCGGGCATATCGATGGATGATGCCTTCCACCCCGCTCTTTGTGCGCATACCCTGGTAGTAGTTCAGCTGTTCCTGATGTTTTTGTGCTTCCAGCGCCCTTTCTGTTTGCAGGGCTTCAAGGCGGGCACTTGCATTGTTGTTGAGGACAAGGGCTGTAACCAGTAAAAAACAGACGGAGGCAAACAGCGCCAGCAGGCCGATGCTTACTTTGCCCTGAGGCTGTTTATTCCTTTTTGCCGGGGCAGATGTTTTGCGCGGGGGAGCAGCGCGCCCTGCTCTGCGGTTGCGCGGTGCCGTGGGTTGTTCAGACAAGGTCCAATCTCCTTTTTAAGTCCTGCAGCAGTTTGTCCACCTGGGCTCTGGTTTGTTCATAGGTGCCGGAGGTGTCGATAATCTGGTCGGACTGTTCGTTTCGCTTTTCAGCGGGCATCTGGCTTGCGATGCGGGCGATGGCCTGTTCTTTGGGAATTTTCCGCTTGATCAGGCGTTTCAGTTGCTCCTCATAGGGGACATAGACAGTCCACACCTCGTCGCAGTAGCGCTGGGACCCGGTTTCAAACAGCAGGGGAATTTCCAGTACCACGATGGGCTCATGGGCATGGGTGTTCAGGCGGCGCTCCATCTCTTCAAATATCATGGGGTGCATGATGGCGTTGAGGGCGGCCAGTTCCTTGGGGTTGTTAAAAACGACGGCACTTAAAGCGCTGCGGATAAGCTCGCCGTTTTCTTGAAAGATTCCGTCGCCAAAGTGTTCGCGCAGCCTTGGTAGCGCGAGGCCAGAAGGCTTTGTCAGGCTGTGGGATATTTCATCGGTGTCAATCACCGGTATCCCGTAGGATTTGATGGTTCGGGCGATGTTGCTTTTGCCGCTGGCAATGCCCCCTGTCAAACCTAAAATGTAGGGTTTACTTGCTTTCATACCAGTTGCTCCCGATGTTGATGTCGCACACCAGCGGGACATTCAATTTGATGATATCTTCCATGGCGCTTTTAAGAAGCTGGGCAGCAACATCCTTCTCTTCTATCGGCGCTTCGATAATCAGCTCGTCGTGCACCTGCAAAATCAAGCGGGACTTGAGGCCCTTTTCCTGCAACGCTGCGTGTACCTTTACCATGGCAGCCTTGATAATGTCCGCTGCTGTGCCCTGGATGGGGGTGTTCATGGCGGCCCGCTCTCCAAAGGATCGGACGTTGAAGTTTTTATTTGTAAGCTCCGGCAGGGGGCGGCGCCGGCCGTAGAGGGTTTCGGCGTAGCCTTTTCGATACCCATCCTCCTTAGCGCGCTCCATATAGGCATGGACACCGGGATAATGGAGGAAATAGGCTTGAATAAAGTCTCCAGCCTCCTTGCGGCTGATGCCGATGTTGCGGGCCAGGCCAAAGTCGCTGATACCGTAGACAATACCAAAGTTGACAGCCTTGGCGGCGGCCCGCATCTGGGGAGTTACCTCCAGCATGGTAACGCCGTTTACCTCGGCGGCGGTGCGGGTGTGCACGTCCTGCTGTTTGTTAAAGGCATCGCTCATGGCTTCATCCCGGCTCATATGGGCCAGGATGCGAAGTTCAATCTGGGAATAGTCTCCATCCACCAGCACATGGCCTTCCCTGGCGATAAACGCTCGACGGATTTCCCGCCCCATATCGGTGCGCACGGGGATGTTCTGTAAGTTGGGGTCGTTTGAGGAGATGCGCCCTGTGGCGGCGACAGTCTGGTCGAAGGTGGTGTGTATGCGGCCTGACTTGTCCATGCTGCGCAGCATGGGCTCGATATAGGTGCTGTTTAATTTGGCTACCTGGCGGTAGTCCAGGATCATCTGCACAATGGGGTGCAAATCCAGCAGGCTTTCCAGGGTAGCAGCATCGGTGCTGTAGCCCCGGGTGGTCTTTCTGCGGGTGGGCAGCCCCAAATCTTCAAACAACACCTTGCCCAACTGCTGGGGGCTGTTGATGTTAAAATCCCCCACATTGGCGGATGTTAAAATGTCCTGCTGCAGCTGATCTGCCCGCTGGGTGTAACCATCCCCCAGTTTCCGCAGCACCTGGGCATCTACCTGGAAGCCTTCCTGCTCCATATCAAAGAGGACGCGAACCAGGGGCAGCTCAATGTTTGTAAATAGGGGCAGCATGCCTTGGGCTTCCATCTGTTGCTGCTGCTGTTGGTACAGGGCTTCCACACCGCCGCTGTCCCGGGAGGCGAAGGCCTGCAGGGCATAGCTTTTCTCCTGAGGGCTTAGAAGGTAGGCGGCTACCATGGTATCCCACACAAGGGAGGGCAGGGGAAGGCCCAAGTTTGACAGGCGGTGGAACAATTGCTTGCCCCCATGGGTGATGACAGGTTTCTTCAGCACAGGGGTCAGCGCTTTGAGGGCCTCTTCATAGCTCAGGCCCAAGGCATCATCAAACAGGGACTGCTGCCCTGCGGCCAGGATAGCGCGCAGCCCATGGCTGCCTTGAGACAGGGTGATCGCATCCTCCTCCACAAACAGCGCCACCGGGCCCTCCTTCAGGGAGGCGATAAAACGCTCAATCTTCTCTGCGCTGTCCGCGTCCTGCCAGGCGACAGTATCCACTGTCTTTTCGGGCTGTGCGCCGGTAATCTTGCTTACCCTGTCCACGATGGTGGACAGTTGATATGTCTTTAACTTTTCAAGGCCATCCTGCAGCCTTGTGACAGACCAATCCTTTAAGCTGTAGGCGATGGGCACATCCAAATGGATGGTGGCCAGCTTCTTGGAGAACACGGCCTTCTCTTTGTTGTTGCGGATGTTTTCGCCCAGTTTCCCTTTGATGTTATCCGCATGATCCAGCACGTTTTCCAACGTGCCATATTCCTTCAGCAGCTTGACCGAGGTCTTTTCGCCTACGCCGGGCACACCGGGGATGTTGTCGCTGCTGTCGCCCATCAGGCCCTTCCAATCGGTTACCTGCTCCGGGGTAATGCCATAGATGTCCTGCACCGTTTTGGGGTCGTACAGCACAATTTCACTGATGCCCTTGCGGGTAAACAGCAGGTTTGTTTTGTCATTCACCAGTTGCAGGGCATCCCTGTCCCCCGTCAACAGCAGGGCACGGATGTCCTTCTGGTTGCATTGCTTGCTGATGGTGCCCAGCAAATCGTCCGCCTCGTACCCTTGCAGGCTGATAACGCCCAGGCCCATCGATGCCAATATTTCTTTAATCAAAGGGAACTGGGGCCGCAGTTCGTCCGGCGTGGGGGCGCGGCCGGCTTTGTACTCTTCATATTCTGTATGGCGAAATGTGGGGCCATGCTCGTCAAAGGCAATCACGCAATACTCTGGATGATAATCTTCCAGGGCTTTCAAAAGCATCAGTAAAAAACCGTGCACGGCGTTGGTATATACGCCATTTACATCCATCGAGGGCAGCGCGTGAAACGCGCGGTACATCAAGCTGTTGCCATCGACGATCATACAACTTTCATTCATGGGCTCACCTCCCGAAGCATCATTATATCATATCCAGGGATGGGTGCCAAAATCCTTTGCAAACAAAAATCGGAGGGGTTTTCCCTCCGATAATGTGGCATTTAGTAGCTTAATACAGGGGATGGGCGTCGGTCAGCTCCTTCACAGCCTGCTTGACTTCCTCCACCGCTGCTTCTTTTTTGCGCAGTATCTTGCCGATGCACTGGGCGATCAGCTCCATGTCCTTTTCCTTCATGCCTCTTGTTGTAACGGCCGGTGTGCCGATGCGCAGGCCGCTGGTGATGGAAGGCTTCCGCTTGTCGCGGGGCACCATGTTCTTGTTGGTGGTAATGTTGGCCTGGCCCAGCAGGGTTTCCATTTCCAAGCCCGTTACATCCTCCATGTCGGCAAAGTCCAGCAGCATCAGGTGGTTGTCGGTGCCACCTGAAACCATGGGGATGCCTTCCTTGTGCAGGGCGTTTTCCATCGCCTTGGCGTTGAGGATCACCTGGTGCTGATAGTCCTTAAAGCTGTCTTCCAACGCTTCCTTGAAGCACACGGCCTTGGCGGCGATGATGTGCATCAACGGCCCGCCCTGTATGCCGGGGAAGATGGCCTTATCAATGGCCTTGGCAAACTTTTCCTTGCAGAGGATTAAGCCGCCCCGGGGGCCGCGCAGGGTTTTATGGGTGGTGGAGGTCACCACATCGGCGTAGGGCACAGGGGAGGGATGGTATCCTGCTGCCACCAGGCCTGCGATATGGGCCATGTCCACCATGAAGTAAGCGCCCACTTCGTCAGCAATGTCGCGGAAAGCCTTAAAATCAATGGTGCGCGAATAGGCGGAAGCACCGGCCACAATCATCTTGGGTTTGGACTCCCGAGCCTTTTGCAGCAGGGCATCGTAGTCAATCCTTTCAGTGGCAGGGTCCAGACCATAGGCTTCAATCTCAAAATACTTGCCGCTGATGTTCACAGGGCTTCCATGGGTCAGGTGGCCGCCGTGGTTCAGGTTCATGCCGAGGATTTTATCGCCTGGGTTCAGCAATGCGAAATAGACGCCCATATTGGCCTGGCTGCCGGAATGGGGCTGTACATTGGCGTGTTCCGCCTGGAAAAGCGCTTTGACCCGGTCGATGGCGATGTTCTCTGCCACGTCCACAAATTCACAGCCGCCATAGTACCTTCTGCCGGGGTATCCTTCGGCGTACTTATTGGTCAGTGGCGTGCCCATGGCAGCCATTACGGCGGGGCTGACGAAGTTTTCAGAGGCAATCAGCTCAATATGATCCTCCTGTCGCCGGGCTTCTCCCAGTATGGCGGACAGGATGTCCGGGTCCTGTTGCAACACATCAGGCGCTTTCCACATGTTTCTATCTCACTTTCAAAATTATTTTTGTAATCAAATACCGTATGGATGTCAGGCACTCCCGCAGCACATCCCAACTTGCGCTTACTGCTGCTTCCTTCCGGACCTGACAGGGTTCACACCATGGAATCGCACAGGACCCGACACCTCATACGGCACAATTATCATACATGATGCCGGGGCAAAATGCAAGGCGGGAAAGGAGGGCTATTTCAGCTTTTTCAGCATTTCCTCAAAGGCAGCCTTCAATTGCGGGTCATTCATATCACCGAACTGGTGATACATATGTTCTTCCCCTTCAGGCAATGTAACTTCCACATCCGGGGCGACACCCACTTCGTGGACTTTATTGCCCTTGGCAGAAAAATACTGGGCGCTGGTGAACTGAAAACCGCTGACCCCGTCGCTCAGCGCTGTGACATACTGGATAACGCCCTTCCCGAAGGTATTGGTGCCTACGATGGTGGCACGCCCGTAGTCCTTCATGGCGGCGGTAAAAATTTCGCTGGTGGAGGCAGAGTTTTCGTTGACAAGGATTACCAGGGGCAGATCGCTTTTGCCGTCGGTGGTATATGTTTTATCCTGGTTGCCTGCCCGGTCCTGTGCATAGAACAGGAGGGTTTTATCAAGGAAGGCATCGGCTATGCGCACCCCTTGCTCCACCCAGCCGCCGGGGTTATCCCGTAGGTCGATAATCAGTCCCTTGATGCTCTGGGCTTCCAGCTCCTTAAAGGCCTTGTCAAAGGCAGCGTCGGCGTCGCCGGCAAACTCATACACGGCGATGTAGCCGATGTCGTTGTCCAGCACCTTGTACTCCAGACGGTTGATGACAATTTCAGCCTTGACAATGTCAAAGGGCAGCACCTCGCCGTTGCGCAGCACTTCCACATGCACTTTTTCGCCAGGTACGCCCCGCATGATGTTGACGGCGTCCTGCATGGTGGCGGTGGTCACTTCCAGATCTTCAACCTTGTAGAAGATGTCGCCTTTTTGCAGGCCGGCCTCCTCAGCCGGGGTGCCGCGGAATACCCGCACAATGGTCACGGTGGAGTTGCGCCAGTCGCCCAGCATCTGCACGCCGATGCCTGCATACTTGCCTTCATCATCTTCCCACATGGTTTCCCATGCTTCCTTTGGATAGTAGAAGGAATAGGCATCCCCCAGGCCGCTGAGCATCCCCTGGATAGCGCCATCCATCATGGCCTGCTCGTCAGGCTCTACATAGTAGTACTGCTCCACATAGGCGCGCACTTCTTCCAGCAGCTGATACTTTTGCATCCTTTCGTATTCGCTGCGGGTTATCGTAACCGTGTCATTGGTGTTGTAGATGACCCGGTTGCGTTCGCTGGCGAAGGCGGAGGGGACAAGCAGCAGCAAAGCGAGCAGCAGGGCAATGGCTTTTTTTAGCATGGGTTACTTCCTTTCTGAATGGCTTGAGGAATTCTCCTGAAGCGATGTGCATTTCTTTAACTCAAAAAGCAGTTTAAATGTCATGGCATCGTGGAAATGCCGCAGGTCAAGCCCTGTCTGCTTCTGAACCTTTTCCAGACGGTATACCAGGGTATTGCGGTGGATGTACATTTGCCGAGCCGTGTCGGAGATGTTCAAATCCTTGTCCAGAAACATGTTGATGGTATCCAGCATCTCATCCGTAAAAAGCCGGGCGGTTTTGCGGTTAAACAGAAGGCCGTGGTATCTGGCTGCCATCTCCTGGGGAATATCCGCCAGGAAGCGCTCCAGCAAGAGGCTGCGGTAAACAAAGATGCTTTCCTTGGGCTTTAGGACGCTGCCAATCTCCATGGCTTGCTTGGCCTGGCGGTAGCTTTTGCTTAGCTCGCCCACATGGCTGACGGTTTCGCCAATGCCAATGGCCAGGCTTAGCCCCTCTTCGCTGAGGGCCGTTTCCTGCATGGCGGCGGCGTACTCCGTCAGTTCCTCTGCTGAACTATTATCTGCCAGCGTCTTAATCATGGCGGCGGTATGCCGGTTCATGGATATCAGCATGTCCTGTCCGTCCAGGGGGAGGATGTCTTTCAGCAGGCTTTCCACCGGCCTTAAGGCAGGGGACAGGGCGCTGAGCAACAGCACACAGCGGGAGCCTTCCCGCAAAATCTTGTATTCTTCGATCAGCGCTTCCTGCTCGGAAGCTGTCACATCCCCCAGCAGCAGCTGTTGATACCCTTTGTTCATGTCGTGCATGCTTTCCTGTGCCTGATACAGCACGTGCAGCATGGCAGCGGCCATTTTCAGGCTGTCGATGGCGGCAGGGCTGTCCTTTGTCATCAAAAGGTAGCCGTTACCTGCATCGGTTTTATAATACACAGCGCCTTCTACTATAATAGGCTGGTGATAAGCAATATCCAGCGGCGGTTGCAGGGTGTGGGTTACGCTGCCCAGGAGCAGCTTCCCATTTAAGTCAAACAGCGTAAAAGGCGTGTCCAAACCAGAAAACACACCGCTTGCCTGCCGGATGAAATGATTGTCCATACAGCTTTCCTTTCGCTATATTCCTCTGAAAAGCAGGCTTATTATAGCACATGGCAAACAGCGTTGCAAAGCCACAAGTCTGTTAATAAGGATGATTTCGTTCCCCCTGCGGTGTTGACAAGTTTTCTTTGTTTTAGTATACTTTAACGGTTGCCCATGGGTGTTCCGCATTTATACAATGCGTGCAGACGCCGAAGCGTCATATAAAGGAGTGTAAACCGATGTTCCGTACCTATCAGCCTAAAAAACGCCAACGCAGCAAGGTGCACGGCTTCCGTGCCCGCATGTCTACCCGCAATGGCCGCCGTGTACTGGCCCGCCGCCGTGCCCGTGGCCGCAAGGTTCTGTCCGCCTAAAGCCTGTCATGGATGGCTGAACAGCCCGCCCGCTGCTTGCCATGAAAACGACAAGTATGGGGCGGGCTTTGTTTACCAGTACGACCGACCTTATCGGGAAAATGCAGAGAAACTACAGAATCCGGAAAAACGGCCAATTCCAGTACGTGTACCGGAAGGGGAAAGGTGTATCCACCCCCAGAATGGCGCTTACATACATCCGCGCCGGACGGCTTCAGGTGGGGTTTTCCGTCAGCAAAAAGGTAGGCAATGCGGTGGTTCGCAACCGGACCAAGCGCCGCATGCGCGAATGCTTCCGCCTGAGAATACCGCGCCTTGTCAAAGGGTTCTATATCTTTTCTGCCAGACCGCCTGCGGCGAAGTCCTCTTACCAAGAGCTTGAACTTGACATGGACAGACTTCTTACCCGCATGAAACTCTTCAGGGAAACGCAGTGAAGAAGCTTTTATTGGCTTTCATTCGATTTTATCAGACACGCATCAGTCCCCACACCACCCCCCGGTGCCGCTACATTCCCACCTGTTCCGAGTATGCCCGTGTGGCAGTTGATCGGTGGGGCGCACTCAAGGGTGGATGGATGAGTGTGCGCCGTATCCTGCGCTGCAATCCCTTGTTCAAAGGCGGGTTGGATCCTGTGCCCGATATACCCGATTCAGTAATTAGGAGGGATTAACTCAGTGACAGGAATTCTTACCAATATCCTTAATGGGATCAATGGTTTCGTCCACAACTATGGCTGGGCGATTGTTTTGTTTACCATCTTCATCCGTCTCCTTCTGCTGCCTTTGGATATTAAAAACCGCCAGGGCATGCGTAAAATGCAGAAGATTCAGCCGGAACTGAACAAACTTCAGAAGAAATACGCCAACGACAAGGTTAAGCTTCAGCAAAAACAGTCGGAGCTGATGCGCCGTGAAAAGTATAACCCCATGGCAGGCTGCCTGCCGCTGCTGATTCAGATGCCCATCCTCTTTGCCATGTTCGGCGCTATGCGCCAGATTGCCAACGAGCAGACGGTGCAGCAGGTGTTCGCCTTCCTGCAGGGCCAGGAGCCTGTGTACGAAGGCTGGCTGTGGGTGAAAAACCTGTGGATGGCTGACTCCCTCTTTGTGTCCGTGGTGCCCAACATACAGACCATCCAGATGATTCCCCTGAACATCTGGAACGACATTTTCCAAGGCCTTACACCCCAGAGCCAGGAAGTGATTTTGAACAGCATCACAGCCATGGGCGGCGTGCTGGATTTTTCCACCGCCGAAGGCCTCAAAAATGCTCTGCCCTTCATCGAGCAGGCGCTGCTGAATGTGCCCAGCTATCAGGCTGCTTTAGCCAGCATGCCCGGTTGGTCCAATCTTAACTTTGTGCTGTTTAATGTGTCCGTGTTCCTGCAGCATAATGGTCTGCTCATCCTGCCGGTGCTGGCAGGCGCTTCCCAGATGCTGATGACCAAGTTTACCCCCGGCATGGCCCAGCCCGCTGCCCAGGACGGCCAGCAGCAGCCCGGGATGAACAACTTTATGAAGTATTTTTTCCCGCTTTTCTCTGTGTACATTACCTTGACCAGCAATGCAGGCTTTGCCCTGTACTGGGTGGTCAGCAACCTGATTGCGACAGCATCCAACGTTGGCGTCAATGCCTACTTTGACCGTGCCGACAAAGCCGTCGCCCACCTGGAAGGAGAGAATTCCGTACGATGAAACAATATGAGTCTGAAGGCCGCACGGTTGAGGAAGCCATCAATCTGGGGCTGGAGAAATTAAACGCCAGCATCTCGGATGTGGACATCACCGTCATCCATGAAGGCAGCAAGGGGCTATTCGGTCTCTTTGGCAGCCGCATGGCCAAGGTTCTGCTGACAAGCAAACAGGAAGACGATGTGAAGGACGCAACCCGCGCCTTGTTCGCCGATGCACTGGATACCCCCGGGGAGAAGGCCGCCAAACGGCAGGTCCAGCAGGAAAAAGCCCGGGAAGCCAAGGCAGAAGAGAAGGCTGAACCCCGCCGCACACCCCGCCCGAAGAAAACTGCTCGTCCCCAGGAGGCAGTAACCGAGGAAAAGGAAGAGCAGCCCAAGGCAAAGCCCCGCAAGGAAAGGAAGCCAGTAGAGCATAAGGAACCGCCCACCCCTGCCGAGCAGAAGGATCCTGCCACCCAGGAGGGCAAGGCCCAGGATTTCTTACAGCAGGTTACCAGCCTGATGGGCGTGGATGTCAGCGTCCATGTGCGCACAGACGAAGAAGGCGCCATCCGTGTCAACATGCAGGGTGATGTGCTGGGCATCCTCATTGGCCGCCGGGGCGAAACCCTGGATGCCCTTCAGTACCTGACCAGCCTGCAGGTAAACAAAGGCGAGGAAGACTATACCCGCGTCACCCTGGATAGCGAAGGCTACCGCGCCAAGCGCGAGGAAGCGCTGATCCGCCTTGCCAATCGCATGGCAAACCGCGCCAAGAAAACCGGCCGCCGGGTTTCGATGGAGCCCATGAACCCCTACGAGCGCCGCATCCTGCACTCTGCCTTGCAAAGCACCGAGGGTATCTCCACCCATTCAGAAGGGGAAGAGCCCAACCGGCATGTGGTCATCACCGTTAACAAGGACTACCGTGCCCAGGAAATGGCCAAAGAAGCGCAGCAGCCCAAGGAGCCGTCCATCATTTATGATGAAGATGAAACCGCGGCTGATGTATAAAAAACGGTTGACATTGTCTGGCAATCCCTTTATAATGTTGCTCGTTCTGGATGGGAGGGGTGCGCGTGCTGCTTGATGTTTCCACCGCTTTACGCGAACCCGGCAAAGAGTTTGCCTTCATCCACCCGGAAACTATTCCGCCGCAGGATATCCTGGGGGAAACCGTTACCTTCGAAAACCCCGTCCGCATAGATGGCGTTTTCAGCATGACGGATAACACCCTGCACATGAAAGGAAAGCTTGTGGCGGTGGTCCATACCCGGTGCGCCAACTGTCTGGAGCAAGTTACCTCCACCCTGACCATTCCCTTTGACGAGGTGTTTACCCACCAGGACATGCGGGAAGAACTGGAAGACGAGGAACAACTTAGTTTCCAGGGCTCCAAGGTGGAAATGAGTCATTTGGCGCTCATGCTGGCGGTGCTGGAAATGCCCATGCGATTCCTGTGCAAGGAAGACTGCGAGGGTTTTATCCAGCAGATGCCGGACAACCAACAAGCGAATGCCTGCCAGGAAGAGCTCAACAATGAGCATCCCTTTGCGGCATTACAACAATTGCTGACAAAGGATCAGGAGGTGTAACCATGGCAGTACCTAAGGGAAAAGTATCCAAAGCACGCGGCCGCAAGCGCCGTACACACTGGAAGTTGAGCATGCCCGCCATTTCGGCGTGCCCCCAGTGTCACCAGATGAAACTGTTGCATCGTGTCTGCAAACATTGCGGCATGTACAACGGCCGTCAGGTTCTGGTGATGGACGAAAAGAAGCAGGCGTAAAACCTGCCCAGTCCCTACGAACAAGAGGAGTAAGCCAACAGGCCCTATAGAGAGGCGTCGCATGGTGGAAGAACGCCGGTACCCTGTTTGCCGAAGGTCGCTTGGGAGGGTGGCGCAAGCCCGGGTCAGCCCGTTACAGCGAAGAGGCAGCGCAATGTGCTGTGAAGCAAGGTGGTACCACGGGTCGCTCCGTCCTTCAGGGGATGGAGCGGCTTCTTCATTTTATTAAAGGTGCAGGAGGAAGTATGTCAAACAGCATGGAGAAAACATATAATCCACAGGCGATTGAACGGGATACCTACAGAAAGTGGGAAGAGTCCGGCGCTTTTGTGGCCCAGAAGGTGGAGGGAAAAAAGCCCTTTACCATTGTTATGCCGCCCCCCAATATTACTGGGCAACTGCACATGGGCCACGCCATGGACTGTGTTTTGCAGGATGCCTTAACCCGCTACCATCGCATGAAGGGGGACCCCACCCTGTGGCTGCCTGGCACCGACCATGCCTCCATCGCGACAGAGGTAAAAATAGTAGAAAAGATGGCGGAGGATGGGCTGACCAAGGAAGGCATCGGCCGGGAGGCCTTCCTTAAGAAAGCCTGGGAATGGAAAGAAGAATATGGCGGCCGCATCACCACCCAGTTGCGGCGCTTGGGTGCCAGTTGCGACTGGTCCAGGGAACGTTTCACCATGGACGAGGGCTGCTCCAAGGCAGTGCGGGAAGTATTTGTACGCCTGTATGAGCAGGGGCTCATTTACCGGGGGGACCGCATCATCAACTGGTGTCCTGATTGCCTGACCGCCCTTTCTGATGCCGAAATCGAATACGAGGAAAAGCCCTCCCATCTGTGGCATATCCATTATCCTGCTATAGATGGCGGTGAAGGGGTGGTGGTTGCCACCACCCGCCCTGAAACCATGCTGGGTGATACGGGTGTAGCCGTTAACCCCGAGGATGAGCGCTATACCCATTTAGCGGGCAAGCATGTCATGCTGCCCCTTTGCCAGCGCGAAATCCCCGTTGTGCAGGATGATTATGTAGATCAGGCCTTTGGTACCGGGGCTGTAAAGATGACCCCGGCCCACGACCCCAACGACTTTGATGTGGCCATGCGCCATAACCTGCCCATTTTACGGGTGCTCAATGATGATGGCACCATGAATGAAAATGCCGGCAAGTATGAAGGGCTGACAAGGGAAGAATGTCGCAACCTGGTGGTAGATGCCCTGAAGGAACAGGGGTACCTTGTCAAGGTGGAGGACTATACCCACAATGTGGGCACCTGCTACCGCTGCAGCACCGTGGTGGAGCCGCTGATCAGCAAACAATGGTTTGTGGAAATGGCCCCCCTGGCCAAGCCCGCCATAGAGGCGGTGAAAGAAGGCAAGACCCGCTTCCTGCCCGATAGGTTTTCCAAAATATACTTCAACTGGATGGAGAATATCAGGGATTGGTGCATCAGCCGCCAGCTCTGGTGGGGCCACCGCATCCCTGCATGGTACTGTGAAAGCTGCGGCGAAACCATTGTATCAAGGGAAGACCCTGCGGCCTGCCCCAAGTGCGGCCATGCCAAATTAAAACAGGATGAAGACGTGCTGGATACCTGGTTCTCTTCTGCCCTTTGGCCCTTTAGCACCCTGGGATGGCCGGACAATACGGAAGATTTGCAATATTTCTATCCCACCAGTACCCTGGTGACAGGGTACGACATCATTTTCTTCTGGGTGGCACGGATGATTTTTTCGGGCATCGCCCACATGGGCGAAACGCCCTTTGATACCGTGCTGATTCATGGCCTGGTGCGGGACGCCCAGGGCCGCAAGATGTCTAAGTCCCTGGGGAATGGCATCGATCCCCTGGAAATCATTGACGAGTACGGCGCTGATGCTTTGCGCTTTTCCCTGTGCATGGGCATCAGCCCCGGCAACGACACCCGCTTCTCTCAGGAAAAAATCGAGGCTGCACGCAACTTCTCCAACAAGGTGTGGAATGCTGCCCGCTTTGTGCTGATGAACATGGAGGAAACCCCCGAGCCCTTGCAGGGGAAGAAACTGGAGCAGCCCGACAAGTGGATACTGGCCCAAACCATGCATGCCATCAAGGATATGACCGACCACTTTGACCACAGCGAGCATGGCTTGGCAGCCCAACGCATCTACGACTTTGCCTGGAATGATTTCTGCGATTGGTATATCGAACTTGCCAAGTCTGATTTGTTCGGTGAGGATGCAGAGCGCAAGGCGGCTGTTCGCGCCGTCCTGCAGTATGTGCTGAGCGCGCTGCTGAAGATGCTGCACCCCTTCATGCCTTTCCTGACGGAAACGGTGTTCCGCTTCCTGCCTGGCCATGGCGAGGATTCCTGCATGCTGTCCCCGTGGCCCCTGGTAGACGAAAGCTACCTGTTTGAAAAGGAAGCAAGCCAGATGGAAGGCGTCATGGAGGTTATACGCGCTGTGCGCAACCTGCGGGCAGAACTGAAGGTGCAAGCAGGGCTGAAGGCTCGTTTGCTGCTTAAACCCCAAACAGGCTGGGAGGATGTATTGCATGGCGCAGCGCCCTATTTTATGCGCATGGCAAACGCTTCAGAGGTAACCATCCTTAAAGCAGAGGACAGCCTGAATGAAAAAATCGTCAGCGCCGTTGTCCCCGCTGGGGAAGTGCTGATTCCCCTGGGCGACCTGGTGGACTTTCAGGCCGAGATCAAACGCCTCACCAAGGAACTGGAAAACTTGGAAAAAGAGATTCAAAGGGGAGAGGGCAAGCTGAATAACCAGGGCTTCCTCAGCAAAGCGCCGGAACAGCTTATCCAGACAGAAAAGGACAAACTGGAGCAAAACAAGGTGATGCTTGTTTCCCTGCGCCAGCGCATACAGGAGCTTGAAATGTGAAGGACGCACCCAGTACATTTCACCATATCCCGGTCCTCCTGCACGAGGTGTTGGAAGGGCTGAACATCCAGCCTTCCGGCACCTATGCCGATGGTACATTGGGCGGCGGCGGGCATAGCGAAGAGATTCTGAAGCGCTTGTCTGCCGATGGTCGCCTCTTTGGCATCGACCGGGACGCGGCAGCCATTGCCGCGGCGACGCAGCGCCTTCAAGCCTACCCCAACTTTTCTGCCCTTCATGGCAACTTTCACCAAGTGAAGGAACTGCTGCCTCTCCATACCTTACTGGACGGAGGGTTGCTTGATCTGGGCGTTTCCTCCCATCAGCTGGATACTCCTGACAGGGGCTTTAGCTACCACGAGGATGCGTACCTGGACATGCGCATGGACCAAGGCAGCGGCATGACTGCCGCCCAGTGGCTCAACCAGGTTACGGAGAGGGAGCTGACCCAGGCGCTGTACGACTATGCCGATGAGAAATGGGCAGCCCGCATTGCCAAGGTGTTGGTGGAAAAGCGTCACCTTCAGCCCCTTGAAACCACCCAGGACCTGGTGAAGGTGGTGGATGCCGCCATCCCCAAGGCAGTCCGCCGCAAGGACACGGGGCACCCCGCCCGCAGAACCTTCCAGGCAGTGCGCATTGCCATCAACGGAGAACTGGATGCCTTGCCCAAAGCCCTGGATGACTGGATGAGTTTGCTTCAACCCGGCGGTCGGCTATGTGTGATTACCTTCCACTCCATTGAGGACCGTATCGTCAAGCGGGCTTTTCAGAAGATGAAGAACCCTTGTGTATGCCCGCCCCGGGCACCGGTATGCACCTGCGGCCTTAAGCCCCAGGCCCGCATTTTAGCGGGAGGTGCCATTGCACCTTCCCAGGCAGAACTTGAGGAGAACCCCCGCGCCCAAAGCGCTAAGCTGCGGGTGGCAGAAAGGCTGTAATATGCTCTACGTGGTGGCTACCCCCATTGGTAACCTGGGGGACATATCTCCCCGTGCCCTGGACACCCTGCGCCAGGTTGCGTTGATTGTGGCAGAGGATACCCGGGTGACCCGCAAACTGCTCAACCATTACGACATCCAAACCCCGTTAACCAGCTTGTTCAGGGACAATGAGCGGCACAAGAGCGCTGCGTTGGTCAGCAGGATGCTGGAGGAGAATATCGATGTCGCCCTGGTCAGCGACGCGGGAACCCCGGCCATATCCGACCCCGGTGCATTCTTTGTCAAGGAAGCGGCACAACAGGGCATCGAGATACAGCCCATTCCCGGTGCCAGCGCGGCGGTAGCAGCGGTATCCATCAGCGGCTTTGTCAACACCACTTATACTTTCTACGGCTTTCTCCCGCGGGGGAAAAAGGAGCGTCAGGATAAGCTTATATCCATGGCAGGCCGGGATGAGACGGCTGTGCTGTACGAATCCCCCCACCGGGTGATTGCTTTGATGGAGAATGTCCAGCTGGTGTTTCCCGACATACAATGCGTGGTGTGCTGCGACCTGACCAAGATGTATGAAAAAACACTCAGGGGCAGCGCTGGTGAGGTTCTGGAACAATTAAAAAACAATCCCAAAACCCAGAAGGGGGAGTATGCGGTGGTGCTGGATTTGTCCGGTACCATAGCGCCAAATAAAGACGACGAAACGCTGCCAATGACCCTGGAAGCCCAGCTGTTGAACCAAATGGTTTTAGGGGAACTTTCCCTTCGGGAAGCTGGTGAGGTACTCCAACAAAAGGGGCACAAGAAGAACGCTCTTTATACAGCTTCGCTGAACTTAAAAAACATGCTGCGTGATGGTTGATCCCCTTAAGTGGGCTTGACGCCATCGCGCTTTTGTCTTACGATATACTAGGTGTAAAATTGTACAGTCTTGTTGCTACTTAAATGATGTAAGGGGGAATCCACATGGAACAGAAAGAGCAGTTGCGCGATACCATGAAAAAGAAAAACGCGCTGCTACAAGGTGATGAAAACAAAGCAGCGCAGCAGCGCGCGCAAAACAAGCAAACAGCCCGGGAGAGGGTCGCCTCTCTGTACGACGGCGGTTCCTTTGTGGAGACCCAGGCACTGCTTCAGGGTGCCGGCGTCGTTACCGGCTATGGCTTGGTAGAAGGGCGCCCTGTATACGTGGTGGCCCAGGATATTACTGTCCAGGGGGCAGCAATGTCCCGCTTGCAGGCAGAAAAGATTGTAAGCCTTCTGGGGCTTGCAAAAAAGACGGGGGCTCCTGTCGTTTTCTTTGCGGACAGCGAAGGCTTTAAGGTGCAAGAAGGGGCCCAGGCTTTGGCTGCCTATGGCCAGGTCTTTGCAGCGCTTAGCCGCTTGTCCGGCGTGTGCCCTGTGGTAACGGTAGTATCCGGCCCTTGCATGGGGGTTGCCACACATTTTGTCACACTGGCAGACATTGCCATCGCGGTAGAAAAAACCGCCCTTGTGATGCCGGTATCGCCCCTGGTGATGAACGCCACCGCAGGCACCGCCCTTAAGGACGAGGAGTTGGGCGGCGCTGATGTGCTGGTGAACCAGGGCGTTGCTGCCCTGAAGGCCGCTGATGAAAAACAAGCCATTTCGTTGGCGCAGAAGGTGCTGGCAATGCTACCCTCCTCCAACTGCGAGGGTGCCCCCGTATACGATGGCGACGATTTGAACCGCCTTCTAACCCGGGATGCAACCGACGGCCTTGCCCTTGCCATGGACGTGGCAGACCAGGGCACGGCGGTGGAATTGTTTGCAGGCTACGGTGCCACTTGCCATACCCTGCTGGCCCAGGTGGGCGGACGCCCCTGCGGCATTGTGGCAGGACAACCTCAGCAGGATGGGGGACGGCTGGATGCCGCCGCCTGCAGGAAAATTGCCCGTCTGGTGAGATTGTGCGACTGCTACCGTCTGCCGGTAATCTCCCTGGTGATGACCAGCGGCTTGGCTGTACCCTGCAAGAAAAGGCAAGGCGAGCTGCTGCGCGCCTCTGCCCAAATGCTGTACGCCTATGCTGAAGCAACCACCCCCAAGCTGGCTGTGCTGGCAGGGGATGCGGTGGGCGCTGCCTATGTGGCCATGGGCGGCAAAGCAATGGCTGATCTTTCCTTTGCCTGGCCAAACAGCATGGTTGCCCCCCTTACAAAGGAAGCGGCAGTGCAAACCTTTGATGGCCAGCGCCTGAAGGAAGAGGAGCGCGCCGAACTGGAGAAGGAGTATGCCCGTTCCGCCGACGGCCTGGCCATTGCCTCCGAGGGCTTGGTGGATGATGTGATCGATCCTGCCGAAACCCGCAAACATTTGATTGCCGGCCTGGAGCTGCTGTACACCAAGCAGGATGAAGCGCCTGCCCGTGAACACGGCAACATGCCGCTGTAAGGAAAGGCAGGGGAGAGATGCAGAACCTATTAATGGATGGGCTTTCAACAGCGGTCATTGGCCTCCTTGTTGTATTCCTTGGTCTGATTCTACTGATTGCCATCATCAGCCTGATGCGGGTGTTTTCTGTGCAAAAAAAGGAAGCCCATGTAAAGGCAGTTCCCGTCGCGCCACCGGCAGCAGCCCCAGTAGCGCAGCCTCAGGCTGCTGACCAGAGCGCTGTTGTAGCCGCCATCACTGCCGCCATCGCCATGATGATGCAGCAGGAAGGCAAAACAGAGGGCTTTGTCGTACGCCGTATCCGCCGCGTTGGTACCCACCGCTAAAATTGATACATATTGGAAGGAGTAATCCCTATGCGTAAATTCAGCATTAAAGTCAATGGTGTCCCCTATGAGGTTGAGGTAGAAGAAGCCGGTGCCGGCGTTTCCTATGCTGCCCCGGTTGCTCCCGTTGCCCCTGCCGCCCCTGTTGCGGCGGCCCCTGCCCCTGTGGCAGCCCCCGCTCCTGCGCCTGCTCCCGCAGCGGCAGCGCCCGCACCTGCGGCCGCCCCTGTCAGCGGTGAACAGATCAATGCCCCCATGCCCGGCACCATTCTTGGCATCAAAACCTCTGTGGGTGCCCAGGTTAAGCGCGGCGATGTGCTGCTGATACTGGAAGCCATGAAGATGGAAAACGAAATTGTCGCCCCAGGGGACGGCACTGTTGCACAGATTCTTGTCAAGTCCGGCGATTCTGTCAATAGCGGCGATCCCATGGTTGTTTTGCAATAATTTTCTGAAGGGGTGAAGATGTGGAAATCCTGAAAACGCTTGAGAGCTTAGCAAGGGAATCCGCCTTTGCAGGCATTGCTCAGCAACCCCTCACCCTGGTGATGTTGCTGATATCTTTTATTCTGCTGTACTTGGCCATTGCAAAAGGCTATGAGCCCCTGCTGCTACTGCCCATCGCCTTTGGCATGTTGCTGGCTAACCTGCCCTTTGCCGGCATGATGGATGGACCCAAGACGGAGCTGCTTAGCGAAGTAATCCGTAACGGCAAGGCAGGTGTCCCGGTGTTATTGACCCCTGAAACCATGCAGGCTTTCGAAGCTGCTGGCGTGTCCCTCAAGGGCTTTGTCGAGGGGATGACGGTGTACCAGCATACCACCGCCAACGGCGGGCTGCTGTACTATCTGTACCAGGGCGTCAAGCTGGGCATCTACCCGCCCCTGATCTTTATGGGTGTAGGCGCCATGACCGACTTTGGCCCCCTGATTGCCAACCCCAAGAGCATGCTGCTGGGCGGTGCCGGGCAGCTGGGCATCTTCCTGGCCTTCATCCTGGCCCGTTTGCTGGGCTTTACGGGAGCGGAAGCTGCTTCTGTGGGCATCATTGGCGGTGCCGACGGCCCCACAGCCATCTACCTGACGGGCAAGCTGGCGCCCCATCTGCTGGGCCCCATTGCGGTGGCTGCCTATAGCTACATGGCGCTGGTACCGGTGATACAGCCCCCCATCATGCGGGCGCTGACGACCAAAAAAGAGCGCGGCATCGTCATGGAGCAGCTGCGGGTGGTCACCAAGAAAGAAAAAATTATCTTCCCCATCATGGTTACCGTGGTGGTGTCCATGCTGCTGCCCTCCGCTGCGCCCCTTGTGGGCATGCTGATGCTGGGCAACCTCTTCCGGGAGTCCTTCGTGGTGGATCGCCTCAGCAAGACTGCCCAGAACGAACTGATGAACATTGTCGTCATTTTCCTGGGCGTTACAGTCGGCGCTACCGCCGATGCAAAAACCTTCCTGAACCTTGAAACCATCAAGATTATCGTCCTGGGTGTGCTGGCCTTTGGCTTTGGCACCGCAGGCGGCGTATTGATGGGCAAGGTGATGAATAAATTCAGCGGCGGAAAAATCAACCCTCTGATTGGCTCGGCCGGTGTGTCCGCTGTCCCCATGGCTGCCCGCGTTTCCCAGGTGGAAGGGCAGCGGGAGAACCCCAACAACTTCCTGCTGATGCATGCCATGGGCCCCAATGTGGCGGGCGTTATTGGCTCAGCCATTGCGGCAGGCGTCCTGTTAAGTCTATTTGGTTAAGCAATAAAGGAGTAATATATGCCGAAAGTTGGAATTACTGATACCATCCTGCGCGACGCCCACCAATCCCAGGCGGCGACACGCATGCGCTTGGATGAAATGCTTCCTGCCTGCGAGTATCTGGACAAGGCCGGCTACTTTTCCCTGGAATGCTGGGGCGGCGCCACCTTCGATGCCTGCCTGCGCTTCCTGAATGAAGACCCCTGGGACCGCCTGCGCCAGTTCCGCAAGGCATTGCCCAACACCAAGCTGCAGATGCTGCTGCGCGGCCAGAACATCCTGGGCTACAAGCATTATGCCGACGACACGGTGGAACACTTTGTCAAAAAGTCCATCGACAACGGCATTGACATCATCCGCATCTTTGATGCTCTCAACGATCTGCGCAACATGGAAGTGGCCGTCAAGGCGACAAAAGCCCATGGCGGCATTGCTGAAATTGCCATGAGTTACACCATTTCTCCTGTGCATACCGAGGAATACTTTGTATCCCTGGCCAAGCAGATAGAGGATATGGGCGCGGACATCGTCTGCATCAAGGACATGGCCAACCTGCTGCTGCCTTACCCGGCTTATTCCCTGGTGAAAAAGCTGAAGCAGTCGGTGAAGGTGCCCATTGTCCTGCATACCCACAACACCACCGGTACCGGTGCCATGACATTGTTAAAGGCTGTAGAGGCCGGGGTGGATGTCATCGATACCGCGCTGTCTCCTCTTGGTGATGGTACCGCCCAGCCGGTAACCGAGGCCATGGTCGCCACCCTGAAGGGCACAGAATACGACACTGGCATTGATATCAGCCTGCTGACCCAGGCGGCGGAAACATTCAAGCCCGCAGTGGAACGCATGAACAAGGAAGGCTGGCGCGATCCTGAGCGCGTGATGGCAGTGGATGTCAATACCCTGCGCTATCAGGTGCCCGGCGGCATGCTGTCTAACCTCATTGGACAGCTGAAACAGGCTGGCAAGATGGACAAATTCGAGGATGTTTTGGCAGAAGTGCCCCGCGTGCGTGAGGACTTTGGCTATCCGCCCCTGGTAACCCCCACCAGCCAGATTGTAGGCACTCAGGCTGTGATGAACATCATCACCGGCGAACGCTATAAAATGGTGCCCAACGAAAGCAAGGCGCTGCTGCGCGGCGAGTATGGCCGCCTGCCTGCCCCCGTCAACAAGGATATCCAGAAGAAAATCCTGGGGGATGAGCCCGTCATCACCGGCCGCCCGGCGGACGATATTGCACCCCAGTTGGACGGCTTCCGCAAGGAAATCGCCGAGTTTATCCAGCAGGATGAGGACGTGCTCAGCTATGCTTCCTTCCCTCAGGTGGCGAAAAAGTTCTTTGAGGTGCGCCAGGCAAAGCAACTGAAGGCAGACCCTACTGGCTACAACAAAGAAAACGGCACCATGGTGGTGTAATAAAGGCTGATTACTTACTACTTACAAACCCGGGGCTTTAGGCCCCGGGTT
>CAYFSQ010000016.1:0-28419 GCA_964345895.1 uncultured Oscillospiraceae bacterium
AGATCCGTCTTTTCCCAGGGAACGTCTATATCATTGCGGCCAAAGTGCCCATAGCAAGCAGTTTGACGATAGAGAGGCCTACGCAATTTCAATGTGTTGATGATACCGTCCGGGCTTAAATCAACGCGGCTGTGAACAATGGAGGCCAGCTTTTCATCGGGCAGTACACCTGTGCCAAAGGTATCCACATCAAAGCCAACAGGCTGCGCCACACCAATGGCATAGGCCAGAGAAACCTGGCAACGCTTAGCAAGTCCCGCTGCCACTATATTTTTTGCTATATAGCGAGCGGCATAGGCCGCAGACCGGTCTACCTTGGTGGGGTCCTTTCCGCTGAAGCATCCGCCGCCATGGGGAGCAAAGCCGCCATAGGTATCCACAATGATTTTTCTGCCCGTCAGGCCGCTGTCACCGGCGGGGCCGCCGATAACAAACCGTCCGCTGGGATTAATGAAATACTTCGTGTTCTCGTGCAGCAGCTCCGCTGGGATTTCATGCTTGATTACATCTTCCATCATAGCGACACGAATTGTTTCCTGGTCCACCGATTCATCATGCTGGGTGGAAATAACCACGGCATCGACTGATATGGGTTTATCATCCTCATACGTCACAGTCACCTGGGCTTTGCCATCTGGCCGCATCCAAGGGTGCATTTTCTCCTTGCGCACAATGCTCATGCGTTTGGTCAAACGATGTGCCAAGGATAACGACAAGGGCATCAATTCCGGTGTATCGCTGCAAGCATAGCCGAACATCATCCCCTGATCACCCGCTCCGGTTGCCTGGTTTGTGTCCTCTACGCCTCTGGTTTCATGGGCGCGGCTTACACCGCCGTCAATATCCGCAGACTGCTCGTGTACGGAGGTCAACACGGAGCAGGAACGGCCATCAAAACCCATGGAGGAATCGTTGTAGCCAATATCCAGCACAACATCCCTTACGATATCTGGTATGGACACATAGGTGGTGGTACTGATTTCCCCCATCACCAGGATTAAGCCTGTCGTCGCACAAGTTTCGCAGGCGACCCGGGCATAGGGGTCATCTTTCAGGATAGCGTCCAAGACAGCGTCAGAAATCTGGTCGCACATTTTATCTGGATGTCCTTCAGTAACAGATTCTGAGGTAAATTGCTTTCTCATCTTTGGTTCCTTTCATTAAAAAACGCTTATCATACAGACAAGCGCATCATCTTATCTGCCAGCGGTATCGCTGCCGGATTTGGCACCATGCTTTTGCTGGTTGCCGGGGTTCATCAGGCCGGTCCCTCCCCCACTCTTGATAAGCAGTATTCAGTTCGATGCCATTATAATATAGAGACACAAAAATAACAATAGGTTGTTTCTATTCAACAGGCTTGTATACATTGACAACAATCGAACTTTCAGCTATCGTACGTTGCGGGAGGGATGTATATGCTTTTTATTGGGATTTGTGGTGCCAGTGGGTCCGGTAAAACGACGCTCTCGGATGAACTGTGCAAGGCGATGGGTGATGATATCAGCACCTATATTTTAAACCAGGACTCCTATTATACTGATCATTCGGATTTAACATTTGAGCAGCGCACACAGCTAAACTATGATGAGCCATCCATCTTCGACCACGAGGCTTTATATCAGGATGTGAAGTGTCTGATGGGAGGAGAGTCTATATCGAAAAAAGACTATGACTTTACCCAGCACGCACGTTGTGACAGCCAGCAATTGATATCGCCTTGCGACGTGCTGATTCTGGAGGGTATTCACGCCCTGCATGATGCAAGACTCTGTGAGTTGATGTTTTTAAAAATGTACATCAATGTAGAGCCGGACATTTGTCTTTTGCGACGTATTAACCGGGATATCAAGGAGCGGAAGCGTAGCATTGACAGCATTTCTGCCCAGTACTTAACGACTGTAAAACCCATGTACGATAAATACATTCGTAATTATATTTCCGACGCGGATATCATTGTGACGCGGGGCGGAAAGAACGCCAGGATTGTGGATATCCTTGCCGGGTACATGCGAAATTCCTTGATGACAGCTAAACGGTAACACCATGTATTTAAGTAATGATAATAACTTGCTTCTTCCATCGGATACCTCGCGCTTATTATATGGCCAGCGCACAGGTTCTTTGCCGATTTTTGAAGATCTTTCCTTCATTTCCCCGCGCGCACTGGGGCAAAGTATCCCTTTTGACAATATCACCCAGATGCTGCTTAGCGGTGCGGAAGAAAAGATTTTACCTTCCACTTCATTGCAGGACGTTCATCATCAATCGGAGGATGAGCAACGGCAGTTTTACAAGTTTGTCGACTGTCTGGAAAAATCTCCCGGCAACAGTCTATATTTAAAGACACAATTGTTTTTACAGAGGTTTTTTGGTATTAATTTGCCCATCAGCAATGAAAATGCACAGGCAATCTGGGACACAAGTGCCCTTGTTCTACGGGACAAAAAATATACCTTACAATCCATCCTGAATGAACTGAAAGTAACCCACCTGCTTTCTCCCCATAAAATTTCGGATGATCTGAAACCCTTCCATGCCAACTCTTTGTACAGCAATGTTTCCTGTAAACTGTTGCCTGTATTTTCGACTTGCGAAATTGTACATATCAACCAGCCTGGTTTTATTGATGAAATTGCGTTGTTATCCAGTGCTGCTAATGTTTCTATTAACTCAATGGAAACACTGTTAGCCGCTGTTGAAAGCCGGATGGATTATTTTCATGCTTTAGGTGCCCGATCTGCTCTATGCAGTTTCGAAACCTTTCCAACCTACCAACTTCGTCTGGACAAAGCAGAAAAGGCCTTAAAAGCCGCCTTGTCTGGTGAAAGAGTCAAGGCTAGACAGATGGCATGCTATCAAAGTGCGCTGCTCTACCATTTAGGGTTAATGTACGCAAAAAGAAACTGGGTACAGCATCTATACATTGGTACGCAGCCTTGCGGCAATTTCCATCAACAAGCTTCTTTCCCCTTCAACAAAGGGATTGATCAGCCCATTGCAAGCGGTTTGTCTTCCCTGTTTGAAGCGCTGGCTGCTGATTCGGCGCTCCCGAAAACAGCCATTACCTGTACTTCATGGTATCATTACAATACGCTCATTTCATTAGCTTCATCCATCACTCAACAGCACGGAAATGCGCATATTCAGGTACGGCTTCACAACCATTGGGGCGTGGGCCAAATCAAACAGCAAATTGACACCATGGCGGAAAAGCAGATGCTAACTTCTTCCATTGGTTTCTCAAATGGAGGGTTACCTCTGCTCAAGCTTATTTCCCATGATTACACCCGGCGTATTCTATGTCAGTACCTTGGTGAGTGGGCAGAAACGGGGCAAATTGGTTGCAGCGTTGACGAAATAAACGCCATTATAAACAATGTAGCGTACCAAAATATCAACAATTTATATTCTGTCTGATCAGCCGCCCTTTAGGTGTTCAATCAATATTTTTACGCCAATTAAAATAAGTACAATGCCGCCCACAATCTGGGCTTTATTTTTAAACTTTGCGCCTACCTTGTTGCCCATCAGAGAGCCCAGCAGGGACAGTGTAAAGGTGGTAATACCGATAACCAGCACGGGCATAAGAATGGATACCTTCTCAATGGCTAACACGATACCCGCAGCCAAAGCATCAATGCTGGTTGCGACAGATAAAACGATCAATTCACGCAGGGATAGGGGCGCGCATACCTCACAGGCATCTTCACCGCTGCGTGCCTCCTGTATCATCTTCATGCCGATAAATCCAAGCAGACCAAAGGCAATCCAATGGTCAAAGCTGGTGATATACTGTTCAAACTGTGTGCCTATCAGCCATCCCATCAAGGGCATGAGAGCTTGAAATAACCCAAAGAATAGAGCGATTAAAAAGCATTCTTTAACTTTTACCTTGGCCATGCAAGCGCCTTTGCATACGGCGACAGCAAATGCATCCATAGAGAGGCTAACGGCGATAAAAATAATGTCAGCGAACAGCATAGGTCCTTCTTTCATAAAAAACGGATGCGAAATGCATCCGTCTTTTTAAGTTGTTAATAATATTATGAACCGGCAGGATAGTTGCCTTCGAACAGTACGCGCTGAGTAGCAGGGCCGGCAACGCCATCCTGTGACAACCCATTGTTTTGTTGGAAACGCACAACAGCCTCTACAGTGCTGGTGCCATACTTTCCATCTATATATCCGCTTAGGTAGCCTTGGTCCTTCAGCGCTTGCTGAAGATTTCGAACCAAGTTGCCGCTGTGGCCTTCCCTTAGCGTCACATACTCGTTATTGGGGCTTGGGGTAACGTTGATGTAGTTTGTTACAGGCGTACTCCTGGGAATGGGGGTGACTGCAACGCTACGGGGAGTGGAAGTTGCAGAATACCGTGCAGATCGGGCTTCGTCGCTATACAGCTTGTTTAGCGTGCCTTCGCCGGCTACACCATCGGCACGAAGATTGTTGTTGTTCTGAAAGGCTTTCACCGCCGCTTCGGTGCTGGCACCAAAGTCTCCATCAATGCCGCCGTTGTAGTATCCAAGCTGCTTTAAGCGTGACTGCATGTTGCGCACCGCGGCGGAATCAGACACGCCTTTACGCAGGGATACGCCTACAACACCGCTGGCAGTGGATGTCCCCCGGGCACCGGATGAATACAGCGCCTTAAGCGTGAGAGGCCCGGCGACACCATCCGAATAGGAAACGTTCCTACGTTGGAAAGCATAAATAGCTTTCTCCGTCGCTGAATCAAATCGGCCGGTGGGGCTGCCGGATAAGTACCCCAGATCAATCAAACGGTTTTGCATGTTGGTGACATCCCGTCCGCTGCTGCCCATCCTTAGGTAGAGGTTCTCGTTCACTTTCGGGGCAGCGGTGGCACGGGGTGTAGGCGCAGGTGTTGGCCGGGCGCGAAGGGCGTTGTTGGAGTAAAGCCTGGTGGTTGTCGCTTTGCCTGCAATACCATCTGCGGTCAGGTTGTTCCTGCGCTGGAAGGCCTTAACGGCAGTTTCCGTCGCGGTGCCAAAGTCGCCATCTGCACTTCCGCTATAGTAATTTAAATCCTTTAAGCGTCGTTGCAGTTTACGCACATCCTCCCCCTGGCTGCCCAGCTTCAGCACATATACTGTGGCTGTCGGCGCGGGTGTCATGGTGGGCATTTGCGTGACGATAGAAAATGCAGTAGAGGTAGGCGTAACAAAAGCCCCAGGCACTGCCGTCCCCCCCCAAGGCAACGCCTGGCCACCTTCTGTTGCAGAAGGGCTGGGGGTTACGATAGGTTGGATTGTTTGCGGCTCAACGGGGGTCGCGGTTGCTTCAGGGGTTAATACAGGGAAAGGCAAATCGCTTCCCTGGCCTGCCGTCCCTTGTCCGGTGCCGGTATCCGGGTTCGTTACGCATCCGGACAGGCTGATAGCAGCCAATAAAATGGCCACCAATGCCGTGTATCGGACAATACGATGAACATTTTTCATTGCAATCCCCTCACTTGTACTTCTCTTTCATCTATCTAACGGAGAATTGTATCGTATTCATGCAAGACATTTATATGCCACAGATCGATATTTCTCAGAATAGGGCCAGTGCGGTGTACATTTCTAATTTTCCCTACGGTGAAAGAATACCATAAATCCCTTGATTATTCAATCCTTCCGAATGTAAACGATACAAGATATACTGGACATTCTTGACCAATCCTGTATAATATAATTTGATATATTAGGGATGGAGGATTCACATGACGTCACTTGCTCTTTTAACTGCTACAAACATTACCGGCAAACAGGATATCGTATCCATCAGCTGGTTCCAACAGCAATTCGTACAGTTTACCCCCCAGGATATTGTGCTTGTCCTTCTGTTTGCCTTGTTTGCCAGCGTACTGATTGCGTTGGTTTATAAAAAAACCTTCCGAGGCGTGCTGTATAACCCTTCCTTCAGCATCACCCTGGTGCTGCTTACGATGGTCACATCCTCCGTCGTTATGGCGATTGGCAGCAACGTAGCCCTTTCCATGGGCATGGTGGGTGCGCTGTCCATCGTACGCTTCAGAACTGCAGTCAAAGACCCTATTGATACCGGATACATGTTCTGGTCCATCACCATGGGCATTTTGATCGGCACCAAGTATTATCTGCCTGCCATGGTTGTGGTTGTTGGGATATCCACCGTTATGCTGCTTGCTTCCTTTGTGCGTATCCGCACAAGTGAAAGCTACCTGCTTGTCGTCCATTTTGACCCGATTGCTGAGCAGGAAATTGACGCGGAGCTGCACCGCAGCGTGAAAAACTATCGGGTGCGTTCAAAAACCATCACCAGGTCCGGTGCAGAAATGACGGTGGAGCTGCAGCTAAGCCAGCGCTCTGACGTGGTAGGCCATATGTTGGATATCAGCGGCGTACATGATGCCACCCTCGTTTCCTGCCAAAATGAAACGGCCTTTTAATAACGAAAATGGCCATCAATATCCGGCATGAACAAAAATATTACATCAGCCGATCCCAGTATCAGGTATTATCCAGGCTGCTAAAAAGCGTTCTTCACCCCGACCCGAACGCAGACGAAAACAACGAGTATCATATCCGCTCGTTATATTTTGATACCATATTCGACAGTGCACTGCATGAAAAAATCTCTGGCGTCAGCGATCGAGACAAGTACAGAATCCGTATCTATAACAAGTCTGACCGAATGATTCGTATGGAGTGCAAGAGCAAGTACAATGTGTACATTTCTAAGCGTTCTGTTCAGATAAGCCGGGACTTGACCGAGCAATTGATTGCCGGGGATCCAACGGGTCTTGAAAATACATCCTCTGGTTTGCTCAGGGATGTATATCGGGAGATGCGTCTTCGCTTGTTAAAACCCGTTGTCATCGTAGACTATGTTCGGGAAGCCTACCTGCACCCGGCAGAGGATATACGTATCACCTTTGACAAACAGTTAAGAACAGGTTTATTCTCCAGCGATTTGTTTAACCCCATGGTACCTACCATCCCCGTCTTTCCTCGGGACGAGATTATCCTGGAGGTTAAATTTAACAGAGTGCTTCCGCAATATATTTCCGACATTCTGTCCGTTGCTGCGGGGTGGTCCACACGAAGCGCTATATCGAAATACACGTTGTGCAGAATGTATGAGGGCAAGGATTATTGATGCTGGCACCGCTTAAGAAAAACGACATTGTCGATATCACCATCGATTCCCTTGGCAGTGAGATGCAAGGCGTTGGAAGGCACGAAGATCTGGTTATCTTCGTGCCCTTTGCGTTGCCGGGCGAAAAGGTACGCGTCCATATACTCAACGTTAAGAAAAATTATGCCTTTGCCAAACTGGTTGAGGTGCTGCTCCCATCAGCTTATCGGGTAACCCCTCCTTGCCCCTACTATGGCCGCTGTGGAGGCTGCTCATGCCAGCATATGGATTACACCGCATCCCTTGATCAAAAGCAGGCAGAAGTAGCAAATAACCTTAAAAAAATAGCAGGCGTTGATGTTATCGTTAACGAGACATTAGGCATGAACGAACCATGGTATTACCGCAACAAAATGGCGGTTCCTGTCCAACAGCAAGGGGAAGAAATTATTTCTGGTTTCTATGCCCCCAGGAGCCATCGCATCGTTCCTCTGGAACAATGCATCATTTCCATGCCCCCCAGCGATAATATTGTTGCCTCCGTGCGCATGTGGATGAAGGACAATGGCATCTCCCCTTATAACGAAGAAACGGGTCATGGGACTGTGCGCCATATCGTTACCCGGGTTAACCGAAAGGGCGAGAGTATTGTGCTGCTAGTGATTAATGATAAACGGCTTCCCAAGCAAGATAAGCTGATCGCTCTGCTAAAAGAGGCAGTAATCGGGTTGAAAGGCATCAGTATCTCCGTCAATCAATCAAGAGGAAATACCATCTTAGGTCAAAATTATCAGGTAGTATGGGGGGAAGCCTTCCTGTATGAGAGCATACTGGGTGTAAGCTTCCGCATCTCCCCTCTGTCCTTTTTTCAAGTTAATCCTGTCATGACAGAATTTCTTTACAGCAAGGCACTGGCCCTATGTGATCCAAAGCCGCACGAAACCATGCTGGATATATATTGCGGCGCGGGCACCATAGCCCTTTGCTTCTCACCCCATGTTGCCAAAGCGGTTGGCATCGAAATTGTCGCCCAAGCTATGCAGGATGCACAGGAAAACGCCAGGCTGAATGATGTACAGAACGTATCCTTCATAGAAGGCAAAGCAGAGGTGGAGTTGCCAAAGCTAATGAAGCAGGGGTTTCACCCGGATTTTGCAGTGGTAGATCCGCCAAGAAAGGGCGTTGAAAAAGAAGTCCTGGACTCGTTAATCCAAGCTCAAATAAGCAGGGTGCTGTACATTAGCTGTCACCCCGCTACCCAGGCAAGGGATGCCCGTTACCTGCTGGAAAATGGTTATGAGATTACAGACTGTTCTCCGGTCGATATGTTCTGCCAGACTTCCGGCATCGAAAATATTCTGCTTTTCAGAAGGACGTAAATCAGGTTGACATTTTGATGCTGTTGATATCCCGAATATTTTCCACTGCATCGTTGCCTACCAGACCCACCATAATATATTGATTGCTGAGAACATCATGGTGCAATTCTTTTAAAACATGAAAATTCTCAATCTTGCCGGTTCTGGTCGCATGCATGCGGGGGCCGGTGCATTTGTGCACATATTCTCCGATTTTTATATGCATGTCATCCATGTAACTGATGGGTAAATCCTGTTGAATTAAATCCCGGACAAAGGCCTCCAACTCTTCAAGGTTGATGTCTGGTTTTTCGTTAAATTTTAACAAGAACCCATGCCGTACATCACCATGGGCGTATTCAACTGAAGCAGGTAGGCGCTTGTGCAGATAAAACTCTGTCAAGTCTTCAGCTGAATGTGCCATCCGTCGATACTTATTGGATTTTACAACTATTTCTGACAGATCATCGGGTTCAGGCCCAAAGATTGTTGGACGGGTAACGATGACCTCTTCCCCTATACCAACCAGAAGTTCTGCGTTAATGCCAATGGCTGGATAAATCAAATCAAAATGCTCGACTACAACACGTCGCCCTTTATCCACAGCAGTCTTGATGGCGTCCGCTAAAACATGCATCTGCGTAAAGGCGGACTCAAACCGGATATCAAGATGATAGGTATGGGGCTGATAGAACCCATCCTCATCTACGTCCAGCAAGGGCAATGGTCGGACATTGACGCCATCATCATCATTGGTTAGTTCCAAGCCGGGAAACATGCCTCTAATAATCAGGCTTTTTCCGGAGCCGGCCTCGCCAATGATACCAACCAGGCGGTCAAAGGCAGTGAGATGCTGCTGGGCAATCTGGGCACCCAGGGAGGTCATCCTGACAAAGCCACGGGGGGCAAAGTACACGCTGTACAGAGGATTTACTTGCGAAATGAACATCTTTACCTCCAATAAAACCGCGCTGCAAACTATATGCAGCGCGGTTTACATTTTACTCTTGGCCGCGCTAAGGATAGACGGCCACGTCCTTTACTTTACGCCAACTCCCGCTTTACGCAGAGCCAGGATGCGGTTCATCTCGTTATAGACGATCATGAAGCCTTCATCCACGCCCATACCGGGTTTGGCAAGAACCTGATCCGCATGGGTCGCCATGGCGCAATGGATGCAGACTTGGGCAGAACGGTCGGTCTCGTTGCAGGTGCCGCCCTGATAGGCGCCAACACCCTTTTCCTTGCAGTAAAGCACAGCTTCCACTGTATTATGAACACTGCCAAGGTCCGGAGTCTTGATTTGTATCATGTGACCGGCTTTGTTGTCTGCGAAGTAAATGATGTCCTCCAGGGTGTTGCACCACTCGTCCGCTACCAGCTCCACAGGAATGCCGCGCTTGTCGATTTCCGCACGCAGGCCACTCAAATCCTTCATCTGGGCTTCCCTGGCGTCAGAGTCCATGGGGCCTTCAATCCGCAGATGGAAAGGCTTAGCTGCTTCCACGAGGGTTTCCAGATAGTCTGCCATGGCATTGTAGTTGGAGTTGCCAAAGACCAGACCAATGGTACCGTAGCAATCGATGTGGAAGATAGGATGATAGCCCTCATAAGGCTTAAACTTGAGCACCCGGTCACGCAGCCAGGTTACATATTCAAGCAGCTTCTCGCCCTTTTCGCCCAACTTTGCAACGCTGTTGAACAAACCATGGGGCAACACCTGAGCACCCTTCATAATCATTTTATCAGCGTTGGAGTAGCGATCATCACCAGACTGGGTGAAGATGGGCAGCATGACATCCTTAACCTCGGTGCCATATTCTTCGGCGATGACATCACACATGTTCTTCTTTTTCGCCTTCGCAACAGCATCCAGAATAGCCTGGGATACGCCGTAACGGATGGCGGTATGCAGGCGCTTGCCATCAAACTCCATGGTGTCGATATCCTTAGCCAGGCGTTTGAAGCTGTCTGCTTCCTGTCCCACTAAGTGAGAAGCAACGTCTGTTTCAATGATGGGGATGAACTTCTCGGCCAGGAACAGCGGGTCACGGCCGCCAGCACCAGAATATTGTACAGCGGCGCAGTCGCCCCAGCCAATTTCACCATTTTCCAGCACAAGCATGACGGAAATCGCTTCCCCTGCTTGACGGATGCTGGTAAAGCCAGGTGTTGCCGGTTCGCCTACGTAGATGCTGCCATCTACAGCAGCGCCTTTTTTAATGGCCTTCTGGTCATCAAAGTAGAAGCCCGTACGGCCCTTCGCACATACCACCTTGGTAATCTTCATACTAGTCACCTTTCTTTCTAAATAATTACTTATTCGTGTGCAGGCCTTCCCACAAGCTGGCCTTTGCTGATGGCATAGATATCATCAACAACCATCTGGAAGGATACTTCGCGCCCTTCTGCGTTGCCGCGATCCTTCAACTTGCCCTGGTGAAATTCGACGATTTCTTTGGGGAAGGGCAGGTTGCCGATGTTAAGGAAGCGCACTGCGCCGGAGTTGTCGCGGGCTGGCAGCATCTTGCCTGCATTAAACTTGCTGGGAGCAAAGGGAACATCAATGACACCTGCTTCAAAGGCACGCACCGTACCCACGGCAATGTCGCCATCGCCAAGCTGCAGTGTGCGATCCAGGATTGCGCGGGTTTCCTGATTAATCATTTCGATTTCGAAATTCAGGTTGTTTTCGCGGCTCAGTTCCTGATCAGCCAACATAGAAATAACCTGCTTGGTTGCGCGCAGACCGGCTGCGTTTGCTTCCTTGGTTGGTACGCCCAACGCTTCATGGGGCGTCTTGACGATAACCTTGGTCGCCTTCGCCAAAGCGGCTACTGCGCTGCCCCAGCAGATAACGCCAAAAGCCTTGGCTTCATCCTGGGGGAATCCACCCATCCACTGATGCAGCACCGTGCTGACTTCGCAATCCTTATATCCGAATTTTTCCAGATACTCATTGGTTGTTTCCCGTAAAGAATGGATAGCGGCGACGTCTTGCACCAAGTTTCCGCATTGCCCATAGCCTACTGTGATGTTTTTAACACCCTGTTCTGCTGCCATCAGGGCTTCAATAACCGCAACAGCATTGGAAATAGAGGGAGGAACCAGTGTGCCCGTCAACGGACCAAAGGGCTCACGGTTGATGGAAACGCCTCTTTCCTCGTACAGGCCGGTCAGGCGGTCTACGTACTGCCATGTCAGCATGGTATGCTCCATGGGCACGTTTTTCGCGTAAGGAATGTTGTAGGAGATACCGCCACCTTCAAAGCTGGTGAATCCGCCCGCTAAGGTGATTTCGCAAAGGAGCCTGGCATCAGGTGTCCCGTGTCGAACCTGCACAGGGCTCTGAACGCTTTCAGTTACCTTGCGGCAGCCTTTGACGCCATGGTTTACACCCGGGAAGCCATTGAGCATGGACTTGCCCTGGGCGATGGATTCGGCAATACCGTGCTCGGCATCGGAATACCTGTTCAAACGGGTATAGCTGTCGATGGTGGAGGGCAGCAAGTCTGCGCCACCTTCGGTTTCCAAGAAACGAAGCAGCTCAATGTGCGCGTCAATCAATGCAACGCCTGCACGGGGCTGAACCAATGTTGTCCTGTTTTTAATAGCTTTGCTCAGCTTGGCGCCAAACCTTTTCTCCTCAGGAATGGCTTTCTGATAGGCGATTGCCTCGTCCAGATCGACTTCAGCGCCAGTCGGCCAAGTTTTGAGAATCTCCTCCCGAGTGTCAAAAAATTCCTGCTCGGACCACTTTTTGTTACGAAGTTGCATATACCCCATCCTTTCCAAACTCTTTTAGTAGTATTTTTAATGCTGTTTCCTGGTGATAAGTAGCCAATAAACCCATGGCGGAAAGTATATATTTGTCATCCCTGGTTACTCTTGCGCGCCTTGGGATCAGTATCTGTTCGTCGGACACATTAACCGCTTCTTCGATTATCTTTTGATAATCGTCTGAATGGATCAACGCACCGCCAGTTACAATAATGTTACTGAACTCTGTCAGGTCTTTGCCTACCTGCTGGTAAGCCGGGCCAATGGGCGTATATACCTGCTCCAGTACACCTGCATGCCGCACAAGACCTGTGCGCACTGCCAGTGAGGCCAGAGCAAAGTCCATCGCCTGCTCTTCCTTGTTCTGAGGAATGATGGATTTATCCTCATCAATCTTTTTCAGCAGTTGATGAATCTTATCTTCATCAAGGCCGCTTACTCTGCTGATTTCCTCAATATCGTTAGCTTCGACAATGCCCCTTGCGCTGTAGCGCATCCCGATATCGCCTTCGACGGTTCGCTTGGCATAGGGCTCCCTCAAACCGTGTAAAACAGTAGAAGGGTTATGAGGCAGGCCTTTGCCGATGGAATACACATCTGTTGTGGCACCGCCCAAATCAACCGCCACCAGTTCGCCGATACCACGTTGTTGATCCGTTCCATCGGATAACAGCGTCAACGCCGTCAGCACCGCAGCAGGGGTTGGCATGATAATGCCTTCAATCAGACCCTTCTCCTTGCTCAAGCCCTTTCCAGATATTATCTTTTCAAGGAATATCTGGCGAATAATGCCTTGAGCTGGAAGAATGTTCAGCTTGTTCAGCACCGGCATCACATTCTCTGTAGTAAACACCGGGTGTAGGTCGCTTTGCAGAAGTTCCCTGCAAATATCTTCCGAAGCCCTGTTGCCGGCATATACGATCGGGTAAGCTCTTTTTGAAGTGGCAAGCATTTTCGCGTTATGCTCGATTACTTCCCGGTTACCACCGTCCGTGCCGCCAGTCAGTAGCAGTATATCGGGCTTTTTTTGGTCAATTTCGTCGATATCGCCCTTGGTTAATTCGTATGCATATGTCTTGATAACCTTAGCGCCTGCTCCAAAGGCAGCTAACTTAGCTGCTTTTGCCGTAAGCGCCGGAACCAGGCCACAGGCAATCATTTGTAAACCACCCGCCGCGCTGGAACAAGCCAAACGTTTTTCGTACTCGATATCACCAATCTTCGACCGAAGCTTGTCCATGGCCTTTTCAAAGCCAATCATGACATCTGTCGTAGCAGTAGTAAAATCATCAGCCGTGGCAAGAACCTGCGCTGACTCCATATCTACCGCAGTTAATTTGGTATATGTCGAGCCGAAATCAATTAAAAGAACCGCTTGCATGCGTTACAGATCTTCTTTCAGCGCAGCAATTGTTGTCTCCGGGGAAGTGCCCGGTGCAAAAACACGGTTGAACCCCATGGCTTCAAAGCGCTTTTTCACTTCGTCAAAGGGTTGTTTTCCAACAACGATGTTGCCGCCTACGTACAACAAAATATCTTTGAGTCCGGCTTCGTTACATTTGTCGCGCAGCCCCTGGCAGTCCAGTTCACCATGTCCATAGAGAGAAGATACAAGAATTGCATCTGCCTTGGACTCGATGGCAGCTTCGATGAACTCTTCCTGGGATACCGTTACACCCAGGTTGATCACATTGTACCCCGCCTCGCGGAACGCGAAGTAGAGTATCTGGTTACCTACGGCATGCACATCCGCACCAATCACACCAATAATCAAGGTTTTCTGTTCCATATATGTCGCCTCCTCAGCATTTTACGAGACAATCATAGCCTATTCACTATCTTTTGTCAATTGATTGTTTCCCCGAAACCCCTTGCAAATCAATCAATTCCGGCTCCAGAAGGGAATATGACGAGCCTTGCATATCGCAGGATTTGTGTATCTATTGATATTCAGGGATGCAATTCATACCGCCGTGCCTTTCATGCGGCTTATCCCCTCTTGCCTTGCGTTAACTTGGCCAGCACCTTATAATGGGCAAGGAAGGAGGCTTGCAATGAAAGTTGGTTTATTTACTGATACCTTTCTACCTGTTGTCGATGGCGTGGGACGTGTTGTTCTGGCCTACGCAGAAACGCTTTCAGCCCTCGGCCACCAAATCACCGTATCCGCCCCAATGAATGGCACGGATTACCGCGGTGGATACCCCTTTGACTTAATTGACTATGCGTCCATTAAGGTGCCAACTGCGCCACAGTATAAAACTGGCAGCCCGATTATGGATACGCACTACCGTGCTCGCATGACGAATGCAACACTAGATATTGTACATGCCCACAGTCCCTTTAGCGCAGGCGCAGAAGCTTTGCGCATTGTAAAGGAGAAAAACATCCCCCTTGTTGGTACCTTCCACTCAAAATACTATGACGACTTCTACAAGCTGACAAAAAGTGAGTTTCTATCTAAAATGTTGGTAAAAGGAGTTGTTTCCTTTTACAACAAATGCGATGAGGTATGGGCTGTCAGCGATTCAACTGCGCAGGTTCTGAAAGACTATGGTTACCGCAAAGATGTATACGTGATGCCCAATGGCGTTACCATGCGACAGGCAGATAAAGAAAGCATACAGTCAGTCGAAGATAAGTACCAATTAAACAACAAACCTTTGTTGTTGTTTGTCGGACAGATCAACTGGAAAAAGAACATCCTGCGCGTACTGGAGTCTGTAAAATTACTGCAAGAGGATAACACGCCCTTTACCCTCCTTCTTGCCGGCCAAGGACCGGATGAAAAGGAGGTGGAAGAAAAAATCCTCTCCTTAGGTTTAGAAACTACGGTGTTTATGACAGGCCATATATCCGACGCGAAGATTCTGGACGCACTTTATTCCCGTGCCAATGTATTCGTATTCCCCTCCTTGTATGACAACGCTCCCATGGTGGTGCGGGAAGCCGCCGTTATGGGAACCCCGTCTGTATTGGTAAGAGGAAGCAGCGCAGCAGAAATTATTCAGGATAAGGTCAACGGCTTCCTGTGTAATGACGACTCTGAAGATCTATATCATGTACTAAAGATGGCTTTGGAGAATGCTGATCAGACACATATGATCGGTCAAAAGGCATGCGAAACCATTCCCCTTCCCTGGGAAAATGTTATGGAAAAGGCGTTGATACGCTATCAAAATCTGATTGACGCACCAGATTATCGGTATAAGCACAGAAGAAGATATCACAACTCCATCGAAGAATAATTCCGTTATAAAACACCCCCTTGCGATAGAACAATGCAAGGGGGTATTTGTTGAAATCAAACTGTGATGCTATCCCAGTTACAATTTGGCGCACCCAGAATCCCGGGCTGCCTGAGCTACTGCCTTGGCAACCGCCTTGGCAACACGCTGATCAAAGGGACGGGGAATAATGTATTCCGTCGTCAGCTCGCTTTCTTCTATCACATTGGCGATTGCATAGGTGGCGGCCATGCACATTTCATCATTGATAGTTGTTGCTCGCACATCCAGTGCGCCTCTGAATATCCCAGGAAAGGCAAGGACATTGTTAATCTGGTTGGGAAAATCACTTCGCCCGGTACCTACTACTTTTGCGCCTGCTTCCAGAGCTTCATTAGGATAGATTTCGGGCACAGGGTTGGCCATCGGGAACAGGATGGCGTCCTCCGCCATGCTGGCGACCATATCCTTGGTGACAGCCCCCGGCCCTGACACCCCCAGGAATACGTCTGCGCCTCGCATGGCATCAGCCAGGGACCCTTGTTTGTTGTGAACATTGGTCAGCTTGGCAATTTCTTCTTGTGCAGCATTGTTGCCGCTCCCGCCAGCATAGACAATGCCGCTGCGGTCAACCATGGTAATATCTTTTGCGCCCATGCTCATCAGGTGTTTGGCAATGGCTATCCCTGCAGCGCCGGCACCATTAATAACAATGCTGATGTTGCCTATATCCTTTTTAATCAATTTCAACGCGTTATGCAAGGCTGCTCCCGCCACAATGGCAGTGCCATGCTGATCATCATGAAATATCGGAATATCGCACAATTCTTTCAAGCGTTTTTCTATTTCGAAACAACGAGGCGCGGCAATATCTTCCAGGTTAATGCCGCCAAAGCTACCCGATAATAGATAAATCGTCCTGACAATCTCGTCTGTGTCCTTCGATTTGATGCACAGCGGAAAGGCGTCTACATCTGCAAAGGTTTTAAACAGAGCGCATTTCCCTTCCATAACCGGCATACCTGCTTCAGGTCCGATGTCGCCAAGCCCAAGCACAGCTGTACCGTCTGTAATGACAGCAACCAGGTTGCCGCGCCTGGTGAGATCAAAAGATTTTTCCACATCCTTTTGTATTTCCAGACAAGGTTCTGCCACGCCTGGAGTATAGGCAACGGATAGTTCATCTTTATTAGAAACTGGTACTCGGGAAACAACTTCAATTTTGCCCTGCCATTCGCGGTGGAGCTGGAGCGCTTTTTCTTTTATATCCATTGATATCCTCCCCAATATTCGTGCTTTTTTTCAGTTTAACATGGAGGGAATGCCTTGTCAATGAATGCATTTCATTGCTTTACATGGGTACGGCTGATATAATACACATGAATAAAAAAGTAAGGAGTATCCGTTGGAAACTCTTAGTTCTATTATCTCAGATACAGTTTTCAGAAACGAAGAAAACAATTATTCCGTTGTGCAGGTGCGTTCACAAGGAGATGAAGTTACTGTCGTAGGTTGTTTGCCTGCCTTATCTCCCGGCGAAGCGGTACTCTTTGAAGGTGATTGGGATGAGCATCCTATCTACGGCAAACAGTTTAAAGCAAACCGCTTTACAATCGAAACCCCTTCCTCCCTTCAAGGTATTGAGAGATATCTGTCGTCAGGATTAATCAAAGGCGTTGGACCGACAACGGCGCGATTAATCGTGCAGGAGTTTGGCAAAGACACCCTGGACATCATGATGTACCAACCTGAAAAGCTGATGGACATCCCTGGCATTGGCCGTGTGCGCTACCAACAAATAACCACAAGCTTTTCAGAGCAGGTTTCTACAAGAAGAGCCATGATTTTTCTTCAAACCTATGGAATTTCTCCGCAGTTGTCCATAAAGATAACCAAGCATTATGGAGATACAACGGAGAAAGTCGTGCGCAGCAACCCTTACCAGATGATTGATGACATCGATGGGGTTGGGTTTTTAACGGCGGATAAAATTGCTCAAACCATTGGGCTTTCTTTTGACAGTGAGTTCCGTTTGCAATATGGCATCAAGTATGTGTTGATGGATGCTTCGGCATCCGAAGGACATACTTATTTGCCAAGAGATGTGGCTATTCAAAGGGCATCCAGTTTGCTGGGCGTTTCTCCCCAGACGATAGAACCCCACCTACAGACCTTGTTGCTCAGCAAGAAGCTGACCACAACCATCATCGGAGATGTAGAAGCGATATTCGTAACGGGCATTTTATCGATTGAAAAAGAAATTGCCCTTCGCCTGGTACGCCATGCTTGTACGACACCCGATCATATACAGGTTGAAAAGATCCGAAAAAGCATCAAAGCATATGAAAAAAAAGAGAACATTCAATTCAGCAAAAATCAGCGGGAAGCCATCGAACAAGCAGCGACCAACAGCTTGTTAATCATAACCGGTGGACCAGGCACAGGCAAAACCACCATTATTAACTGCATCCTGTACGTCTTAGGACACAGCGACCAAACCCTGCTTGCCGCGCCAACTGGCAGAGCCGCCAAGCGCATGGAGGAAACCACAGGTCATGAAGCCAAGACAATCCATCGTCTATTGGAATACAGCGGCGAAGCAGAGCAGTTTGTGCACGATGCGGATAATCTTCTTGACTGCCGCTGTCTCATTGTGGATGAGGTTTCTATGGTCGACATCTATTTAATGCGCAGCTTGCTCCGGGCCATTAATCCAGAGACACAGTTGATCCTCGTTGGCGATGCGGACCAGCTGCCTTCAGTTGGCCCGGGCAACGTATTGGGCGACATGCTCCGCAGCCAATCGCTGCCCCAAGTTAGGCTCAATGAAATATTCCGCCAGGATAAAATGAGTGCCATTGTAACCAACGCCCACAGAATAAACCACGGCGAAATGCCCATATTGAATCAAAAAAACAGTGATTTCTATTTTGAAAGAAAATCCAGCGCTGATCAAGCAGCGAACGCAATTGTACAGCTATGTGCCTCCAGATTGCCTGAATACCTGAAGGTGTCCGATGGCTTGCAAAACATTCAGGTGCTTTCCCCCACCAAAAAAGGGCTGTGCGGCGTTGAGAACCTGAACAGGCTGCTCCAGGCTGCCCTGAATCCAAAGAGCGGTGATAAGGGTGAAATCATGTATGGTGAAACAATCTTCCGCGTTGGTGACAAAGTTATTCATACAAGAAACAATTACCGCTTGGAGTGGCTTGCGCAAAACGGCGAGGAGGGTACCGGTGTTTTCAATGGTGATATTGGATTTGTCACCCAAGCACATGATGATGAGAAAACATTAACCGTGCTGTACGATGATAGCCGCAGCGTAGCATATGAGTACAAACAGTTGGAGGACTTAGACCTTGCTTATTGCCTGTCCGTGCACAAAAGCCAGGGCGGTGAATTCAGCGCTGTCGTAATGCCCGTAATTGGGGGACCGCCTATGTTGATGACCCGAAATTTATTCTATACCGCCATGACGCGCGCCCGCAAGTTGGTTGTTCTGGTAGGCATGCAGCATGCCATTGAAACCCTGGTACAAAATGACCACATAACCAGGCGTTATACTTCGTTGTTTGAACATATAACACAGTACGCAGGTGCATATGAAAATGCTTGATGTGTTGGTTCAGCTTCTACTTCCCAAGGCTCAATGCCTTGCCTGTGGGCAGCCTCGCCAAATGGATGTTGATGAGCAGCTTTGCGATGACTGCATCATGGCATTACAGAACGAGCGATTGATGTCAGGGGTTTGCCTTCATTGCTTGTCACCCCGAAGAAGTGATCACCCCTGCGAATATTGCGCCAATGGCGGTATGCAACACCTGCGCGCCGCCTACGCCCCATTTCATTACCATGGTGTCGTGCAGCAGCTTGTAGTGAAGCTGAAATTTGGTGCGGTTGATGACGCAGCACACCCCTTAGCTAATGCCATGCTGGACAGTATATTCGGAATTCCCTTTGATGCCATGGTTCCCGTGCCCCTGCACGCCAGAAGACTGTCTGAGCGCGGCATCAATCAGGCATCCCTTTTATGTGACATTCTTTCCACCTACACCTCCATCCCCGTGTTACATGCACTATTCAGAACCCGAAACACGAAAAGACAATCCTCCATGTTCAGCCTGAGCAAGCGAAGCAGCAATGTAGACGGCGCTTTTCGTTTGGCCAAAGAAGTAAAGGGTCTGCATCTCCTCTTGGTGGATGATGTACGCACATCCGGCGCTACAGCGAGAGCTTGTGCCAAGGCCTTGTGCGATGGCGGCGCAGCGGAAGTCTCCTTGTTAACAGCAGCCGTTGCGCCACCGAGGAAACATAAAGGAGTTTTACATGTTTAATCAGCTGGTTCGGGCAGAAGCAGTGCTAGGCAAGGAAGGCATAGAGAAACTTATCAACAGCCATGTCATGGTTTTTGGGTTGGGTGGTGTTGGTGCTGCCTGTGCTGAGGCTTTGGCGAGGGGTGGTATCGGCCAACTTACCCTGATTGACAATGACACGGTACAAATCAGCAATCTAAACAGACAGCTGATTGCATTGCACTCTACCTTAGGAACCTTAAAAACCCAGGCTGCCGACAGCAGGATGAAAGATATCAACCCAAATCTTCGGCTCACCCTTCACCCCATCTTCTTTGATGAAAATACCGCTCACGAGATTAACTTTTCGGGTGTTGATTATGTGATTGATGCCATCGACTTCGTTCCGGCGAAGCTTTTATTGGCGTCCATCTGCCAAAAATTGAAAATCCCTTTGCTTTCCTGCATGGGAACAGGCAATAAAACAAACCCTACCCTGTTCCGTTTTGCTGATATTTATGATACCAGCATATGTCCCCTGTGCCGTTCTATGCGCCATCGCCTAAGAAAAGAAGGAATAGAAAAATTAGAGGTTCTGTATTCTACAGAACCCCCTGTGGGACGCAGCGTTGAAGACAATGGTCGATTGTCTCCGGGCAGTTTATCCTACGTGCCACCAGCTGCGGGTATGATGCTGGCAGGCAAGGTCATTTTGTATTTATCAGGTTACTCGTCCGACTGAAGCGCCATATCAAAGGCTTTTTTTGCTATTTCAAAGCTAAATCCACGCCTTGCCAGCATGGCGATGGCGTTGTTGCGCAGCTTCATGGGGTCATACTGTTTTCGTGTTTTTTTGTATTTCTCTACATGTGCTATTGCCGCATGTAGCTGGTCATCCATGTCGATTAATTCTTGCAGCGCTTCGTCAATATCTTCTTTGCTGATGCCTCGTATAAGAAGCTCCTGCCGAATGCGGCTTGCGCCGGTCTTTCCCATTTTCTTTTCAACAAATCTTTTGGCATACCTTTTATCATCAATATATCCACGGGACAATAGGAAGTAAAGTACTTCATCGGCAATGCTTTCGGGGTAACCCACCATCGTCAGCTTTTCATGCAGTTGTTTGGCCGGATAGTCCTTTCTTTCCAGCAAAAAAGCAGCCCGTTCAGAAGCAAAACGCTTCGTTTCCTTGATACAGGCTGCAAAGTAGGGCTCAGCATGCACCTTATCCCCTGCTTTCAGCGGGAAAGCACGTATCACTGGTGGAGGGACTTTAAATGCATCGCCGCTATCCAGGCACACCAAGTAGTAGCCACGCAGCTTTTTCACTTCTGTCACTTGTTCATTCATACTATTGTCTGCCATAATCTGATTAAATCTTCATTCACTTCTGTTAATACGCCACGCTTTGCCAAGGATGCCCCGGAAGTCATAAAAGCAAACCCATTTTTTTGCTCCACATCAAAAAAAGCGCCATGCACCGCTCCGTACGCCAGGCCCTGATGTCCATAGAGGGTTTGTGGTGCAAGGCTGGTATCCTTTACAATAAATAGTCCAATGCCTTGCCTCAGTCTCGCGTCCCGAACACCGAAGGTTGCGTACTCGTGCTGCATGCTTTTTAGCGTTTCATCTGTTAGAAACCCAGGGATCATCAGCGCCTGGCTGATGGCAACCATACCCTTCATGTCCGTACAACAGTTACCCTGAGCCAGGGTGTAATGCTTTGATACATCCACCGTATTCCAGCCCTCGTCAGAGCGGGCCATGCGCTCAGATGCATTGAAGCGGGGCGTAGAGTTAAACGGAAAAGCCTGATATGCATCTGCAAGGATGCCTGGTATGTGCTGCGGATAAAATGACGCCTGTATCTGAAGGGGTTTAAAGAGATGCTCCTGCAGAATGACCTCAAAGGATTTATCCATCACGCTTTCCAGCACGATAGCAATTAAGCCCGCGCCAAGGTTCGAATACTCCCAAGATGGGTAACGTACCTCAGGCTGAGTATTCTCGTCTTGCATCAGTTCTTCAGTCCTTGCGCTTGTTCCCACCAACCGATGGTAAGAAGGACCATCCCGAAACCCTGCCGTATGGGTCATCATGCCACGGAGGGTTATCGGCCTTTTAATGGTTTCACCTTTTGGTAAATAAGGCCTGACATCATCGTCTATATTAAGAATGCCTTCCTGATGCAAACGCATGACACAGGCTGCTGTAATCATCTTAGAAACCGACGCGACACGGAAAAAGGTCTCTGGCGTTACCCTGTTTTCTTTGTTTGCCTGCCCATATGTTACATGCAGCGATATGCTATCCTGATTGAAAAGCGCAAAAGAGCATCCATACACCCTATGCTTTTCAAATACATGGAATAGCTTTGGCAAAAAGGATGAAGGTATTGCAGACAGTTTGATGATCTGCACATCATTGGCCTCTTTCATCTTGGGCCTGGGTAAAAGTGAAGCTGCCCAGTTATAGATTTGTTGGCGCATGATACGTAGTTCTCCTGTAGGAGGCATAAACAATTGCTGCGTAAACAGCGTTCATAATGACACCCGCCAATAAAAGAGCAAGGTTTTCCTGGGTAGCGGCGTAAATTGTAGTAAGCAGCCCGATGGCAAGCAGGAAGTACACCTGATGCCCTATCTTCCTGCGCCTGCTTAGCAGGACCATTGCAACAGCAAACAGCAGAATACTAAGCCCCTGGGAAACCCGCATACTACCCAGCATCAGGCTGTCGGTTCGCAACATTTCTATTGTCATGCGCCCAAGACCATACCAGGCAAAGTACCACAGGGTTAAATCCCCTCTCGGATGCGTTTCCCGCATCTTTCTCCGATTTGCATAGAGAAATACAAAGCCCAGAAGGTTCCACATCGATTCATAGAAAAATGTCGCATAAAACCACGAATCATTTATTTGCACCGCTACGGGGAAAAATCGCAAGGATGCATTTGAAACAAGTTGGCCATGGGCTTCCCTGTTGAAGAAGTTGCCCCACCGGCCAATGGCCTGCCCCAGCAATAGGCTGGGAACTGCCACATCTGTCAAGGTAAGCATCGGTATCTTGCGGCGTTTGGACAACAGCCACAGCCCCAGAACGCCACCAATAACCCCGCCATAAATTGCCAGGCCGCCTTCCCATATATACAGCGCTCGAATGGGTTCGAATCGAAATTGATTCCAAGCAAATATTACATAGTATATTCGAGAAAAAATAACAGCCAATGGTACTGCGAACAGGATAATATCGATGCCCAAATCCTTAGGCAAGTTTCTATGTTTTTCTTCTCGGATACACAGCAGGGTGCCCATTAAAATGGCAAATGCGATGGTTAAGCCATATAGATTCAGCTGTGAAATAGTGAGCCCCAGGTTCATGCTTCATGTACCAGAGTATTAATTTTTTCCAACGTTTCCATGATGGGAAGTTGCTGCGGGCAGGCCTGCTCGCATTGCCCACATCGCACGCAATGGGATGCATCGCTGTTGCTGTTGACTAAAAAACGGTTATGCGCCTTTAGATAGTTAGGGCTGTCAAAGCGGTACGAGTCATTATATATTTCAAAGTTCCGCGGTATATTGACCCCCTGGGGACAAGGCATACAGTAGCCGCATTGGGTACAGCCGATGGCGATACGGGCAAGATAAGCTTCTTTTATCTTGGCAATGAAGCCAAGGTCTTCGCTACTTAAATTATTCGAGGTTATCTCCGAAAAGATTTCCAGGTTATTATCCAGCTGCTCCCTGGTACTCATACCGCTTAATATGGTGGTCGCCTGTGGGTAGTTGGCAACATAACGAAATGCCCACTTAGCAGGTGAATACCCCTGAACATTCTGTCGCATTTGCTCTACAATTTCCTCAGGTGGAAAGGCCAACGCACCGCCGCGCAGCGGTTCCATAATCACCACGGGTATGCCTTTATCCGCCGCATACAGCAGGCCATCCACCGTTGCCTGGCTTTGGTCGTCCAGGTAATTAAATTGTATCTGCGCCATGTCCCAATGATAATCATCCACAATCTCTACAAAGGCTTCTTTGTTGTCATGGAAGGAGAAGCCCGTATGCTTGATGCGGCCGTCTTTCAGTGCCCGTTCATAGAAGCTTTTATAATCCAGCGCTTGCATCCTGTGAAACGAATCAAGGCTGAGGGAGTGCAGCAAATAATAGTCCACATAGGATACACCCAGCTTTTTTAACTGCTCGTCCAGCAACCTGTCCATATCTTGTTTTTCCTTGACCAGCCAACAGGGCAGCTTTGTGGTCAGCAATGTCCTGTCTCGATAGCCATCTTGAAGGGCTAAACCGGTTACAACTTCACTCTCTCCCTGGTGATATCCATACGCAGTGTCGACATAGTTAATACCGCTGTCAATACCGTGACGTATCATGGCAATCGCTTCAGTTCTGTCGATACTAAGGGTTCCATCTTCATTTGTTTTCGTTGGTAGACGCATGGTGCCAAAACCAAGGCGTGACACCAATTGATCAGAACGACCAAAGGGTACTTTTTTCATTGCTTGTCCTCTCTTTTAACCCAACCCTTGTATACAAGAAGTTCGTATATAGGATTGTGCAGCAGTTGGTCTTTTAAATAAACATACTTGTGGCTGGAATAAACTTCCCGCCCATCAGGCCAATGAATAATACCAGATCCTTCGTTGTGCAGAGGATACTGAGATTCATCCTCCGACGGATATATCAGTGAAACCCGGTTGTGGCAACGGTTCCCCAGCAACAGATCAAACACACCTAAATCAGGATCGAATGCAATATGATTGCCTGTATAGCCACTTAAGGCAAAGGCGCGCTTCCCCATCCAGAGAGGAACCTCACTGCGGCGCGGCAGTATGCTTTTTGAAAAACATAGCAGTCCCATATACTGCCGATATGTTCCGTCTAACTTCAAGTGCCCAGTTTTGTTTTTGCCAATCAGGGCAAGAGTTTGCGGTGATACGAGCTTTCCATGAAGCAAGCCCTGCGCAAAACGAACCATGTCCTGCAAGGTAGAAAACAGGCCTGCATGACCGCAGATATTCTCTGTTTCATGCATCAGTATTCTCGCCTTGGGATCATGGGGCGTACCTGGCATAATATCACTGTTTACATGGAAGCGGCCATTGACAATGGTGTGCTCGAAATTGTAGCTGGAACACCGGGAAAGGGCATGTTCTGGTACTTTTCCCCATGTGTTTTCCATATGAAGTGGGGCAAAAACATTTTCCTTGAGAAACTCAATCAGGCTAAGGCCAGAAACCTTTTCAATCACATACTGTAGCACCAGCGCATTCATGTCTGAATAGATTCTGTCCTGGTACGCTTTGCTTTGGAAGGTTTGAAACAATTGCCCTTCTGCTTCCCTGCGGCTTGATTGCCGGTCAATCCGAGCGGGTGTTTTCAGCAGCGCTTGGTATGTCACGACATCGTAGATCGTCGTATCCTGAAGCAATGAAAAGCGTTCATCAATACAACCGATGATATCGGTCATCTTTAGCTGCCTTGCTTCCAGCAACATCAACAAAGCAACGAGGGTGAACAACTTGGTTAATGACGCAAGGTCGTATAGGGTATTTTCTGATAAGGGTACTTTAAAGGCCTGAAAACCATCCTCATTCAGCACCACTTCGCTTTGATTTCCGGCTATAAACATTGCAGCATCATCAGCATTGCCATATGCAACCGCCATACCGCTCAGCATGTGTAACTGATGAACCAATGTCCCCAGCGACTCGCCCTGAATCATTAGATAAAATCCAGGTAGCCAAAGGCAGAAGGCACGTGAAAGTTAGGTTCCCCCGTTTTCTGCCAAGCCTGCAAGGAGATGCCGCGAATGCTGTGATCAATCCGGAATGCGTTGATTCGCCAGCTTGTCCCGTTCTGCGGCGGCGTTGAAAACGCTGCATAAGGTACTGCCCAGACGGATGTTATCCGGTGTTTCTCTTCGTAATAGGTTGTCTGGGTTTTCCAGTCCCTAATATCATACGCCATGTTCAGCCTTCTCTCCCCATCTGAACCATAGGAGATAAGCCCATCAAACAACACGTCATGGGGGCTGACCTCCAACTCTTTATAGTTGGATAGGTCGTTTTCGTCAGCGATGAAAACTTCGAACACGTCTTCCCGATATATTGGCTCATCCCGCAACCGGAAGACCGACTGTACAGCGTCATCCTCCCCAGCAAAGAGGAAATAAATGATCTGGCTAACATCACATCTGAAGGCACTGAATTCTGTGCTCAGGAAGGGCTTTTCCCCTGTAACAACATCCTGCAGAAAAACCCGGTCTGCTTTTTTCCACAAAGGACTGTCCCCATCAGGAAACCCTTCGCAAAGTATATTCCGGCACTGTAAATGATTGTCTTTTACCATAAAGCACCTCTTTACTTGCCTTTGACTACTTCCTGCGCAAACTGAAGAGCAAACTGCCTTGCGCCTTCCAATTCCTCATCGTTTGGCTTAAAACGAACTTTATATCCTTCAATCGTTTTGACACGCAGCTGTCCCAAGCGTGCAAGAACATTGGGTACGCCTTCGCCGCTCCAGCCATAGGAGCCGAAAGCGGAGGCAACTTTGCCCTTTACCATAACAGGAAGAACGCTCAACAGCAGCTCCATAATGGGGCGCAGAGCATCCCCGACAATGGTGGGTGTTCCCAGCAAGAAGCCGTCTGATTGTAAAATGGCAGCAACAGCATCCTGTTGGTTGCTCTCATCTACCTCAAAGGCTTTTACTTCAACACTGCCCAAACCTTCCAGCGTCTCCTTGATTGTTTCCGCCAACTCCCTTGTGTAGCCATAAGCGCTTACATAGGCAAGGGCGATAACAGGCTTTTCGTTTTTGGGCTGTTGGCTCCATTCATCGTATTTATCAAAGGTTTCAATAATATCTACATCCAGAACAGGACCATGCCCTGTGCAAATGATGGAAGGATTTAACTCCCTTGCTTTCTTTGTCCCGTTGACAACAAAGGGGCTGATGAAGGGACTCATGATATCCAGGAAGTACTGCCGCTGTGCATTCTGATAGGGCGTACGATCTTCCATGGTAGAGTACATCAGGGGCGGATAGGAAAAGTGCGCTCCGAAGAAGTCGCAGGAAAACAGCGTTTTGGTGCTTTCTTCAAAGGTAAACATGGTGTCTGGCCAATGCAGATTAGGCATCGGATAGAACGTTAATGTTCTGCCGCCTAAGTCTATGCTGTCCCCTGCCTTTACCGCCTTGCTGTTGAAAGGAACATTAACTATCTTGGTTAAAAACTGCAGCGCACTGTTGGTGCCGACAATTGTAATATCCGGATTCATGCGCAGCAGCTCTGCGATGGCGCCCGCATGGTCCGGCTCAGTGTGGTTGACGATCAAGTAGTCTGCTTTGTCAACGGGCGTAATGGCGTTGGCGTTTTCCAGGTACTCATCCCAAAAGGAAGCCTTTACCACTTCAATCAGAGCTGTTTTTTCTTCCCCTTTAACAATAAATGCATTATAGCTGGTGCCATGTGGGGTGTTCATGATGATATCAAAAATCCGCAGGTCAGGATCCTGCACTCCGCAGGAATAAATATTGGGTTTAATTTTCATGATACTCTCCTAAAATTATTTTGTACCAAACAACCGATCGCCGGCATCACCAAGGCCTGGCACAATATAGCCATGGTCGTTCAGTTTTTCATCCAGGCCCGCCACATAGATGTTAACGTCAGGATGATCCTTTTGGATTCGTTCAATGCCCTCCGGCGCGGCAATCAGGTTGACGAGGCTGATGTTATGACAGTTTCTCTGCTTCATAAAGGTAAGCGCTGCCGAGGCTGACCCACCCGTTGCCAGCATGGGATCAAGCACGAAAAGATAGCGATGCTCAGAATCAGCGGGCAGCTTGCAGTAATATTCAACAGGCTGCAGGGTTTCCGGGTCGCGGTATAAGCCGATATGGCCCACTTTGGCGTTGGGAATCAAGCGCTGAATGCCGTCTACCATGCCAAGACCAGCGCGAAGGATAGGAATGATGCCAATGGGCATGCCGGACAATACCTTGGTTTTCGTCCATCCAAGGGGGGTTTCCACATTGACGGTTTCGGTCGGCAAGTCTCTGGTGATTTCGAAAACCATCAGCATGGATATCTCGTCAAGAAGCTCTCGGAACTCCTTGGTACCCGTATTCTTATCCCGCATGATGCTTAGTTTATGTTGAATCAGCGGATGATCAAAGATATGTACTTTTCCTTCCATTGCTTTACCCTCTCTTCGTTCTATTTGGTCTTCGTAAGAATTATATCCCACAATGTACTTGATATCAAGGCACAGTTCCCATATAAATCATGCAAGCAGCATCCTACCCGGCATGACCAGAATGCTTTTCGCGATACAGCGCCGCATCTTTTAGCAGGGATAAAGCGTGCTGGGCACCACTTGATACCTTCTCACGCGTTTCTCCCAGCAGCCTTGAAATCTCCTCAATGCGGCTTTCTTCATTCATGTAAACAACTTCTGTTTTCGTTCTGTTATCTTCTTCGTACTTTCTGACAAGGGCATGGGAGGATGCCATGGCTGCAATCTGTTGCAAATGCGTCACACAGATGACCTGGCGATAGCGAGCAATATCCCACATTTTTTCTGCAACCACAGCCGCAGTTTTGCCCGAAATCCCTGT
>CAYFSQ010000016.1:28519-32323 GCA_964345895.1 uncultured Oscillospiraceae bacterium
ATATGCTCGTCCAGCGATTCGAATCTTGAAATCTCTTCGGTTATCTTTTGCTGGTATTCCAGTACTTCTGCAATGCTGGTACCATACTTTTTCTCCATGCGCCTGACGACATCCAGCCTCGCCTCTATGCCATCCAACTGAGCGCCATCCAAGTCTAAGTCGGACAGATTCTTTCGTAATGCATAGGCAATGTCTTCAAGGTCGTAATATAAGGCATCCAGCCTCGCTGTAAGGGCATCGTAGGTATCCTGTATGCCCGTCATTTCCTGTAGTGCCTGCACAGACAGCTTGACCTGTTGCAATGCTGCTTCTTGCTGCCCATTGCCCTCGGAAAGGTACGAGCAGGCAGACTGTAATCCGCGGTTGATTTTGTCTGTATTCCGGAGAAAATCACGGGCTTTGACAAGTTCTTCTTCTTCGCCGGGTTGAAGGTTTGCCTTCTCCAGCTCCTTTTGTTGTTTATACAGCCTGTCTAAACGCTCCTGGCGGTATTCATTGTCCCGGATCAGAGTTTCATATTCCCTTTGATATTGCTTATACAAAGCGAAGCTATCAGAAGTTTTCATGACAAGATTTTCGTATGCCGAGTCGCCAAGGGTATCCAGAAAAAGAATGTGATTCTCTTCAGACAGAAGAGCTTGGTGCTCATGCTGGCCATGTATTTCCATCAACAAAGAAGCCAATGTCTTTTGCACCTGAAGGTTAATCAGGGTACCATTGACACGGCTTGTCGTTCTGCCTGTTGCGTTAATCTCTCTTGATATAATAAGGACATTGTCTTCAACGTCCAAGCTCTCATTCTGCAGGTATGCAAGTAACGCCTGATTTCCTTCAATATCAAACGTCCCTTCAACATAGGCCTTATCAGTGCCATGCCGCACCATGTCCCGATCAGCCTTTCCGCCGAGCACAAGGGAAACAGCATCCACCACAATGGATTTTCCTGCGCCTGTTTCGCCGGATAATACTGTAAGCCCTGGATGAAAGGGAATGATCATTTCCTCAATCAGGGCGAAATTTCGTATCAATAACTGCTGAAGCACCTTTTACCTCGGTAGTTTATTTTAAGATCTCGTTAAACTTGTTGACAACCAGGGCTGCATCCTCTTCGTTGCGCACCACAACAAGGATGGTGTTGTCACCCGCCATGGTGCCCAGTATTTCCGGCCAACGCATGCTGTCAATCGCTTCGCCAGCAACGCTTGCGCTGCCGGATAGTGTTTTAATGACAATGATGTTCTGCGCATATACGATGGATATCACTGAATCGATAAACATCCGCACAAAGCGCTCGCTGATACCGTGCTCGGCCTGATCTGCTGTCGCATACTTATACCCGCCGCTTCTGGAGAGTACCTTCAGAAGCCGAAGTTCCTTGATATCCCTGGAGACCGTCGCTTGGGTTACTTTGATTCCCTGTTCCTTTAGTTTTTGTGCCAACTCTTCCTGGGTGCGGATATCCTGTTGCTCAACCAGGGATAGTATTGCTGTTTGTCGCGCGCTTTTCATACATGTCCCCCCCTTTTTAATTTTATTCCATGCTCCATTCCGCCTGTTTTTCCCGCAGACGGGTTAAAAATCTTTGTTCACTAAATCGGATGAATCCAGCCCTTTCCTGGGCTTGTCTGATGATGATTTCCACAGTTTCTGTCACTGGGATAGAAATCTGTCCATCAATCAATATCTGGTATGCTTTTTCTCCTTCGATTGTCGCCATCAGCCGAATAACATCATCTGGCGGCAACACCACTGGACGGTTGTGCAGTACATGGGAACAAACGGGCACCACAGTAATGCAGTTAAGCTTTGGCGACACAACAGGGCCGCCAGCTGAGATGGAATAGCCTGTTGTGCCGGTTGGCGTTGATATTAACACGCCATCACCATGTACACGGAAAACCTTCTCATCATTGGCATAGGCATGAATAACAGCACTGCTCGGGCTTTGACCTCTCATCAAGGCAATGTCATTCATCACAAGATACTGTCCGTGTCCTGACACATCGGCACAGAGCATCATTCGATGCTCAATTTCAAAATCTCTGCGCAGCAGCCTAAGAACGGCTTCCTCCATATGATGAATGTCCGTTTCCATCAAAAAACCTATGTGCCCCATGTTGATGCCTAATATGGGAATATTGTTCTTTGCTGCCGCGGGAATTGTTCTAAGCAGTGTACCATCTCCGCCAAAGGAAACGATGGCGGACATGGGGTGCTTTATTTCTTGAAGGGTCATCCCCTTGCCAATGCGAAGCTTTTCAAACAACCAGGTGTCCAAAATGACTTGTGCATTATGAGCAAGCAGTCGCTCGGCAAAGTTATTTGCCGCCGAAATGGTGTCTTCTTTAAATGGATTTGCAAAAAGAAAGTAGATATTCTCCATGCTGCCCCCTTGTTGTGCTAATCATAACATGCTTTATATAATTATACAACATTTCCTGGGCATAATCGTAAAATTTATACACCTATCTGGCGGTTGTTCCTTGCCAGTATTCTGCCGGCTTAGGGTTGTACCGATCACGGGATACCAGTTTTTCATCCACCAATACGCCATCCATATACTTGCGCAAGTATGTTGAAACACGGTACCCATCTGTTGCTTTTCTAATTAACTCCGTTTCATCCTTATAAACGGTTGCTGCCTGATCCTTATCGGGCACGTAAACAATCTCTTCAGATTTGAGCACTTCATCAATAACGGAGTGCAGCTTATACACAACATTATCGCCCAGAGATTCGCCATAAATTCTGATGCGGGTAAGAAGGTTCTTGCTGCTGGACCCCTGGGTTACATGGGCGGTAATGTAGAGTCTGCCAGGGGATGTGTTCTTGAAAATAAAATCAATTTCTCTGTCACGCGTTAAATACACAGTGGCGTCCTGCCCCTTTTCAGTGTATAGCACAGGCGCGGAGTGAATATCCCGGTCTACGATTTGCAGATTGCTCATAAGTGCTGCCTGATAGAGGGTCGTACTGGATTGGCACACGCCGCCGCCAATGCCGGTCACCAGATCCCCCTTAACCATTTCATCAGCTTCAAAGAAGCCGGCCTTCAGGGTTCTAGGCCCTACAACCTTGTTGAAGCTAAACCTTTGGCCTGGCTCTAAAATGGTGCCGTTTATTTTCGCCAGGGATACCCTGATATTGTTCGTTCGGTTTTCCGGGGAACTCTTGCTGATTGCCGTTACTGCTTCGGCGCGCAAAGTAACTGTGCTTTCAACATCTTTCCTTGTGATTTTAGGGTCTGTATAGTTGAGAACAAGTTCATAGTTGCCGCCCGCTCCTGCAGCGGCCATCTCTAAAATCGTCGCCTTGGTCGCGTCCACATCCAAAGAACGCCCCCGCTGTTCATCACTGATCAAGAAAGGGTTGCTTTCGTCGGGTCTAAACTGAAGAAGGGCAGCATCCTTGGGCTCCATGTATAAGGCAGAGGCAATCTGTTGCAGAATTTGGTTCAGATTTGCGTCATTAAACTCTTTCTTCGTTGTATACATGTGATACGGATTGCTTTGTCTATCCTGTATCGCTTGCTTTCTTTGAAATACATCCTCCTGATGGGTTAATAGCCATGCTTCATTAAGAAATGGATACAGTTGATCATCCGAATAATCTATACCCAGGACGGGATAGTTCATGGTGTAGTATGTCCATCCCTCATAAGTAAGGTCAAGCTTCCAGCTGTTGACGCGCTGATGCATGGCATCTGAGACGGTCTTGAGTGCCTGTTCGGGCGTCATGCCGGAAATGGAGATATCATTAATAAAAATCTGATCGCCAAATACATTATCGTAGGGAGCAATTTCT
>CAYFSQ010000017.1:0-22580 GCA_964345895.1 uncultured Oscillospiraceae bacterium
CCACAAATGTTGGTACCAAATCACCACAAAAACACGTAACACATTGACACCCAAAGGGGTGTTCCTGCTATAATCCAAGACAGCCGTTCTACAAAGCCAATAAGATATATCAAAGGAGCACCTCCATGCCCGCACAAACCCTTCGCCAAATCATCCTGCATAACCAATACCTGACCCGCAGCGGCGATATGTACGCCGTTGTCCGCGACCTGTGCGGCATACAGGCCCAGATGCATACCCATAGCGTGTATACTTTGTCGGTGCGTTGTAACCATGCGCTGCCTGAGGGCTGGGAAAAGCAGTTCATCAAAACCTGGACCCACCGGGGTACGCTGCACTTTTTTGCCCCGGAGGACTTGCCCCTGTACCTGCATACGGGCCGGGTGCCAAGGGCCCGGGCGGTGGATAGCCTGGAGGGGGACGAGTTCATCACGGCAGAGCGCAAACAGTTCTTTGCCCGGGCTATGGTGGAACTGCTTGAGCAGGGCCCGCAGCCCCGCGCCCGGTTGAAGGAATTCTGCCGGGCTATGGGCATGACAGCCGATGAAGAAAAAAGCCTGTTCAACGGCTGGGGCGGGCTGCTGTACCCTCTGTCGCGGCTGGGGCTTTGCAGCCATGTCATCGGTACGGAAAAAAGCTTTACCCTGATGCCGCCCTTTACCCCCATGGAGGAAAAGGCCGCCAAGACAGAGATGCTGTCCAGGTACTTCTTTGCCTACGGCCCGGCCACATTGAATGATGCCGCCTACTTTTTTAAGTTTACCAAGGCAGAGATAAAAGCCCTTATGAAAGATATTCCTTTGGAAACCCTTGAAGTTTCCGGGCGTTCATATTATCGTCGGGAAGGCATGGATAAGAATGGGCCCGACATCCCCGCTATTTTGCTGCCCGGGGGCTTTGATCCCCTGATGCTGGGCTATAAAAAAGAGGAAAGCCTCTTTTTGCCCAAGGAATACCTGCGGGGTATTTTTAACCTGGCCGGCATGGTGTTCCCGCCGGTGCTGGTGCATGGGCAGGTCAAGGGCAGATGGAAGCAGGAAAAGCAGCAGGTCACCTTCACCCTGTTTGGCAAAGTCAATCAGCGGGATACAAAAGCCCTGCAGCGCAAGGCAGAGGAAACATTCCCCGGTAAAAAGATCATCATCACTTTGTAAGAAGCATGGGCATGGCAAACAAAGGACGGGTAACAATCCCCACAGATCTGGACATGGTGCAGGAGACCCTTGAACTGATGGACCGCTGGGGGGCGGACGCCCTGCGGGACTGCGACGGCACCGATTTCCCCAAAGACCTGAGCAACACCGGCGCCAAGGTGTATGCCACCTACTACACCACCCGCAAGGATAACGCCTGGGCCAGGGAAAACCCCGAGGAAGTGCAGCAGTGCTATATCATGACGGGCTTTCATACCGCCACAGGGGACACCCTGAAAATTGAGCTAATGCAGGGCATCTCCCGGGAACTGATGGCAGTCAACGAGCGGGACGATGTAAAGCGCTGGTGGGAGGTTATCGACCGCACCACTGGCCAGGTGGTAGCGAAAGATAGCTGGGACTATGCAGACGGCCAGGTGAGCATCCGGGGCTGCACCCCCTACCACGAGTATACCGTCAGCTTTTTAGCGTACCTGATCTGGGATCCCGTGCATATGTATAACGCCGTGGTCAACGATTGGCAGGGGGTGGAGCATCAGATTACTTTCGACGTGCGCCAGCCCAAGACCCGCGCCTACTCCATGCAGCGTCTGCGGGACTTTATCAAGGAAAAACCCTATGTGGACGTGCTGCGCTTTACCACCTTCTTCCATCAGTTTACCCTGGTGTTTGACGAACTGAAGCGGGAAAAGTTTGTGGACTGGTACGGCTATTCCGCCTCGGTGTCCCCCTATATTTTAAAGTAGTTTGAGGAGGAAGTGGGCTACCCCTTCCGGCCCGAATACATCATCGACCAGGGGTACTACAACAACCAGTACCGGGTGCCCAGCAAGGAGTTTTTAGACTTCCAGGCCTTTCAGCGGCGGGAAGTGGCCAAGCTGGCCAAAGAGATGGTGGACATCACCCATGAGCTGAAGAAGGAAGCCATGATGTTCCTGGGCGACCACTGGATTGGCACCGAGCCCTTTATGCCGGAGTTTAAGCAAATCGGCCTGGACGCCGTGGTGGGCAGCGTGGGCAATGGCTCTACCCTGCGGCTGATCAGCGATATTCCCGGTGTCAAGTATACGGAAGCCAGGCTGCTGCCCTACTTTTTCCCTGACACCTTCTATGAGGGGGGCAATCCCGTTAAGGAGGCCAAGGAAAACTGGGTTACCGCCCGCAGGGCCATCCTGCGCAAGCCTGTTGACCGCATCGGCTATGGCGGGTATTTAAAGCTGGCATGCCAGTTCCCCGATTTTGTGGACTATGTGGAGAGCGTCACCGCAGAGTTCCGGCAGCTGTACGACAATGTGAAGGGCACCACGCCCTACTGCCACAAGAAGGTGGCGGTACTCAACTGCTGGGGCAAGGCCCGGGCCTGGGGCTGCCACATGGTGCACCATGCCCTGTACCAGAAGGAAAACTACAGCTACGCCGGGGTGATTGAAGCATTGAGCGGCGCAGCCTTTGATGTGCAGTTCATCAGCTTTGAGGATATCAAGAAAAACCCCGGCATCCTGAAGGATATTGACGTTGTGCTGAATGTTGGGGATGGCGACACTGCCCATACCGGCGGCACCTGGTGGCAGGACGCTGAGGTTGTGGCCAGCATCCGCCGCTTTGTGGCGGAGGGCGGCGGCTTCATCGGCGTGGGCGAACCCTCGGGGCATCAGCACCAGGGCCGGTATCTGCAGCTGGCAGGGCTGATGCAGGTGGAGAAGGAAACGGGCTTTACCCTGAACTATGATAAATACAACTGGCAGGAAGTGCCGGAGCACTTTATTCTGGGCGATGCAAAGGCGGACATCAACTTTGGTGAAAAGCGGCCCGGCATGTATGCCCTGCCAGGCGCCAAGGTGCTGAAACAAAGGGACAAGGAAGTGCAGCTGGCGGTCAACGGCTTTGGCAAGGGGCGCAGCGTGTACATCAGCGGCCTGCCCTACGACTTTGACAACGCCAGGCTGCTGCACCGTGCCTTGCTGTGGGCCAGCCACGGGGAAGAGCTGCTGAACATCTGGCACAGCGAAAACCCCATGGTGGACGTGCATGCCTACCCGCAAAACGGCAAGTACTGCGTGGTGAATAACACCTACGAGCCCCAAAGCACCAGGGTGCACACACAAAAAGGGCAAGCCTTCGATGTGCAGCTTGCCGCCAATGAAATCCGCTGGTTTGAAACCTGAGTTACGAAGGCAGGAAGATCATCTTCGCGCCGTAGAAGGCTAAGAACAGCCCTGGGTACAACAGCGCCAGGGACAGGCCCTCCACAATCCCCTGCAAACGGGGGTGGGAGGGCTTTTTTTGCGGCAAGCCCATCCATAGGAAGGCCCAGGGCAGGCAGTCCACCCAGTAGCGGGCGCCGTACTGGAAGCCGCCCCCTGTGCGGTGGCACAGCAGCAGAGTGGTATGCAGGGCGAAAAACAAGAATATCAGCCCCTTGCTCAGGGTAAAGTGCCCGGTAAAAACGCTGAAGGCCGCCCATAGCACCAGGCACAGCAGCAGGGGGTTGGCGATGAAGAGGGAGAAGCCGAATATTTTTAACGTCAGGCTGTCTGTTTCGGCGTAACTAAAGGGCAGGCCCCAGAGGAAGGTGGAGGCGTTTTTCCCGACATGGTCCAGGGAGAACTGCACGCCCCCCTGGAAGGAGAATTCCGGCAGGTGGTTGTGCCCAAACTCCAGGATGTTGCCAAAGCGGATGTAGTTGTACCAGCCATAGGCAGCGGCCACCAGCAGCCCCAGGGCGATGCCGGGCAGCATATCTGAAAGGGCGGGCAGAAATGCTTTTTTCTTCAGCATGTACAGCGCCATCAGTACTGGCCCATAGAGGGCATTGAAGGGGCGGCAGCCCACCGCCAGGGCGTAGAGCAGCAGCCCCAGGGTGGGCTTGCCTGCATCCATGCGCTCCAGGGCGGCGATAATCAGCAGCAGCCCCAGCACCTGGGCCTGGTACCATACGGCGCCGTTTGGCAAAAGCGGCAGCAGGGAGGAGGCAAAGCACCCTAAAAAAGCCCATATTGCCGCCTTGATGGGGGGAATGCGCCGGGACAGAAAAACGTAGAGAATCAGGCAGCTAAGCAAGGCATAGGCCTGCACCAACAAAGTGTCTGGCACATTTTTTCCAAACAGGAAGGTCAGCAAAAAAACAGGCACCGTAGGCACCGGAGGGAAGGACACATAGTACTGCCCGTTGTATATGGCCAATTCCAGATGGGGGACATCCTCTTCCAATACGGCTTTGCCCTGCCGCCACTGCATGGCCTGCAGGGTGTAGGTGTTGTAAAGGGAGGGGCGCAGCGGCGATGTGCCCTGGGCGCTATGAACAAAAGCAAACAGCATGAGGCAAACAAGGGCCAGAACCAGGGCAATCCGTTTTCTATTCTGTAAGGCTTCCATGCTTCCCCCTTTATAAAGAAAAGCGCGCCTGTTCAGGCGCGCTTTGAGAGTAGTACTTAGTCTTCGTCTTCCTCGTCCAGCATCTGGATGAATTTGTCGAACACCTTCTGGCTGATTTCCTCATCGTCAAAGGACACGTAGATGTCTTCGCCCTTGTCGTCCTGTTCGATCTTGAGGATGACGACTTCGCCTTCTTCTTCGTCGCTCTCGTCCTCTTCCTGGTCCAGGGCCATCAGCACCACATAGCTTTCGCCTTCGTGGTCCAGGGTGGCCAGGTACTGGAATTCGGTGACAACGCCTTCTTCGTCTGTCAACTCGATGATGTCGCTGCCGTCTTCCATTTCTTCCAGTTCGACCTCGACTTCTTCGTTCATGGGTTTATTTTCATGGTTCATTTGTGTTCCTCCTTCAAGTGAAAGGCCGCAGCCTTTCTGTATCAACATCGTGCAAGCACGTTGTTTTTTATTCCTTGGCGTCCAGGTAGCTTTGCAGGATGATGGCAGCTGCCACCTGGTCCACCGTCTGTTTGCGCTGGGTTCTGCGCATGTTGTCTTCCAGCAGCGCCCGCTCGGCGGACACGGTGGAAAGGCGCTCGTCCCACAGCTTGATTTCAAGGCCTGCTTCCTTCAGCTTTTCAGTGAAGGTTTCGATTTTTTCTGCCTGGAAACCCTTGCTGCCGTCCATGTTCAGCGGTAAACCCACCAGCACCAGGGTGGCGCTGTTTTCCTTGGCAAGCTGGCTGATGTGGCGCACATCAGGCCCCCAGCCTACACGGGTGTATACGCTATGGGGGCTGGCAATCAAATGCAGGGGATCAGACAGGGCGATGCCGATGCGTTTGTCCCCCACGTCCAGGGCCAGGATGCGGCTCATCAGGCGGTAAAGTTACTGCTGACGTAGAAGCGGACCAGTTCTTCCAGAATTTCGTCCCGCTCCAGGCGGCAGATCATGCTGCGCGCGCCGTTGTGGCTGGTAATGTAGGTGGGATCCCCCGTCAGTACAAAGCCCACCAGCTGGGCAATGGGGTCGTACCCCTTGTCCTGAAGGGCACGGAACACATGGTACAGGATGCCGCTGGCCGTCTCCGAGCCCTCGGTGATGGGGCGCATTTCCATGGTGTTGAATGTGTCTTGCATGGTGTTTCCTCCCTTCCTTCATGTGGTATTATACTGGGTAAAACCTGTTCTGGCAAGCAAATGCGTACAATTCTCGCATTATCTTGTATTACTTTTCAAACGATCTGTTAAATAAAGGGTTTCCTTTGGTGTTGCGCTGTTTTTCAGATGCCGGGGAAGCCCTTTTGGGCCTCGTAGACAATTTTCTGCCCCGGCACCCAGACGAACCGGCTTTCCCTCAGGGGAAAGGGCAGGGCAGAGTTGACGATGGCTTCGCCCCTTGCAAGCAGCCGCGCCAGGTGCAGGGCGGCAACCCCCTGGCCCACGGCATCGTTAAGCACCGTACCAATCAGGGTACCCTGCTTCAGGGCTTCCCTGGCCGGGGCAGTGGCATCCACTCCCACCACCGGCATGATGCGGCCATCGGAAAAGTACCCCGCCGCCTTCAGGGCGTCGATGGCACCCAAGGCCATGTCATCGTTGTTGGAGAGCACGCATTCGATGCTGTCCCCAAACTCGCTGAGGAAGGCAGCCATAATCTGCTGGCCCCGGCCCTTTTCCCAGCCGCCGTCTTCTTCTGCCAGCTTCATGGGCTTAAGGCCCGCATCCTCCAGGGCTTTTACCGAGTGGGTGGTGCGCTCCTCTGCGTCCTGGTGGCCCGGCTCTCCCTTTAACAATACATACTGTACCCGCCCATCACCGTTTTTATCCGCCTGGGGGTGGCTTTTAAAATAATCTGCCATCAGTTCGCCGCACATCTGTCCCTGCTGCCGGGGCTGAGTACCCACGTAATAGGCTTTGTCGTACAGCTCCATGTCTTCCCGCAGGGGCTCCCGGTTGATGAACACCACCGGGATGTCGGCTTTTTTGCACAGCTTAATAATAAACAGGGCGGCGGTGCGGTCTACAGCGTTGATAATCAGGGCGTCCACCTGGTGGCTGATCATCTCCTCCACCTGGCGCATCTGTACATCCTGGCTGTTTGCGCCGTTGCGCACAAGCAGGGTGATGCTCTCATCTGCCTGGTTGCGGATTTCCTGGGCAATGCTCATCATAAAGGTGTCGGCGGTGTTGTAAATCAGCACCCCGATGGTGATGGGCTTGCTTGCCAGGGCAGGGGCCGTCAGCAGGGAACATATTAATAAAAGAATGAAGAATCGTTTCATAGCCACCTCAGTCTGTCTGCATCAGGGGGAACACCAGGCGCACGTTCCTGGACTGGTACATGGTGCGCCGGGTTACAACGCGGCCGATGGGGGCAGGGCGCAGTTGGCTGACCATGGCGGCCAAAGCACCATTGTAGCCCAGGGTGTAGGGTTCAGGCATCAGCATGGCGTATACTGCGCCGCTTTCCAAATCCTTCACCCTTGTTTCCACGGTGTCGTAGCCAAACACCAGCAGGGACGCAGGCAGCAGGCCCTGCTCCTTGGCGCTGACGATGTACTGGGTGCTTTCCCTGTCCAGGGCCAGGCAGGCCCTGGCAAAGTGCAGGCTGCTGGGCAGCGGGTCGCCGGGGCTGACCCGGACGGGGGGCCGCTCGCCCATATAGTCCATAGCGCCTTGCATGCGCTCGTAAATGGTGGCGTCCTGCCGGTGGTACACGGTCACCAGGCTGTGGTTGGCGGGGATGATGCGGGCCAACTGCTGGGCGCCCATCTTTTCATCCATGTGGATGGTGCCTTCCCCGCCATCGTAGATCACCCGGTAGGGGATCAGCTTATCCTGCAAGCTTTGCTGGGCTTTGTCCCGCAGGTGCTCTGTTTCTACAATCAACAGCGCCGCATCGGCGGGGGTCTGCTGCAGGCGCATGTCCAGGGTATCCTCCGCCACCACCAGGGTGCGCAGCAAAGCCCCCTGGCTCTGGCAGGCGGCCTGGGCCCCTTCCCGCAGCTGCAAAAAGAACCAGCCCGTGTCATCATCGGTCACCAGCAGCAGGATTTTTTCCTCCGTTACGGCCTGGCGCCGCTGGGGTTGTGCCACCCAGACCATCAGCAGCACAACGGCCAGCAGCATAATCAATGCGAGGGTGATGGTTTTCTTCATGGGGTGCCTCCCCTGTGACGGGGCAGGCGAACCGTTATCCTGGTGCCCACGTCCTCGGTACTTTGAATGGTTAACCCGTACTGCCTGCCATAGGTTAGCTGGATGCGCTCGTGGACGTTGCGGATGCCGATGCCGCTTTGCCCGCTGGGCATGGTCAGCAGGGTGGCCAGCTTTTCTTCGGGGATGCCCACGCCGTCATCCTCAATGGTAAAGCACAGGTCGTCCCCGTCGATAAAGGCTTTGATGTTCAGGTGCAACTGCTCGTTTAATGTTTCGTCAATGGCGTGGTTCAATGCGTTCTCCGCCAGGGGCTGGATAATCAGCTTCACCGTGCGCTGGGGCAGGGCATCCTCCCCGGCGTCGATGGTATAGAGAAACTTATCCTGAAAGCGCATTTTCTGGATAATCAGGTAGTTGCGCACATGCTCCAGCTCTTCCCGCACGGTAATCTCGTTGCGCCCCTTGCTGATGGAAATGCGGAACAGCTTGGCCAAGGCAGACACCATGCGGATGGACTCCTGGCTCTTGCCCCTCTCCTCCATCCAGATGATGGAATCCAAAGTGTTATAAAGAAAGTGGGGGTTAATCTGGGCCTGCAGGGCATTGAGCTCGTGGAGGCGTTTCTTTTCCTGCTCTTCCACAATCTGGTCCATCAGTTCCCGCAGGCGGGACAGCATGGCGTTGAAGGTATCAGAAATCAGGCAGATTTCCCGGAACCCCCCTTCCTGCATGGTGGCATTCAGATCGCCGTGCTGTACCTTCAGCATGGTATTGCCCAGCACCGTCAGGGGCCTTGTAATCAGCCTTGCAAGCAGCAGGGCCAGCCCCGCCGCCAGCAGCGCAGCGCTGATGAGGGCCACGGTAAACATGCGCCGGAAGGACGCCTGCAGCTGGGATATTTCATCCACATAGGCGATGCCCACCAGGCGCCAGCGCGTCCTGTCCAGGGAGTGGATTACGTACACGCTGTCCCGCCCGTCCTTTTTTGCATCGGCCAGGCCAATGACGGTGTCCTTCACCGGGGCAATATTTTCCTCAAACAGCCCCAAATCAATCTGGGACATCCGGGGGTGGGTGATGATGGTATCGTCAGGCCCCACCACAAAGGCATACCCGCTGTCCCCCAGGTTAACCCGGTTTACCAGGCGGCTGAACTGGGTGTAGTAGATGTCCATCATCAGCACCCCCAGGCGCTGCTGCCCCTCCTCCATATAGCGGACACCCCGGGAGAGGGTGATGACATAGGCGTATTGGTTTTCAAACAGGCTTTGTACATGGGGCGGGGAGAAATAGGTGATGATGCCCTCCCGCTCCCGGGCGCGCAAAAACCAATCCTCCTTGCTGACCTCGGGCTGGCGGCTGCGCAGGGCACCGGCGCTGGTGTAGAAGGGCACCCCCTCCTCGCTGAACACACCAATGGCAGAAATCTCCGGCATGCTCTCCTTTAAAAAGCCCATCCTGGCGTGCCAGTCATCGCTTTGGCTGGGGGTGTCGGGCAGAATGGACAGGGCAAACTGCATGGTGCTCTGCAGGCTGTCGGTGTACTGTGTAAAGCCGGAAGCGCTTTGCTGCACCGTTTCCCGGATGCGGTCCACAGCGTTCTGGCGCATTAAAAAAGACACCCTGGGGCCCAGGGTGATAAACAAAAACAGCAGCACAGTGAAAGCCACCACCAGGAAGGCGGCAAGGAGGGTCATATACAGGCTGTATCTGCCGCTGGCTTTTTTCAAGGGGTGCCTCCCTGCAACCTTCGCACCTGGGAGGGGGAGATGCCGTGGTGCTTCTTGAACACATAGCTAAAGTAGCTGGGGTCGGGGATACCCACGCTGCGGGCCACTTCGCTGGTGCGCACATCCCCCTGGGCAAGCAGCGTCATGGCTTTGTCCATGCGCAGGTCTGTCAGGTACTGGTGAAAGGTTTTGCCCGTTTCCTTCTTGAACACCATGCTGAAATAGCTGGAGGAAATATGCACCTGGGCGCAGAGCATTTCCATGTTCAGGTTTTCCATGCCGTAATTTTCCCTCAGGAAGGCCTGGGCATCGGCGGCGATGCGGGTACCGGTATCCGTCCTGCGGGAGGCGATGTCGTCGCTTACCTTTAAATAAATGTCTGTCAACAGGGTCAGCGCCTGTTGGGGCACGGGGCAGCGCATTACTTCCCGCAGCACGCTTTCATAGTCCCTTTCGTCCACGTCCATGTCACGGATGATGTGGAACAGCGCCACCATGATTTCCATCAGGTAGGCCCGGTAGGCCTTCAGTGTCAGCTTGCTATGTTCGCATACGCTGATCAGCTGCTTGAGGTTTTCCTGTATGCTGGCGGCATCGTTGGTTTTCAGCGCACTCATCAAGGCGCGCATCAGGCTGTCATCAGGGGCGATGGCCTGGGTGCTGCCCGGTTCAATGTCGGTGATGCACAGCACCTCGTTCTTGTCGTACATGCAGCTTTGCTGCAGGGCAGACACAGCCTGCTGGGCAGCGGTGGGCAGCTGGGCCAGGGAGGGGACGGCGGCGCTGAGCCCGATGAGCAGGCTGGTTTCCAGGTAGTGCTGCACATTGCGCCGGGCTTCGTCCAGGGCGGCAATGGTTTCTTCCTGGATGGCGGTGCCGTTTTTCTGCAGTAAAAACAGGGCGGCCAGCATGCCGTCGTAGTGGAACACATAGACGGTGCAGCCTTTATTCAGCACTTCTTTTAAAATGTTGACCACGGCAAAGCTCAGCAGCTCCGGCTCTTCCATCTGCTGAAGGATATCCTGGGCGGTATGGTCCATGCGCATCAGCGCCAGGGAATAAAAGGGGCTTTCCAGGGGCATTTCATAGCCCTTGGCATTGTCCAGCGCCTTTTGCGCCGCAATGCCCCCGGAGAGGATGGAGTTGAGCAGCATTTCCCGCAGCAGGGGCAGGCTGTTGTGGTAGTGGCGCTTCAATTGCACCAGGTCCTTGCGGCGGGCAAACTCCTCGTCCAGCTTTTTGCGCATGTCCTTGAGCATCTGCTTAAATTCTTCCGCCGAAATGGGCTTGAGCAGGTAGGCCATGGTGCGCAGCTCGATGGCCTGGCGGGCATACTCAAAATCGTCATAGCCGCTGAGAATCATAAACTGGGTGGCGGGCAGCACCTTGCGGATTTCCGCGCACATGGTAAGCCCATCCATCAGCGGCATGCGGATGTCGGTAATAATCAAATCGGGGCGCAGTTCCTCCGCCTTCTGGATGCCCTCCAGGCCGTTGGCAGCTTCCCCCACCACTTCAAAGCCATACTCCTCAAAGGAGATAACCTCCCGCAAACCAACGCGGATTTCCGGCTCATCGTCGATCAATAAAAGCGTATACATGTTTCACCTCTACATTATTATCCCTGCCGCAATGCCTTCTGTCAACATCCCCTTTTACAGGGGATAGGAGGATTTCCATACTTTTATAGAATTATTCCCCTTTACTTGTCCGAAATGATACCGTATACTACAAACACCTGAGCAGCAATGCTGCCACAATACAAACAAGGAGAGTCTACTATGAAGAAACTGTTATCCATCCTGCTGGTTCTGACCATGGTGCTGGGCCTCGCGTCCGTCGCCACCGCCGAAACCAAACCCCTGAAGATTGGCGTTTGCATCTACAAATACGACGACAACTTCATGACCCTCTACCGCACCGAACTGGAAAAGTATCTGACCGAAATGGGCCACGAAGTCACCGTCGTTGACGGCAAAAATGACCAGGCCGAGCAGACCAACCAGATTAACTCCTTCATCGCTGACAAGGTCGACGTCCTCATCGTCAACCTGGTGCAGTCCAGCGCCGCCGCCACCGTCATCGACCTGGTGAAAGCCGCCGGCATCCCCACCGTGTTCATCAACCGTGAGCCCACCGCCGAAGACATGCAGCTTTGGGACAAAATCGCCTACGTTGGCGCCGATGCTCGTCAGAGCGGCACCTTCCAGGGTGAAATCATTGCCGCCACCGAGAACAAGGGCGACTACAACGGCAACGGCACTGTGGACTATGTCATGATCGTTGGCGATCCCGAGAACGTGGATGCTCAGTACCGCACCGAATTCTCCATCAAGGCCCTGGAAGACGCCGGCCTGAAGGTTAACAAACTGTTCGAACAGCGCGGCGACTGGGCCCAGGAAAAGGGCCAGGAACTGTCCGCCACCGCTCTGGCTCAGTTCGGCAATGAAATCGACGTTATCTTCTGCAACAACGACGGCATGGCCCTGGGCGCTCTGCAGTCCATCGAAGCCGCCGGCCGCACCGTTGGCAAAGACATCTACCTGGTTGGCGTTGACGCCCTGCCCGAAGTTGTTCAGCTGGTCATGGAAGGCCGCGTAACCGGCACCGTGCTCAACGACCACATCGGCCAGAGCCACACCGCGGGCGACGTTGCTGTCAAAGCCGCCGCCGGTGAAGCCCTCGAAAAGAACTACACTGTTGACTACGTGAAAGTCACCTCTGAAAACGCCGCGGAATTCGCCGCGAAGTAAGAGTACCATCAAGGTGCGCGCGCCCCAAGCGCGCGCACCTTTTTCTAAACATTTCTATGTTTCTTTTGTATTTCGGCAGGAGGCTCTTGCATGAGTGAGTATCGTCTGGAGATGCACGGCGTTTCCAAGTCCTTCCCCGGTGTCAAGGCGCTGGACAATGTACAATTGCAGCTGCGGCCCGGTACCGTCCATGCCCTGATGGGCGAAAATGGTGCTGGTAAATCCACGCTGATGAAGTGCATGTTCGGCATCTACAAGATGGACGAAGGGGAGATTTTTTACGAAGGGCAGAAGGTAAACATTTCCAACCCTCTGCACGCGCTGAACCTTGGCATCGCCATGGTGCACCAGGAGTTGCAGCCCATCACCGAGCGCTCTGTCGCGGAAAACATCTATGTGGGGCGCTACCCCATGAAAAAACTGCTGGGCTTTCTCCCTACGGTGGACCATGAGAAAATGTACCAGCAGACGGAAGAACTGCTTGAGAAGGTCAACATGCCCTTCAACCCCCGGCACAAGCTGGGCAGCCTCAGCGTGTCCCAGATGCAGTTGGTGGAAATCGCCAAGGCGGTTTCGGCGGACTGCAAGGTGCTCATCTTAGACGAGCCCACCAGCTCCCTTTCCCAGCGGGAAGTGGAAGCGCTGTTTGAAATCATCAACAAATTGAAGTCCGAAGGCGTGTCCATCGTCTACATCAGCCACAAGATGGACGAAATTCTGCGCATTTCCGACGAGGTTACCATCATGCGCGATGGCAAGTACATCGGCACATGGGACTCCAAGGATTTGACCACTGACAAGATCATTACCCAGATGGTGGGCCGCGAGCTGACCAATCTGTATCCGCCCCGCACCAATGTGCCCGGCGAAGTTATTTTCGAGGTGGAGAACTTTACCTCCATCAACCCCCGTTCCTTCCGGAAGGTTTCTTTCAACATCCGCAAGGGTGAGATTCTGGGCGTTGCCGGCTTGGTAGGCGCCCAGCGCACCGAGCTGATGGAAGGTATTTTCGGCGTCCGCTCCCTGACCGAGGGCGTTGTCTACTACCAGGGCAAGCCGCTGAAGATTTCCCGCCCCCGGGACGCCATCCAGCGCTCCATCGCCATGCTGACGGAAGACCGCCGCGCCACCGGTATTTTCGGCATCCTGCCTGTTAGCGACAATGTTTCCGTCGCCAGCCTGGACAGGTATGTGGAAGGCGGACTGTTCCTCAACGAAAAGAAGATTGCGGAACTGGTAAAAGAAAATGTAGCCAAGCTGTCCATCAAGACGCCTTCCATTAAAACGCCCATCGCTTCCCTGTCCGGCGGCAACCAGCAGAAGGTGCTGATCTCCCGCTGGCTGGCCAACGACCCGGACATCCTCATTCTGGATGAGCCCACCCGCGGCATCGATGTAGGCGCAAAGTTTGAAATCTATACCATCATTGCCAGCCTTGCGGCCCAGGGTAAGTCCATCATCATGATTTCTTCTGAACTGCCTGAGCTTATCGGCATGAGCGACCGTATTCTGGTTATGTGCGACGGCCGCAAGACGGGGGAAATCGGCAGCGAAGACGCCACCCAGGAAAACATCATGGCATTGGCCACACAATTTGAGTAAGCGGAGGAGCTGAATTTATGCAGTCTGTAGCAAACGAACAATCCATGGGAAAAAAAGTCGGCAAACTGCTGATGGACAACGTGATCATCCTGGGTATCTTTATCCTGGCGGTGGTGGTTTCCATCCTGCGCCCTAACTTTTTGGGCGAGAGCAACATCCGCAACCTTTTAGGCAATACAGCCGTCCGTTTCATCATCGCCGTGGGCGTGTCGGGCTGTTTGATTACCAAGGGCACTGACCTGTCCGCCGGCCGCGTAGCAGGCTTTGCTGCCTGTATGGCTGCCATCATGCTGCAGCGCTCCGACTATGTTAACCGCATGATTCCCGGCCTGCCTGAGCTGCCCGTGTTCGTGGTGCTGCTGGCTGTGCTGGCTGTCTGTGCCTTGATTGGCGCCATCAACGGCTCTGTCGTTGCTTTCTTCAAGGTGCCCCCCTTCATCGCCACCCTGGGCATGCAGACCCTGGTGTACGGCATCGCCCTGGTGTCCACCGGCGCTCAGCCCATCGGCAGCCTGCGCAGGGATTTTACCACCCTGGCCACTGGCTACATCGGCAACCCCATCGTGTCCTACATTGCCCTGATTGCTCTGGCCGTGGGTATCTTCATGTGGGTGCTGTACAACAAGATGCGCCATGGCAAGTACATGTACGCCATCGGCGGCAACGAGGCCGCTGCGGAAGTGGCGGGCATCAATGTCAACCGTACCAAGGTGCGCATCTACACCCTGGCAGCCATGCTCTACGGCCTGTGCGGCTTCCTGCTGGCGGCCAAGTCGGGCGGCGCTTCCGTTAACACCGCCATGGGCTACGAACTGGAAGCCATTGCGGGCTGTACCATCGGCGGCGTCTCCGTCAACGGCGGCGTCGGCAAGGTGTCCGGCATCCTCATCGGCGTACTGGTCTTTGAAGTCCTTAAAATTGCCATGCAGTTCATGGGCTTAAAGAGTGACTACACCTACATTGTGCAGGGCTTGGTTATCATCATTGCTGTTGCCCTGGACCTGCGCAAGTACCTGGCCAAGAAATAATATGTCTGATCACAACGACAAGGGCCTGTCTCCCGAGCCGCAAAAGGGCTTTAAGGAACGCATGTACGACAAGGTCAAGCTGCCTGTATGGGCACTGGATATCATCATCGGCCTGCTGGTTGTCGCCCTCATCGTTGCTGTCTACCTTGGGACGCGCTGAAGCAAAACCAGCGTCCCCACCAACATTGTCCGTTTCTCCTCCTTCTTTCTGGGCTGCCGTGCTATATACGCGGCAGCCCTCTTTCTTTTCGTTATTCTGATATTATCCCGGGCAGGGGCGTTTTTATGAAGGGTTATCTTTCCACCCATCAATAGATGTGGTATAATAAATGTTCACGAGAGGGGGAGAAACTGTGTACAGTATGACGGGTTACGGCCGTGCGGTGATGCAGGCCGACGGACGGGAGATCGTGGCTGAGGTACGCACCGTCAACCACCGCTTTTTGGATCTATCCCTGCGCCTGCCCCGTGGGCTGAACTTTTTAGAGAACGAGGTACGGGCTCAAGCTGCAGAATTTTTGCGCCGGGGCCATGCCGATATTACCCTGTCCTACCGCAACACGCGGCAGGATGCCCGCCGGGTGCAGGCCGATACTGCCCTTGCCAGCCACTACCTGGAAGCCTTGCGCAAGTTGAGCAAGAAAACCGGCGTCAAGGACGACATCAAGCTGTCCCAGCTGGCCAAGCTGCCCGATGTCATCACCATCACCGAGCAGGAGGAGGATCAGGACGCCGTGCGCGCCCTGGCCCAAAGCGCTCTGGCAGAGGCCTTTGCCCAGGTGGTGGCCATGCGCAAGGCAGAGGGCGACAACCTGAAGGAAGATTTAACCGCCATCCTGGGCCGGGCGGAGGCCCGGGTGAACCTGATTGAAAGCGTGGCGGGGGATATGCCCCAGCGTGCCAAGGAGCGCATCGAAAACCGCCTTCAGGAGTTAAGCATTCAAGGCGCTGATTTAAGCCGCATCGCCCAGGAGGCTGCCCTGCTGGCCGACCGCTGCGCCGTGGATGAGGAATTAAGCCGCCTTCGTTCCCACATTGCCCAGTTGCGCGACATGTTTTTAGAACCGGGGGACATTGGCCGCCGGATGGACTTTCTTGTACAGGAGCTGAACCGCGAGGTGAACACCATTGCCTCCAAGTCCCAGGATTCCGGCATGACGGGCATGGCGGTGGAGCTTAAGAGCGATATTGAAAAACTGCGCGAGCAAATACAAAACGTGGAGTAGTTTCATGCAGATGGTCAACGTAGGTTTTGGCAACATGGTGGCCGCTTCCCGGCTTGTTGCCATCGTCAACCCTGATTCCGCCCCCATACGCCGCCTGGTGCAGGATGCCCGGGAAGGCAAAACCCTGGTGGACGCCACCGCCGGCCGGCGCATGCGCGCTGTGCTGATTATGGATTCGGGCACCATTATACTCTCCGCCCTGCAGCCCGAAACCCTGGCAGGCCGTGTGCAGGAAGGAGCCAGCCATGATTGAACACCGCAAGGGCATGCTGATTGTGATCTCCGGCCCCTCGGGCACGGGTAAGGGGACGCTGTGCGAAAGGTTGTTTGAAAACGACACCAGCATCCATTTTTCCGTCAGCGCCACCACAAGGGCACCCCGGGAAGGAGAAATGGATGGTGTGCACTACCATTTCATGACGGACAAACAGTACGATGAACTGCTGAGCCAAGGCGCTTTTCTGGAGCATGCCACGGTGCACGGCCACCGCTACGGCACCTTGAAGCAACCCATTGAAGAGAGCATCGAAAAAGGGGAGAACATCCTGCTGGACGTGGATCCCCAGGGCGCCATCAGCGTGATGGAGCAAAAGCCCGACTGCGTGTCCATCTTCATCCTGCCCCCCAGCTATGAGGCCCTGCGCGTGCGGCTGCACACCCGCAACACCGACGACCCCAAGGAAATCCAGAAGCGTCTGGGCAATGCAAGGGGCGAGGTGAAGCAGCTGCACCGCTACCAATACGTGGTTATCAACGACCATATCGACATGGCGTACGAACAGCTTTACCACATCGTCGCGGCGGAAAAACAGCGGACCACCCGCTACTTCCCCCAGATTGAGGACAATTGATTTTAGGAGGATACCATGGCTATTAACAAACCCAGCGTTGAAGAACTGAACGAAAAGACCCCCAGCACCTACACCCTGGTGGTGGAGGTTTCCAAGCGCACCCGGGAACTGGTGGACGGCGCCCAGCCCCTGGTGGACCCCAAGGAAAAAAAGCCCATCGCCATCGCCATTGATGAAATCAACCGGGGCCTGATTACCGCCCACCGCAAGATGGGCGCGGTGGAGTAAGATGACCCCGCTGCAGGGCAAAAACATTGTGCTGGGCGTAACGGGGGGCATTGCGGCCTATAAAAGCTGCGACATTGTCTCCCGCCTCATCAAGCAGGGCGCCAATGTGGATGTTATCATGACAAAAAGCGCCTGCCAGTTTGTTGCGCCCTTAACCTTTCAGACACTAAGCCGCCGCCCGGTGACCACCGATACCTTTGCCTCCATCGAATATTGGGAGGTGGAGCATATCGCCCTGGCCAAAAAGGCGGATCTGTTTTTAATTGCCCCGGCCACCGCCAACATCCTGGCGAAAATGGCCCAGGGCATTGCCGACGATATGCTGACCACCACCCTGCTGGCCACCAAGGCACCGCTGCTGATTGCCCCTGCCATGAACACCCAGATGTGGCAGCACCCGGCAACCCAGCAGAACCTGGAAACCCTCAAGCAAAGGGGCGCCCAGGTGGTGGGCCCCGAAGGGGGCATGCTGGCCTGCGGCGACGTGGGTGCCGGCCGCATGAGCGAGCCGGAAACCATTGTGGACACCGTTGTCCGCTTGCTGTCTGCGCCCCAGGATATGCAGGGGTTGAATGTGCTGGTAACCGCCGGCCCCACCCGGGAAAAGCTGGATCCTGTGCGCTTTTTAAGCAACCATTCTTCCGGCCGCATGGGCTATGCCATTGCCGAGGCCGCCAGAAGGCGCGGGGCAAAGGTAACCCTGATTACAGGCCCCACCAGCATTGAAAAACCCGATGTGGACGTGGTGTCCATCCAGTCCACCAAGGAGCTGTACGATGCCATGATGCTGCGCGCAAAGAAGCAGGACATCATCATCCAGGCGGCCGCTCCGGCAGACTTTACGCCGCTGAGCGTTTCAGACGAAAAAATAAAGAAGCAGGGGCGGGATACCCTGCAATTGTCCCTGATGTCCACCCCCGATGTGGCCAAGGCGGTGGGGGAAGAGAAGCAGCCGGGGCAAATCCTCATCGGTTTTGCCGCCGAAACGGAGAACCTGCTGGACAACGCCCGGGCAAAGCTTGCTAAAAAGAATCTGGACATGATTGTCCTCAACGATGTCACCCAGCCCGGCGCGGGCTTTGGTGTGGACACCAACATCGTCACCTTTGTTACCCAAACAACCCTGGAAGCGCTGCCTAAGATGTCCAAGGCCGAGGTGGCCGACAGGCTGCTAAGCCGTGCCCTGCTGCTGAAGGAACCGCACCTGAAGGCATGATGGGTTACTGCGAGGTTATTGTCGATATTGCCAACGCCCAGGTGGACCGCCGCTTTACCTACGGGGTACCCCAGGGCATGGCGCTGTCCCCCGGCGTTCGGGTGCTGGTGCCCTTTGGCCCCCGCAGCATCGAAGGCATTGTGCTGGAATTAAAAAACGAGGCGGGCATCGAGGAGCACCGGGTGCGCCCGGTTATTAAGCCCCTGGACGACTACCCCGCCATCCTGCCCGACCTGGTGGCCCTGGCCAAGGAAATGGCCATCAAGGCCCACTGCCCTCTGGCTGCCACCTTGCGCCTGATGCTGCCTGCCCAGATGCGCGGCGGCCGCATCAAGGCCAAAACCCAGAAAACAGCGCGGCTGCTGGTGGAAGGGCAGCAACTGCAAGAGGCCCGGGACAACCAGAGCCGCTCCCCCAAGCGCAGGCTGCTGATTGATTTACTGTCCGATGGCGAAATCCATCCCGTCAGCGATCTGAAGGTGCTGGTGCGGGATCCCCTTGCAGCACTGAAGGTGCTACAAGAACAGGGCGTGGTGGAAATCCTCGATGAAGAGGTGCTGCGCTCCCCCTTCAAAGGCCCCGTCGTCATGGAAAAGGATCCCCTTTTAACGCCTGGCCAGCAGGAGGTTCTTAGCGAAATACTGCCGGCCCTTCAAAAGGGTGAGGGCAGTTTCCTGCTCCATGGCGTTACAGGCAGCGGCAAGACGGAGGTGTACATCCAGGCGGTCAGGCAATGCCTGAAGATGGGCAAAAGCGCCGTGGTGCTGGTGCCGGAAATCGTGCTGACGCCCCAGATTGTCTCCTGGTTCAGGGGACGCTTTGGCGATGTGGCAGCGGTGCTGCATTCCCGCTTGTCTGCCGGCGAAAAGTACGACGAGTGGCGGCGCATCCGCATGGGACAGGCCCGGGTGGTTATCGGCGCCCGCTCTGCCATATTTGCCCCGGTGCAAAGCCCCGGTATCTTCATCGTGGATGAAGAGCACGAGCAGAGCTATTTTTCCGAGCATGCCCCCAGCTACGACGCCCGGGAGGTAGCAGAAAGCCGTGCCCGGCGCGAGGGCGCTGCCCTGCTGCTGGCCAGCGCCACCCCCAGCATCCTGTCCTTTGCCAAGGCGGAAAAGGGCGATTATATGCTGCTGGAGATGCTGCGCCGCGTCAACAACCGCCCCCTGCCCCAGGTTACCATTGTGGACATGCGGGAAGAGTTGCGGCTGGGAAACAAGGGTATGTTCTCTTATCAGCTGCTGGAGAGCCTGGACAGGTGCATCAAAAGCGGCCAGCAGGCCATGCTGTTTGTCAACCGCAGGGGGTATTCTTCCTCGGTGGTGTGCCGCAAGTGCGGCCATACCCTGCAGTGCAAAGCCTGCGACATTGCCTACACCTGGCACCAGGCGGACAGAAAGCTGCACTGCCACTACTGCGGTGCCCGGGAGGACATGCCCGCCACCTGCCCCGAGTGCGGCAGCCGGTACCTGAAAACCGTAGGCGTGGGCACCCAAAGGGTGGAGGAAGAGGTCAAAAAACTCTACCCCGACATTGGCACCGTCCGCATGGATTTTGACAACACCCAGGGCAAGGATGCCCACCGGGAGCTGCTGGGCCGCTTCCGCTCGGGCAAGGCCCGGATTATGGTGGGCACCCAGATGATTACCAAGGGGCTGGATTTTCCCCAGGTTACCCTGGTGGGGGCGGTGATGGCGGATATATCCGTCAACATGCCCGATTTCCGCGCGGCGGAGCGTACCTTTCAGCTGTTAACCCAGGTGGCAGGCCGCGCCGGGCGCGCCGATATGCCGGGGGAAGTGATCATCCAGTCCTACAAGCCTGAACATTACGCCATTGCTGCCGCCGCCAGCCAGGACTACCGCAGCTTTTTCACCACCGAGTTTGCCCGGCGCAGGCGGGATTTGTATCCCCCCTTTACCATGCTGGTGCGCCTTTTGTGCCAGGCGAAGGACGAAAAAACCGCCCGGGACACCAGTGGGCAGCTGTATCAGGGCATCAAGGAGATGCTGCTGCAAAAGCCGACGCTGAAAAAGCGGGTGCTCTTCTTCCGGGAGGATGACGCCCCCATCAAGCGCCTGATGGGCTACAGCCGTGCCCAGGTGTTGCTGAAAATTATCAACCATAGGGATTCGGAAGAGTTGATTGCCTTTTTGAACGACCTGGCCGGACAACCCTGGCCCTGCCCGGTGTTTCTGGAGGTCAACCCCCCGTCCCTTGCCTAAGGAGGAACATGTTTAAACAAGTAATGACCATTGGAGAGCCTGTGCTGCGCGGCCAGGCCAACCCTGTTACCAAATTTAACAACATTCGCCTGCAGCTGGTGCTGCGGGACATGGCGGAAACCATGTACCGGGAAAACGGCGTGGGCCTGGCTGCCCCCCAGGTGGGCATCCGCCGCCGCATTGTGGTGCTGGACGTGGGCGATGGCCTGGTGGAGCTGATTAACCCCGAAATCGTATCAGCAGAAGGGGAAATCGGCATGGTGGAGGGCTGCCTCTCGGTGCCCGGCCGTCGGGGCTTTGTGGTGCGGCCTGAAAAGGTCAAGGTAAAGGCCCAGGACCGCAAAGGCGAGTGGTTCGAAATCGAGGGGGACGGCCTGCTGGGCCGCTGCCTGCAGCACGAGATTGACCATTTAAACGGCGTCCTCTATGTAGACAAGATGGAGCACGAAGTGTTCGACGATGACGAGGAAGAGGAGGCGGAGGTGTGAGCCTGCGCATCGTCTTCATGGGTACCCCCCAGTACGGGGCCCAAAGCCTTCAGGCACTTCTGGACGCGGGCTATGATGTGGTGGGGGTATTTACCCAGCCGGACAAACCCAAGGGCCGGGGCGGAAAAATGCAGATGAGCGAAGTGAAGCAGCTGGCGCTTAAGTATGATATTCCCGTGTTTCAGCCCCGGCGCATCCGCACCGAAGGGCTGGAAGATTTAAAGGCATTGAACCCTGACCTGTGCGTCACAGCGGCCTTTGGCCAGATCCTCTCCCAGGAGGTGCTGGACGTGCCTCGCCTTGGCACCGTCAATGTCCATGCGTCGCTGCTGCCCAAGTACCGGGGCAGCGCCCCCGTTAACTGGTGCCTGATTAACGGCGAAACCCTTACGGGTGTCACCACCATGATGACCGACCAGGGCATCGACACGGGGGACATCCTGCTGAAGGCCGACACCCCCATTGGCCCTGAAGAAACGGCTCAGGGGCTGACCCTGCGCCTGGCAGACATAGGCGCCAAGCTGCTGGTGGATACCATCAGGCGGCTGGAAAAGGGGGATTGCCCCCGAACTCCCCAGAATGAGCAGGACATGAGCTACCACCCCATGCTGAAAAAAGACATGGGGCAGGTGGATTGGACAATGCCTGCCAGGGACATTGTCAACCTGGCGCGGGGGCTGTACCCCTGGCCCAGCGCCTATACCCAATCCCCCCATGGGGTGCTGAAGATTCTGGAGGCATCGGCGGAAGCGGGCAGAGAAGGGGCAAAGCCCGGCCAGGTGCTGCAGGCCGATGGCAAGCAGGGCCTACTGATTCAGGCGGGGGACGGCGCTGTGCGCGTCAAACAGGTGCAAGCCCAGGGGGGCAAAGCGATGCGGGCGCAGGATTATCTGCGGGGCCATGCGCTGCCCCTTGACACCCTTTTACAGGAAATGTGAGGAAATATGGCGGATTTTAATCGCGACAGGAATGGAAAACCCCAGGGCAAACCCCAGTCTGGAGACCGCAAACCCTTCAACCGGGACGGCAAACCCGGCTTTGGCGACCGCAAGCCCTTCAACCGAGACGGCAAGCCCGGCTTTGGCGACCGCAAACCCTTTAACCGGGATGCAAGGCCCGCCAGCGGTGAGGGCAGAGGCTCTTACGGCCGTCCGGCGCCTCAAGCGGATGGTGAACGTAAACCTTTTAACCGGGACGGCAAGCCAGGGTTTGGCAACCGCAAGCCCTTTAACCGGGATAGCAAGCCCGGCTTTGGTGACCGTAAACCCTTCAATCGGGATGCAAGGCCTGCCGGCGGCGAGGGCAGAGGCCCTTACGGCCGTCCAGCGCCCAGCGCCGAGGGCGAGCGCAAGCCCTTTAACCGGGACAGCAAGCCCGGTTTTGGTGACCGCAAGCCTTTCAACCGGGACGGCAAGCCCGGCTTTGGCGAGCGCAAACCCTTTAACCGGGACGCCAGGCCCGCTGGCGGCGAGGGCAGAGGCCCCTATGGCCGTCCAGCGCCTCAAACAGATGGCGAGGGGAGGCCCTTCAACCGGGACAGCAG
>CAYFSQ010000017.1:22680-31190 GCA_964345895.1 uncultured Oscillospiraceae bacterium
TGGAAAACCTGATCTATATCGACCATGCCCTGGCCTTTTTCCTTAAGGAAGAGGACAAGGTGGACGCCAGCATCCGCAACCTGCTGCGCCTGAGCACCGCCCAGTTCTTCTTTATGGACAGGGTGCCCGAGAGCGCCGTGGTGAACGAAGCGGTGAAGATGGCCCGTGCCCGGGGCTTTGAAGGGCTGACGGGCTTTGTCAACGGCGTGCTGCGCAACCTGCTGCGCGGGCAGGGGGACATCCTCTGGCCCCTGCGGGATGAAGGGCTGGTCAAGTACCTGTCCATCATGCATTCCATGCCGGAGTTTGTGGTAGAAAAGCTGATTGCTGCCTACGGCGAAGAAAAGGCGGAAGCCATCATCCGGGGCAACAAGAACCGCTCCATCACCCTGCGCCCCAACCTGATGCTGACCACCCTGGAAGCCTTTGAAAAACTGCTTGCCACCAAGGATTGGCGGGTGGAAAAGGGGCTGCTGCCCACCGCCTGGTATGTCTCTGGGGCGGGGGATATTGCCGCCGACAGCGACTACATCAAGGGCCTGTACAGCATCCAGGGGGAAAGCAGCATGCTGGCCGCTGAAAGCATGCAGGTAAAGCGGGGCATGACGGTGCTGGACTGCTGCGCCGCCCCCGGCGGCAAGACCGCCTACATGGCCGAACAGATGCAGGGCACCGGCCGGGTCCAGGCGTGGGACAAGCACGAGCACCGGGTGGAGCTGCTGAACGCCATGGCAGAAAGGCTGCGGCTTTACAATGTGCGCCCCATGATGCGCGATGTGCTGCAGCACCGCGAACAGTACGACCAGACAATGGATGGCGTGCTGCTGGATGCGCCCTGCTCAGGCAGCGGTGTTTTCCATGATAAGCCCGATGCCAAGTACCGTGTTACGGAAGAAGGCATACAGGAGCTGAGCAAGATGCAGGCCGACATGATGGACGTGGTGTGCCGGTACCTAAAGCCCGGTGGCACCTTTGTATATTCCACATGCAGCGTGCTGCCGGAGGAAAATGCCCAGCAGGTGGCGGCCTTCTTAGCCCGCCATCCCGAGTTTTCCATGGCCCCCCTGCCCGAGAGCATTCCCCAGCGGTTTCGGGATGCCTATGGCGAGCACGGCTTGCAGCTGCTGCCCGGGGTGGACCCGGTAGAGGGCTTTTTCATTGCCCGCATGGTAAGGAGTACGGATGTCTGATCTCCAGCTGTTAAACCTGTTTCCAGAGGAATTGGCTGAAGAAATCAAGGGCAGAGGCTACCCTGCCTACCGGGCAAAGCAGCTGTTTTCCTGGCTGCACAAAGGGGCGGATTTTGACGATATGTCCAATTTGCCCAAGGCCATGCTGGAGGAACTGAAAAGCGCCTATGTGGCCCAGCCTGCCCGCATAACCCACCGCCAGGTGTCCCAGGCGGATGGTACGGAAAAGTACCTGTACACCTTCCCCGACGGCCATGCCGTGGAGGGGGTGCTGATGCGCTACAAGCATGGGCTGACGCTGTGCATCTCCACCCAGGTGGGGTGCAAGATGGGCTGTGCCTTTTGTGCCAGCACCCTGGAGGGCTGCATCCGCAACCTGACCGCCGCCGAAATGCTGGGGGAGGTGCTGGCCGTCAACCGGGAGCTGCAGGGCGAAGGGGTGCATAACATTGTATTGATGGGCAGCGGCGAGCCCCTTGACAACTACGACCAGGTGGTGCGCTTTTTGCGCCTGGCAGGGCATCCCGATGGGTTGAACATCAGCCCCCGGCGCATCAGCCTGAGCACCTGCGGCATTGTAGATAAAATGTACGACCTGGCCAAGGAAAAGCTGCCTGTTACCCTGTCGGTATCTCTCCACGCGCCCGATGATGAGACGCGGCTTCAGATTATGCCCATTGCCAAAGCCTGGTCCATGGATCAATTGATGGCTGCCTGCCGCAACTGGGTGGAGGAAACGGGCCGCCGCATCGTGTTTGAGTATGCCCTCATCGAGGGGGTCAACAGTGAAACTAGCCACGCGAAAAAGCTGTCCCAGCTGCTTCGGGGCCTGCAGAGCCATGTCAACCTCATCCCCTTAAACGACGTGAAGGAGCGGGACCTGCGGGGCGTCAGCCGCAAGAAGGCGGAAGCCTTCCTGGCGGAGCTGGAAAAGAACCATATTTCTGCCACCATCCGCCGGGAGATGGGCAGCGATATTCAGGGTGCCTGCGGGCAGCTGCGCCGCCGGGTACTAAAATTACCCAACATGGAGGAGCAAGGTTGAAAATCGTTACCAGAACGGATATCGGCAATGTCATGGCCAACAACCAGGATTCTTTTCTGGTAGTAGAGGGGCCCTACCCCGTATACGCTGTGGCCGATGGCATGGGGGGCCACAAGGGGGGCCATGTGGCCAGCCAGATGGCGCTGCAAGCCATCCAGGCGGATCTGAAGGACCATACCCCCAACGAGGACACCCTGCGCAAAAGTTTTATCCGCGCCAACAGGGAGATTTTTGCCCGCCAGCGGCAGGAAGAGGACATCAGCGGCATGGGCACCACCTTGACGGTGCTGTGGCAAAGCGATGAGGGGTTTTACCTGGGCCATGTGGGGGACAGCCGCTGTTACCTGATGCGCCAAGGCACCCTGACCCAGATGTCCACCGACCATTCCCTGGTGGCGGAGTTGGTGCGGGATGGCGTATTGGCCCCCGAACAGGCAGACGAATACCCCTACCGCAACGTGATTACCCGGGCGGTGGGCACCAACAAGAACATCCATGCCGACATCACCTGGCCAGACAGGCAGCCGGGGGACAGGTGGCTGCTGTGCACCGACGGGCTGACGGAATACATCAAGGCACCCCGTTTGCGGGATATTTTATCCACCCCTGATTTATCCGACGCCGCCGATTGCCTGCTCAACACCGCTTTGGACATGGGCGGGCGGGATAACATCACGCTGATTTTGCTGGAGGTAGAGGCATGATCGGTAAGAAACTGGCGGATCGCTACCAGCTGCTGGAGAAGATTGGCGAAGGGGGCATGGCGCTGGTGTTCCGCGCCCGGGATTTGCGCACCGGTCACGATGTGGCGGTGAAGTTCCTGCGCCCCGAGTTTCACGACAACCCGGACTTTGTGGCCTTTTTCCAGCGGGAAGCCACGGCAGCCAGCAAGATGAGCCACCACAACATTGTCAACCTCCTGGATGTGGGGGACGATGCCAGCAACCTGTACATCGTGATCGAGTATGTCAACGGCAAAACCTTAAAGGACATCGTCCGGGAGCGGGGCAGGCTGCCCGAGGATGTAGCCTCCCAGATTGTCATCCGCATCCTTTCTGCTTTGCAGCATGCCCATGCTGCTAACATCATCCACAGGGACATCAAGCCCCAGAACATATTGGTAGACCAGCGGGGCTACATCAAGGTGTCGGACTTTGGCATTGCCCGCATGGTGGGCTCCGGCACCGAAATCAAGGACAAAAAGGACACCGTCATGGGTTCGGTGCACTATTTTTCTCCCGAACAGGCCCGGGGTGATGTGGCCACCACCGCCAGCGACCTGTACTCCGTAGGCGTAGTGTTCTATGAACTATTGACGGGCAAGGTGCCCTTTGACGGGGAAAAGCCCGTTACCATTGCCCTGCAGCATATCCAGCAAAAGCCCCGCCCGCTGCGGGAACTGAACCCCGATGTGTCCCCCGCCATTGAGAGCGTGGTGATGAAGGCGCTGGAGAAAAACCCCCAGGATCGGTACCGCTCGGCGCTGGACATGGCCCAGGCGGTGAAAAGCGCCCTGCAGTTCCCCGAAAAGGAAAACACCCGGGACACCCCCGTATTCGAGGTGCCCCCCCAGCAGGGGGATAAAAAGCAGCAGAAGAAGCGCATGCGCTGGCAGAAACTGACCACCCTGGCCGTTGCCCTGATTGTGCTGGGCACCCTGGCCTTTGGTTCGGTGGCCATCTACCAAAGGGTGGTTAACACAACGGAAGCGCCCTACCTGCTGGGCGAAAAGGAAGAGGAAGCCCTGCGCATTGCCATCCGGGCGCGGCTAAAGCCTGAGGTGGTGCGGCAAAACAGCTCTGCCCCGGCAGGCACCGTTATTTTACAATCCCACGACCTAGGCTATAAAATGCGCCGGGGGGAAACCATCTTATTGACCGTTTCCCTAGGCCCCGTGGATCAATTGGTGCCCAAATTGGTGGGCCAGTTGCAGGCAGATGCCGACAAGGCCATGGTGCGCATCGGCCTTAACATGCTGGTGGTGCGCAGGGAAATGAACCCGGCGGCCCCTGGCACCGTGTTAAGCCAGCAGCCCGCTGCGGGCACCAAGATTAACACCGGAGAAATTGTCCAGGTCACCATTTCCGGCGGCCAATTGACGGTGCCCGACATGGTGGGCAAAAGCCGGGAGGAGGCCGTGCGCCTGCTGCAAAACGCCGGGCTGCCCATGAGCAAGCTGTCGGTGGAAGAAGTACCGGTGCAGGACAACACCCAGTTTGGCCGGGTGGCCGACCAGTTCCCCGAAAAGGGCGAAGTGGTGATGCCCCTGGATGAAAACCTGGAAGTGGTGCTGGCTGTATACGTGCAAAATACCGAGCCCACCCCATGACAAAAGGACAGATTATTGAAGGGCGCGGCGGGCTGTATACCGTGCGGGATGAGCAAGGCACAGACTATGTGCTGCGGGCGAAAAAGAAGTTCCGCCGCCAGAAGCTGACCCCCCTGGTGGGGGATAAAGTGCTGTTTACCCCCGGGCAGGAGGAGGAGCACGGCTGGGTGGAGGAGATTCTGCCCCGGGCCAGCATCTTTCTGCGCCCGCCTGTGGCCAATGTGGAAAAACTGTGCATGGTGGCAGCGCCGGCCCCGCAGCCAGACTGGCTGCTGATTGACAAGCTGCTGCTAAGCGCCCACATGCAATGCCTTAAGCCCCTGCTGATCATCAACAAGTGCGACATGGAGGGGGATGCCCTGGCCTTTGCCCGGCAAACCTACCGGGACGCCAAGGTGCAGGTGCTGGGGGTGTCCGCCCGCACGGGGGAGGGGATGGAGCAGTTAAAGCAAGCCCTGCAAGGCGGCCTGTGCTGCTTTGCCGGTCAATCCGGCGTGGGCAAGAGCACGCTGCTATCAAAGCTTCTTGATATGGACCTTGAAACAGGGCACATCAGCCACCGCATCCAGCGGGGGCGGCAGACCACCCGCCACGCTTCCCTGCTTTCTTCGGGGGGCATCACGGCCCTGGATACGCCGGGGTTCAGCCTGCTGGAAGCGCCTGAAAAGATGGAGCCTGTATCCTTGCCCGATTATTACCCGGAGTTTGCCCCCTTTTTGGGGCAGTGCCGCTTCTCCCCCTGCTACCATCTGAAGGAGCCGGGCTGCGCCGTCAAACAGGCAGCCCTGGAGGGAGAGGTGGATGGGCAGCGGCTGGAACGTTACCAGCAGCTGCTTGAAGAAGTTGGAACAAACTGGAGGGAACGATATGATTGAGATTGCACCGTCCATTCTGGCGGCTGATGTATTAAACCTTGGGCAGGATGTCCAAAGGGTGCTGGACGGCGGGGCCGCCGCCCTGCATGTGGACGTGATGGACGCCCACTTTGTGCCCAATTTAACCTTTGGGCCCCACCTGGTCAGTGCCCTGCGTAAAAAGTTTCCCACGGCGCTGCTGGATGTGCACCTGATGATGACCCACCCCCAGGACTACATCGAGGCCTTTGCCAAAGGCGGGGCAGATGAGATTACCATCCATGTGGAGATTGAGGCGGACATTCACCAGGTGCTGGACAGCATCCGCAGCCTGGGGGTCAAGCCCGGCCTGTCCCTGCGCCCCGGCACCCCTGTAGAGCGGCTGGACCCCTACCTAAACAACCTTCACCAGGTGCTGGTGATGAGTGTGGAACCGGGCTTTGGCGGGCAAAAAATCCAGATGGACATGCTGAATAAGCTGAGCTACCTAAGGGACAAGGGCTTTCATGGCGTGCGCTCGGTGGATGGGGGCATCACCCGGGACAATGCCCAGCTGGCCGTCAGTTTAGGCGCCAACCGCCTGGTGATGGGCTCGGGCATCTACGGCAGCGACAACCCTGGCCAGGTAATCCAGCAATGCCGCCAATTGCTGCCATGAAAAAGCAGGGCTTTCAGCACGCCAAGGCACTGGGACAAAACTTTTTAAGCGACGAGCAAATTCTGTCAGACATTGTGGCGGTGTCAGGGGTCACCCCGGAGGATGCCGTGTTTGAAGTAGGCGCCGGCATGGGGGATCTTTCCTTCTTCCTCGCCCAAAGCTGCCGCCAGCTGCTTTCGGTGGAGGTGGATGACAGGCTGCTGCCCTTCCTGAAGCTGAAGCTGGATGGCCTGAACAATGTAGACATCCTGCACAGCGATGTGCAGAAATTAAACCTTGTGCAGCTGCTTGCACCCCTGCCCCCCCTTCGGGTGGTGGCCAACCTGCCCTACTACCTGACAACGCCGCTGTTGGAAACATTCTTCCATCTGGAAGTGCCCCTTTTGTCTGTCAGCGTGATGGTGCAAAAGGAAGCGGGCCAGCGGGTGCTGGCAGGGCCTAAAGAGGATGGCTGGGGGCCGCTGCCCATATTGATCAGGGTGAAGGCGGAGCCGCGCATCGCGCTGAACGTGCCCAGCCATTGCTTTACCCCGCCCCCCAAGGTGGACAGCGTGTTTCTGCACATGCCCTTCAGGCAGCAGCCCCTGGTGCCTGTGGAGAGGCAGCCCGCCTTCTTCCGCCTGGTGCGGCTGGCCTTTGCAAAGAAAAGAAAAACCCTATTGAACAACCTGATGCCGGGGTACGGCCTTTCCCGGACGGAGGCTGAGGAGATGCTGGCTGCCTGCGGCTTTTCCAACACCATCAGGGCAGAGGAAATGGACATCCCGGACTTTGCCCTGCTGCTGGATAAACTGCCCCGGGAGTAAAAGACTATATCATATGCTCTAAGACGCCTCTTTGGGGGCGTTTTTTTAACGTGGTTGTAAATAATGTTTTTATTTTGTATTTTTTCTATTGCCTTCTTCCGGCGCAGCCCGTACAATAGAAACAACAAATGACATATCAGGAGGAACGACCATGGATTTGCAGCGTTATCCCGCGGAACCTTTTCGCATTAAATCGGTGGAGCCCATCAAGATGATTGCCAAGCCCCAGCGTGAACGCCTGATGGCGGAGGCAGGCTACAACACCTTCCTGCTCCACGCGGAGGATGTGTACATTGACCTGCTGACCGACTCGGGCACCAATGCCATGAGTGACAAACAGTGGGCAGGCATGATGCAGGGGGACGAGGCCTATGCCGGCAGCCGCAGCTTTTTCAGGCTGGAGAAAACGGTGCAGCGGCTGTTTGGCTTCCGGTATATTGTGCCCACCCACCAGGGCCGCGGGGCAGAGAATATATTAAGCCGCATTGCCATCAAAGAGGGGCAGTATGTGCCGGGCAATATGTACTTTACCACCACCCGCTACCATCAGGAGGCCAATGGCGGCGTATTTTATGACATCATTGTGGATGAAGCCCACGATGCGGCAAAGGAGATGGACTTTAAGGGCAATGTGGATGTAGGCAAGCTGCGGGTCCTGGTGGACAAGGTGGGGCCAGAGAACATCGCCTATGTGTGCGTGGCAGTAACGGTGAACCTGGCTGGCGGCCAGCCCGTTAGTATGGAAAACCTGCGGGAGGTGGCGGCGTACTGCCGGGGCAAGGGGATAAGGGTGTTCATGGATGCCACCCGGTGCGTGGAAAATGCGTACTTTATCAGAGAAAGGGAAGAAGGCTATCAGGACACCCCCATTGCGGACATTGTGAAGGAGATGTTCAGCTATGCTGACGGCTGTACCATGTCGGGCAAGAAGGATTGCATCACCAACATTGGCGGTTTTCTGTGTTTGAATGATGAGGAGCTGTATACCGCCGCCAAGGAACTGGTGGTGGTGTTTGAGGGCATGCCTTCCTATGGCGGCATGGCGGGCAGGGACATGGAGGCCATGGCTGTGGGGCTGGAGGAAGCCATGCAGGAAGCGTATATCGAGCACCGGGTGAAGCAGGTGCGGTACCTGGGCGACAGGTTGCTGGAGGCGGGGGTGCCCATTATCCGTCCGGTGGGCGGCCATGCGGTGTTTGTGGATGCCCGGCGGTTTTGTCCCCACCTGAGTCAGGAACAGTTTCCCGCCCAGGCGCTGGCAGCGGCGATTTATGTTGAGGGCGGCGTACGCAGCATGGAAAGGGGCATTGTGTCAGCGGGGCGGGATAGGAGGACGGGGGAGAACCATGCGCCGAAGCTGGAGACGGTGCGGCTGACCATTCCCCGGCGGGTGTATACCTATGCCCATATGGACTATGTGGCGGATACGGTGAAACATCTGTTTAGGCACGCGGGGGACATCCGCGGGCTGAAATGGGCCTACGAGCCTAAGCAGCTAAGGTTCTTCACCGGACGCTTCGAGCAGATATAGAGTTGTGGGTTTCCCAAGGGGGATCATCCCCCTTGGGTGGGGTGTGGGGCAAAGCCCCACCCTGCAAGCGCAGCAAAACAGCGCAGCGCATTTTGCG
>CAYFSQ010000018.1:0-22740 GCA_964345895.1 uncultured Oscillospiraceae bacterium
AAAACACATCCAACAAACCCGATAAAGTAGAAATCTTTTTTATCGATGATGACGCGCCATTTGTTTTGGATGATCCAGGCAAAGAAGGAGAGGACGAAGATGCCGTCGGAAATTTGCATGGTTCCGGAGGCTTTTAAGTAAAAGGGTTTGGTGATCCAAAATAGCAGGAACAGCAGGTGGGCAATCGTTAGTTTGTCCTTGGCTCTTTCCTGTTTGATGGGGAGTGCTTGTGCATTGATTGTCATGATATCCTCCGTATGGGGATGGTTTCGGCGCTTTATCCGCTGCAAACAGCCCAACAAAGCCCGGTAGGGCTACACATCGAAAAATACACCATTCCAGAGGTGTTGTCAATCGAACCAGTTAAGATGGGGGACTCGGTGGCTTGGCTGGTATGGAAGGCTAGGCGGCATAGCGGCTAGGTGGTATACCCGATGAGGGTTCGGCGGATTGGTTGGCTTGGGGAACCAGATGGCTCTGTTTTACCTTCCCCACTCCTTATCCCCCTCCATTCCCTTACATCCCGCCTACCCCTGCTTTACCTTCACCATTTTGCCGCTGCGGGCGGAGGCGGCGGCGGCGAAGATGACGCGCATGGCTTTGAGGGCTTCGGCGCCGTCGATGACGGGGTGGATATTGTCCAGGACGGCGCTGACGAAGGCGTCGATGACGCCGGTGTTGGCTGCCTTGCCGGCGTTCTGGTCTTCGTTGCTGGTTAATTCGTCCAGCTTGTAGCGCTTTACTTTGCCCTCCACCGGCTCAAAGATGAGGGAATACTTGGGGTCGTCATACATGCGCAGCACGCCCTTGGTGCCATAGATGCGGGTGGAATTATCTTCGCCGGAATTGAATGTCCAGCTGACGTGCATGGTGCCCAAGGCGCCGGCGTGGGTGCGGTACAGGCAGGTGGCGTTGTCTTCCAGGTCGATTTTGCCGCCGTCGGGGTAGCGTTTGTCCAGGGTGCCCAGGAAGGCGGAGACTTCCACAATGGGGTCTTCCAGCAGGAAGTGGATCAAATCCGTCTTGTGGATGCCCAGGTCTGCCAACACGCCAAAGGCGGCGCGGTCTTTGTGGATGAACCAGCTGTCGCTGTTGCCTGTCCAGTTTTCGGGACCGCTGTGGCCAAAGGTGGTGCGAAAGGCCAGGGGGGTGCCGATGAGGCCGCCGCGTATCATGTCTCTGGCCTTCACATGGGCCCGGGCGAAGCGCTGGTTGTGCCCCAGCATGACCAGTTTTTTGTTGCGTTTGCCAGCGGCCACAATGTCCTCACACTCCTTGAGGGTGACGGCCATGGGCTTTTCCAGCAGCACATGCTTGCCGGCGTCAAGGGCTTTGATGGCCACCTCGGCATGGGCGATGTTGGCCACATTGACGCTGACAGCGTCGATGCTGTCGTCTGCCAGCATATCCTCCAGGGTTTTGTACACCTTGCCGCCAAAGAGTTTGACCATTTCCTTGGCCCGCTCATCCCGGCTGTCGGTAAAGCCTGCGATGCTGGCCCGGGGATTGTTTTGATATTCCGGCGCGTGGCGCAATTCGGTGATGCGGCCGCAGCCGATGATGCCGACATTCAGTTGGTTTTTCATTTACTTCCTCCTTCCGCGCTGGCTTTGCAGCAGCACGGCGATGATGATGATGGCGCCGGAAATGGCGCCCGTTAAAAAGGTGGGCACCTTGGCGGCCACCAAGGTGTTGTTGATCATTTTAAACATCAGCACGCCCAGGAAGCTGCCGATAACCTTGCCACGGCCGCCGGACATGGCGGTGCCGCCGATGGCTACGGCAGCAATGGCGTCCATTTCAAACAGGTTGCCCGCGTTGGCCGAGGCCACCGCCATCAACCTGGAAGAGTAGACCCACGCCGTCAGCCCGCACATGAAGCCTGTGATGGAGAATACGGCAATCTTGGTTAAATCCACGTTGACGCCGGCCAGGGAGGCGGACACTTCGTTGGAGCCAATGGCATAGATGTGCTTGCCCAGCTTGGTGCGCTGCATAATCAGGCCAAAGAGCAGCCCCATAAGGATAAAAAGAATCATGGGGTAGGGGATGCGGTAGCCCAGGATATTCAGGCTGCCGTTGGCCACCTGGCGGAAGCTCTCGTAAAAGGGTTCAGTGGCAATGCCCCCTGCCACGGTGAAGGGGCCGCCCTGGCCAAAGTGGTTGATGATGGCGCGGCAGCTGGTCTGCACCGCCAGGGTGGCAATCATGGCGGGCATGCGGCCCTTGGCCACCAGCAGGCCATTGAAGGTGCCGATGATGGCACCAAATGCCAGGCAGAACAGCAGCATCAGCCAGATGCTGCGGGTGGCGTTGAGCACCTCGATGCCAAAGCCTGAGATAATGGCCACCTGGGCGCCCACGGAAATATCAATCTGCCCGGCGCAGATAACCATGGTCATCCCAAGGGCAATGAGCCCTGTTGTGGTGGCGGACTGTAAAAAGATATTGCTGACATTGCGCCACCTGAAAAAGTTGGGGTTGACCCCCACGGCAATGATGACAATCAGGATAAAGGACACCAGGTAGCTGTAGTCGGTCAGCGCCCTTTTGCCTAAGGTTCTCAAATCCAGGTTTTTTTGTTGCGCGGCTTCAGGCATGCTGCACCTCCCTGTTAAGTCCGGTGGAATAGTACATGAGGCTTTCCTCCGTCATTTCGTCCCTTGTCAGTGTGGCGCTGATGTGTCCCTTGTACATCACCAGGCACCGGTCGGCCACCTTGAGGATTTCGGGAAACTCCGCCGAAAAGCACAGGATGGCCTTGCCCTCCTTGGCCAGGGCCAGCATCAGGTTATATATTTCAAACTTGCTGCCCACGTCGATGCCCTGGGTGGGGTTGTCAAACAACAGCACATTGGCATCGGTTTCCAGCCAGCGCCCCAGGATAACCTTTTGCTGATTGCCCCCTGAGAGGGAGGAAATCACGTTGCGGGGATTGTCTGCCCGTATATCCAGAGCCTTTCTTTGGCGCAGGTAACGGGCTTTTTCTTTCTGGGGGCTGATTAGCCCCTCCTTCATGCGGGTGTTGAAATACCCCATGGACAAATTGTCATAGATGCTTAAATCGTTGTGGATGCCGCGCTCCTTGCGGTTGCGGGGCACCATGGCCACCCCCTGCCTTAAAAAGGCGCGGATGGAGCCCTTCAGGGGCTTGCCCTCCACCAGAATTTCACCGGTGTGGGCTTGTACGCCGTAGAGGGCGTCGGCCAGCTGCTCGCGGCCGGAGGATTGCAGCCCCGTTACGGCGAGAATTTCGCCCCTTCGCAGCTGAAAGGAAACATCTTCAAACCCCTGGCCGGACAGGTTTTTTGCTTCCAGCACCACCTTGGTTCCGGCGGCAGAAACCCGGGCGGAAAAAGCGCCGTCCTGCAGGGTTTTGCCCGTCATCATCTGGGTGATGCTTTCCTCGTCCACATCCTTGATGGCACCGCAGGACACAAATTTGCCATCCCTAAGGACGGTGTAGGTTTCGCAGATGGCAAATATTTCGGGCATCTTGTGGGAGATATAGATAAAGCTGACGCCCTGCTGCTTCAATTGCCGCATGATATGGAACAGGTTGTCGATTTCCTTGCCGCTTAAGGCGGTGGTCGGCTCATCCATGATGATTAAATCGCACTTGAACAGCAGCGCCCGGGCAATTTCTACCAGCTGCTTGTCAGCGGTCTGCAGGTTTTCCACTGTTTCCCAGGGGTCGATAGCAACCTGCATGCGCTCAAACACTTTTTTCGCGTTGTCCGCCATCTTTTGTTTGTCCAGCAGGCCGCTCTTCGTCTTGATTTCCTGGGCCAGGTACATGTTTTCAAACACCTTCAGGTCCTGGCAGAGGTTCAGTTCCTGATGGATAAAGCGGATGCCGTGCTTCATGGCGGTGCGGGCATTCACCATGCGCACCGTCTGTCCGTCCAGGATGATGTCTCCCGCCTTGGGGGGGAAGGTGCCGGCCAGCACGTTCATCAGGGTGCTCTTGCCCGCCCCGTTTTCTCCCAGCAGGCCATGGATTTCCCCGGGCTGCACCGTCAGATCCACATGGTCTACGGCGCGCACGGGCCCAAAGTCCATCACGATGCCGCGCATTTGTGTCAGCAAAGGGTTTCCTCCCTATGGTTGATATTTGAAAATTCGGGGCCGGGGATAATCCGGCCCCGAAAGGGGATTAGGTTGAATGGGGCGTGATGCCCGGTGGCTTAGTCAGCGATGGAGTAGCGGTCGATGTAGTCCTGGCTGGTGCGGTACTGTTCCACGGTGTTCCTGTCGATTTCGATGGTGGGGATCAGGAACATCTGGCCTTCTACCTTTTGTCCGGCATACTCTTCACCCTTGGCAGCGGCGACACCCAGGCGGATGGCTTCGCGCACCATGGAGGGGCTGAAGAAGTAGGTAACCAGGGCGGGCTTGTCAACGGTGTCGAAGGTGGCCAGGGTTTCGCGGCGGCCGCCCACGGAGGTGATGAGGCGCAGGCCTTCCAGGGCTGCGTCGTCGCGGACAACCGTCATGATGCCATCAACGATTTCGTCGTCATGGGTGACGATCAGATCCAGCTCCTTAATGTCTTCGGCGGAGGCGGTGGTGAGCCAGTTCTCCATAAATTCCTGGGACTTGGCGTTGCTCCAGTCGGTCTGGAAGCCGTCCTGCAAGAGCTTAAATTGGTCCTTGTATTCGCTGGCGTCCAGGATGTCCAGCATGCCCTGGGTGCGCTGCTTGGAAACGGTGGAAGCATCGCCAATGAACAGCAGGTAGGTGATGGTTTTGCCGGCCTTGAGGTCTTCCTCGTAGAATTTCAGCAGGTATTCGCCCATCATGTTGCCGATGCCCACGTTGTCGCCCATGATTTCGCCGGCCATGCCGGTGAAGTTTTCAATCAGGCGGTCGTAGATAATCAGCGGAATTTTTTCGTCTACGATCTTCTGGGCCTCGTTGCGCAGCTGATCGCCTTCCATGGGCCAGAGCACAACGGCATCGGGGCCCCAGGCAAGGATTTCGTCCAGCCGCTCAATCTGCTTGGCGGCTTCGTTGCCCACGCCCATCATGTAGTCGCCGATGACGCCGGCGGCCTTCAGGGCTTCGGCCTCTGCCCTGGCATGGGCGACGGATTCGCCGGTAAAGCCATGGTCTGCGTCGGGGGTGACGATGCCGATTTTGACGCCCTCAGCCAGGGCGGAGACGGCGGAAAACACCATCATCAGGGAAAGGAGCAGTGCAAAGAGTTTCTTCATCGAGATATCCTCCTATTTTTGTTGGCGGTCATGCCGCCTATGTCTGTTGATAGAATTGTAGCAAGCCCGCAGGGGGTTGTCAACTCTTTGTTATGCAGAGTATACCCCTGAGCAGGGGGCGGTAATCCCGGGGGAACAGTTTTTTATCATGGGAATGGACGGCGTTGCAGGTCATAGAATGTTAACATGGCGCGGTTTATTTTAGACCCTTGACGTGTTATACTATTGAATGGACTGATATTGCAGGGGGTTACACATGTTCGGCAAGATGCTCAACAACTACTACTATGGAAAATCCGGCAAGGGGGACTATAACAAGGAGAACCTTCCCCGCAACCGCTGGCAGCTGTTTTGGGAGATGCTGCGCGTGCGCTTTACCGGGCTTTTCCGCTTGAATATCATCGCCATTGCGGTGTTTATTCCCCTTTTGTACGTCTGTGCCCAGATGGTCAACAACCTCTTTACCCTGATGACTGTCTATGTCACGGTGGAGCAGGACATGGCCGCCGCCACCCAGGACATGCTGAACCTGTACAACAACTTTGGCCCGGCCATCCAGAGCGTGCTGAACGTGTCCTTCCTGTGGATGATTCCCTGCATCGCCATCACCGGCCCTGCCCAGGCAGGCATGGCCTATGTAACGCGCAACTGGGCCAGGGACGAGCATGCCTTTGTCTGGTCGGACTTTAAAGACGCCGTGCGGGATAACTGGAAGCAGGCCCTGGGGGTGTCGGTGATTACCGGCTTTGTACCCTTTGCCATGCTGCTGTGCTGGCAGTTTTACGGCTCCCTGGCGGGGGGCAGCGTGCTGTACATTATCCCGCAGATATTCGCCCTGACCCTGGGGCTTTTGTGGATGCTGGCGCTGACATACATGTACCCCATGCTGGTTACCTACGACATGAAGTTTGGCCAGATTATCAAGAACGGCTTTTTGCTGGCCATCGGCCGCCTGCCCCACACCGTGGGTGCCCGGCTGGTGATGCTGCTGCCCGCTGCCCTGGTTTTGCTGGTATCCTTCTTTACCCCCTACACCCTCTATGCGCTGATGTTCCTGGGCGGGTACTACCTGCTGCTGGGCAATGCCCTGGCGCGGTTTGTATACGCCTCCTTCACCAATGGGGTGTTTGACAAGTACATCAACAGCCGCATGGAAGGGGTGCAGGTGAACCGGGGCCTGGCCGAGGAAGAGGAGGACGACGATGAGGATGACCACATCGATCCCCCCTCCAAGCCCAGGGGCTTTGACGGGGGCACCATCATCTGATGTATACCTCCTTTGCCAGGGTGTATGACCGCCTGATGGGGGATGTGGACTACCCAAGGTGGGCCGCCTTCTACCAGGAACTGCTGGAGGAATGGGGCGTTAAACGGGGCAGCCAGGTGGCGGAGTGCGCTTGCGGCACCGGCAATTTAACCATTCCCCTGAGCCACTTTTACGGGATGACGGGGGTGGACCTGTCCGAAGACATGCTGCAGATTGCCATCCCCAAGGCCCGGGCCCAGGGCAGAAACATCCGCTTTGTCAGGCAGGATATGCGCAAACTTACGCTGCACAAACCTGTGGACGCCCTGCTTTGCACCTGTGACGGCTTTAACTACCTGATGACCAGCGCCCAGGCACACAGTTTTTTAAGCAGCGCCTGGACGGCCTTAAAACCAGGCGGCGTGCTGGCGCTGGACCTGTCCACCCCCTACAAGCTTCAGCAGGTGCTGGGCAACAACACCATCACCCGGGTGGAGGATGACCTTGTCTGCCTCTGGCAGAACGAGTGGGAAGCCCCCCGGCAAAGGGTGCACATGCAGCTGGACATCTTTGTACAAGCGGGAGACAGCTACCAGCGCATCGTAGAAACCCAGAGCCAGCAAGCCCACACCCAGGAAGAACTGACACAGTATTTAGCCCGAGCGGGCTTTGAAGAAATAACAAGATACGGCGACTTGGAAAGGGACATCCACAGCAAGGACCAAAGGATGCACCTGTTTGCAAGGAAGCCCTGACGGAGGAAAAAATGAACGATTTACCCCTTCAGGCCATGGACGGCCTGATCTACAACGCAGAGGATTCTCTTTTACGCATGACGGTGATGGACGGCCAGGCACGGATTATGATGTGCCGCACCACCCGCATGGCCCAGGAAGCGGCCGACACCCACCTGGCCAGCGATGCGGCGGCGGCGGCCATGGGCCGGGTACTGCCCGCTGCCGCCATGCTCAGCGCCATGACCAAGGAAGACAAAGCCAGCATCACCCTGACCTTTGCGGGGGACGGTGTGGGCGGCAAGGTAACCGCCGTGGGCCGGGGCGATACCCTGAAAATTACCGTGGACAACCCCCAGGCCCAGCCGCCGCTGCTGCCCGATGGCCGCCAGGATGTGCCCGGCTTTATCGGCAAGGAAGGCCACCTCACCGTGATTAAGGACTTTGGCACCGGGGAACCCTATGTGGGCACCAGCCAGCTGGTATCAGGGGGCGTGGCGGATGATTTAACCAAGTACTTCGCCGTGTCGGAGCAGACCCCCACCCTGTTGGCCCTGGGGTGCCTGAACCAGGATGGCACGGTGCTCTCCAGCGGCGGCATCCTCATTCAGGCCATGCCGGGCTGCAGCGACGATACCTTGGACAACCTGGAAATGCGCATCCCCTTCTTTTCGAACATCAGCCGGGAAATTTACGACCGCTCCATGGAGGAGCTGGCCCGTGCCTGGTTTAAGGACATGGACCTGCAGGTGCTGTCCTCCACCCCCCTGCATTTTGACTGTGACTGCTCCCGGGAGAAGATGCGCGCCGCGTTGATTGCCACCGGGGAAAAAGAGCTGCGGGACATGATTGCCGACAACAAGGACGTGGAGATGGTGTGCTGGTTCTGCCGGGACAGGCAGTACTTTTCGCCCCAGGAGCTTCAAGCGCTGCTTGATAGCGCCAAAGAACAGGAGTAATATGCGCCTCATTGATTTTGATCAGCATTTCAGCCAATACCTGAGCGATTGGATGGAAGAAAACCAGGATACCTTCGACACCCACGACCAGATGGAGGAAGAAGCGCCGGCGGTGTACGAGCGCTTTCTGGCAACCCCAGCTCTCTGGCTGGAGGGACAGGCCCCCGGCGAATATTTCCAGCAGTTTTCAGACCCGGAGGAGCTGGTCGCCTGGATGGAGGAATACCTTTCCGAAGGCGTCCATGTGCCCGACATGCTATTAAACCGCGTGGCGGAGCTGGGCCTTGCCGCCCAGGATGCCCTGTACCACCTGCTGCTGAACCTGGATGCCCCCATGGAAAGCCGCATGCTGGCCATTTCCCTTTTGCGGGAGATTGAAAGCGACAAGCCCATGGATTTGTACATCCGTTGGCAGGTGACGGGGGAAGAAAGCCCGGAAATCAGCGACAATGCCCTGGAAAGCCTGGAAGAAATGGGGGAGGAGGCCATCCCCGCCATGCTGGAGGCCCTGCCGGAAGCCACCGGCAGCGGCAAGGAAGGGCTGCTGAGCGTGCTGAGCCGCTACCCCGGCTACGACATCGTAACCGATGAACTGATGGAGCTGTTTGCCCAAAACCCTGGCCGCCGCGCCATTCTGGCGGCGTACCTGGGCCGCAACATGGATGCAAGGGCGCTGCCCTTACTGATGGAAGCGGCAGAGGATGACAACACCCCCTACCTTGATTTTATCGAAATCCGCAACGCCATAGAGGAGTTGGGCGGCGACGCCCCGGAGCGGGAATTTAACGAAGAGGACAGCGCCTATGCCGCCCTCTTTGGATGGGAAGAAGAAGAGTAATGTCCATGGTGTGCAGCCGCTGCGGCAAACAATCCCAAAGCGCTTCCCATGTGTGCCCCTACTGCGGCGCCTACATGGGCGAGGAAAAGCCCCCCAGGTACGACCAGGAGGCCACGCCTGTCTATGGCGAAATGGGCGCCCGGCGCTCCCAGGAGAACAAGCGCCGCAAAAAGCGCAGCCCCCGGCGGCGCAGCGCGCCCAAAGCCCGCAAGGACAGCTACTACTACAAAAAGCATGTCGTCAACTGGGCTTGGGTCTGGTTTATTATGGCCATCCTGATGTTTTTTCTGATGGTGGGCAGCTATGTCTATTTAAAGGTAACCCCTAACGGCCAGGTCATCCTGGCACGCCTGGGGCGGGAAGCCTCTGCCGATGCCTACTGGACGGTGGGGGAAGAGAACCTGGACAAGGGGGACATCCCCAAGGCCGTTGCCCTGTTTGAACAGGCCGCCGAGCAGGAGCCGGACAACCCCAACTACCTAAGCAACCTGTTTATGCTGGCCGAGGCCTACGAGGCGGCGGGGGATCCCCCCAAAGCCCGGGAAATCTACACCACTATCTACACCCAAGGCAAGGGGGAGGAACCCTCCCGCCGGGCTCTTCGCACCCAGGCATACCGCAACGCCATCCGCCTGCTGAACGATGCGGAAGCGGCAGATCTTTTGCGCATCGCCTTTGAGGATACCAAGGACCCCAGCTTCTATAAGGAGCGCAGCCAGCTGGTGCCCAACCCGCCCACGGCCTCCCTGCCCGGCGGTGCCCACATGTTTACCCAGACCCTGTCCTTTTTGTCCGACCAGGGGTACGACATCTACTACGCCACCGGCCTTGAAGAAGTGCTGCCGGAGGATGGCATCCTCTATACCAATCCCATTGTCATGACCGAGGGGGTCCATACCTTTCGGGCGGTGTGCGTGTCAGGCGACCTGTTAAGCGACGAAATGAACGTGAAGTACACCATCCGCCTGCCTGTCCCCGTGGCGCCCCGGGCCAATGTGCAGCCGGGGGAGCATGCCCGCCCCTTCAAGGTAAAGCTGCGCAACGTGGGGGATGATAAGGACGTGCGCATGTTCTACACCATCGACGGCACAAGGCCCACCGTCAACAGCCCCGAGTTTACGGGGGATGCCATCCAGTTGCCGGTAGGCCGGGTGAAACTGCGGGCCATCGCCGTCAACAAGTATGGCAAAACCAGCAACGAGCTGCTGATGGACTACAAAATCAAGGGCACCCCCAAGAAGCAGTTTTCTGCCGATGATAAGTTTGACAAGTTTACCCTGCTGAAAACCACCAAGGACGAGTTTATTACAACCTACGGCACGCCCACGGCGGAGGAAACAGGCACCGATGCCCTGGTGGCAGGCACCGTAACCACCCTAAAATACCCCTGGGGCGAAGCACGCTTTGTGCTGAAGGATGCCGGCAACCTGCTGTTCTATGTGGATACCAGCGACACCGGCATGACGGCCCCCCGCAAGACCAAGGTGGGCATGAGCATGAAGGAGGTTACCGATCAGTTCAGGGACATGGGGCAGCTGCCCTCCCCCAACGGCGATCGCGGCATCTACTACAATTCCTCCACCGGCTATGCCGCCTACCAGGTTTTGTCCGACAACGCCCTGGAGGGCAGCCTTGAATACTGCTACCTGGATACAGGGGCAGTGAACCCCGGCACCATCCTGATGACCTACCACATTGTGGAAGGCCGGGTGCAGCACATCAGCATTTCCTACACCGACAGATTAATTCCCATGATTCGATAACGGAGGCAACCATGCGAGAGATTAAAGACCCGAAAAAGAATATTTTTTACTACTATGCCATTGCCATGGCAGTGATCATCCTGCTGAACACCTTTGTGATGCCTTCCCTGCTTAACCCCAAGGTGGAAGAGGTCAGCTACAGCCAGTTCATCACCATGCTGGACCAGAATAAAATCGGCCAGGTGTACATGGACAATACTGAGAATAAAATCACCTTTGCCGATAAAGCCAAGCCGGACGCCAAGCTGTACATGACAGGCATGGTGAATGACAACGACCTGGTGACCCGTTTGAACGCCGCCGGGGTGGAGTATGCTTCCCCCATCGTGGAGAAGGCCTCTCCCATGATGCAGTTTTTGCTCAGCTGGATTTTGCCCATCGGCATCTTCATGCTGCTGGGCAATGTGCTGAGCAAGCAGATGATGAAGCGCATGGGCGGCGGCATGAACGCCATGCAGCTGGGCAAAAGCAATGCCCGCATCTACATCCAGTCGGAAACAGGCATCAAGTTTACCGACGTGGCAGGGCAGGACGAGGCCAAGGAAGCATTGACAGAGATTGTAGACTTTTTGCACACCCCAGAAAAATATGCCGAAATCGGCGCCAAGCTGCCCAAGGGCGCCTTGCTGGTGGGCCCCCCCGGTACGGGCAAAACCCTGCTGGCCAAGGCAGTGGCGGGGGAAGCCAATGTGCCCTTCTTTTCCATCTCCGGCTCTGAATTTGTGGAGATGTTTGTGGGCATGGGCGCCGCCAAAATCCGCGACCTGTTCAAGCAGGCAGAGGAAAAAGCCCCCTGCATCGTGTTCATCGACGAGATTGACACCATCGGCAAAAAGCGGGAAAGTACCGGCTACGGCGGCGGCAACGACGAAAGGGAGCAAACCCTCAACCAGCTGCTGGCGGAAATGGATGGCTTTGACGGCAAGAAGGGCGTGGTGCTGCTGGCTGCCACCAACCGCCCGGAAATCCTGGACCCGGCGCTGCTGCGTCCCGGCCGTTTTGACCGGCGCATCCCTGTGGAGCTGCCCGATTTGCAAGGCCGGGTGGACATCCTGAAGGTGCACATTAAAAAGGTGAAGATAGACCCCGGCATCAACCTGGAAACGGTGGCCAAGGCGGCTGCCGGCACCAGCGGTGCCGACCTTGCCAACATCATCAACGAGGCGGCGCTGCGGGCCGTTCGGGAAGGCCGCAAGCGGGTGTCCCAGCGGGATCTGGAAGAGTCCATCGAGGTGGTGCTGGCGGGCTACGAAAAGAAGAACCGCGTGCTGTCCGACAAGGAAAAGCTGATTGTGGCCTACCACGAAATTGGCCATGCCCTGGTGGCAGCCAAGCAGAAGGAGTCTGCCCCCGTCCACAAGATTACCATCATCCCCCGTACCTCCGGCGCCCTGGGCTACACCATGCAGGTGGAGGAGGACGAGAAGTTCCTGATGAGCAAGGAAGAAATCGAAAACAAGATTGCCACCCTCACCGCAGGCCGTGTCACCGAGGAAATCGTGTTCGGCTCCATCACCACCGGTGCTGCCAACGACATCGAGCAGGCCACCAAGCTGGCCCGGGCCATGATTACCCGCCTTGGCATGTCGGAGGAGTTTGGCATGGTGTCCTTCGAGCAGGATGTGAACCCCTACTTAGGCGGCAGCCTGGTATCCACCGGCTCTGCCGAGACAGGCGCCCGCATCGACCGCATGACCATCGATGTGGTGAAAAAGCAGTACAACAAGGCAGGGGACATCATCCGGGAAAACAAGACCAAGCTGCACGAATTGGCCAAACACCTGTACGAGCATGAAACCCTGACAGGGGAAGAGTTTATGGACATATTAAACGCGCCCCCTGCCCTGCCTCACAAGGCCTCCGGGGAGGATGTACCAGAAGCCACCCAGGAGCAGACAGACCAGGAACAACCAACCCAGGAGTAAACAACCTGTTGAATAAAAGGCGACGGCGCGCTGCGCTGTCGCCTTTTTGCTGCGGGTTAGTTGCAATATCCCGTTTGTGCATGGTACAATCAACCCGATGAAGCGTTTGCTTCAATATCAGCCAAAGGAGGGGTCGCCATGGCGCAGAACTATGTTTTTATGACAGACTCAGACAGCGACCTGCTGTTTTCGATTGCGGATGAGAAAAACATCCCCGTTGTACAGATGCCCTACACCCTGGACGGGGTGGAATACCTGGACGATAATGGCCGGACAAGCCAGGAAAAAAAGCTGTTTGCCCGCATGCGGGAAGGCTCCGCTCCCAACACCTCTCTGTTACCGACACCTGTATATGTAGAGTATTTCGAGCCCATCCTCAAGGAAAAGGACCTGCTGTTTGTGGCCTTTTCCTCCAAGATGTCGGCCACCATCGAAAATGTCTACGCTGCCCGGGACGAGCTGCTGGCCAAGTACCCCGAGCGCAAGATGATTGTGGTGGACACCCTGTCCATCTGCGGCCCCATGTCCATCCTGGTGCTCAAAGCCCACAAGATGTACGAGGACGGCGCCACCATGGAAGAGATTGAACAGTGGCTGCTGGATAACCGCCTGAAGGCCCATGCCTGGTTCACTGTGGAAGACTTGGTGTACTTAAAGCGGGGCGGCCGCATCTCCTCCACCAGTGCCATTCTGGGGTCGGCGCTGAACATCAAGCCCATCTTGGTGCTCAGCAAGGAAGGCAAGATAGAGCCGGAAAGCAAGGTGCAAGGCCGCAAAAAGGCCATGAAAACCCTGGCGGACAAGGTGGCGGACAACATTATCGACCCTGAAAACCAGGAGCTGCTGCTGATGCACGGCGACGTGGAAGATGCGGCGGAAGACATGGCGGCGCTGATTCGCCACAAGGTGCCGAACATTGGCAGCATCCGCATCCAGATGATTGGGCCCGTCATCGGCGCTCACTGCGGCCCGGGCACATTGTGCATCGCCTTCATGGGCAAAGAACGCGCCGTTTAAATGGCATACCCCCGGCAAAAAAGACTGCTGATTATCCAGGATATATCCTGCATCGGGCGCTGCTCCCTGACGGTGGCACTGCCCGTTTTGTCTTGCCTGGGGGTACAGGCCATCCCCCTGCCTACGGCGCTGCTGAGCGCCCATACAGCCTTTAAGGATGTATACCGCCGGGATATGCTGGAGGATATGCAGGGAATTGCCGAGGTCTGGAAGGGGATGTCCCTCCACTTTGATGCCATCTATGTGGGCTATTTGGGCGGCGCCCACCAAATGCCCCTGGTGAAGGAAATAGTGGCGCGCTACAAGCAGCCCGATACCCTTTTGTTTGTGGATCCTGTCATGGGGGACCATGGCAAAAAATACAGCTTTGTTACCCAGGATATGGTGGAGGGTTTCCGCGCCCTGTGCCAAAGGGCAGAGGTGATTTTCCCCAACCATACCGAGGCGGCCCTTCTTTTGGGGGTAGAATCCCAAGAGGGGGTGGGGGAAGAAAACCTTCTCACCAGCCTGGTAACGTCCTTATCCCCTGCTGCCGTGCTGACCGGCGCTGAAAAAGGGGAAGAGCTGGGCGCGCTGGCCCTGGATCAACAGGGCTTCCATGCTGCCTACGCAAAAAGGCACCCCGGTGCCTACCCCGGCACGGGGGATTTGCTGGCTTCCGCCTGCATCGGCGCCCTGTTAAGGGGGCTGTCCCTGCAGCAATCTCTTCAGTGTGCTGTGTCCTTTGTCAGCGACAGCATTGGTTTGAAAGACCCTGCAGAGGACAGCCGCCTGGGGGTGCCCTTTGAGGGGCTGCTGCCTGCCCTGGCACAAAGAGTACAACAATTGCTTACAGAAGGAGAACCCAACCACCATGCATAATGTCTTCCTGGCGTTTTTGCTTACCCTGCTCTCCGGCCTGGCGACGGGCATCGGCGGGCTGATTACCCTGTTCACCAAGCGCAGCAACAACCGCTTTTTGTCGGTCAGCATGGGCTTTTCCGCCGGAGTGATGATCTATGTTTCCATGATCGAACTTTTCCCCGAGGCCAATGTTCTGTTAACGGGCATGTACGGCGCCAAGAGCGGTTCCCTCTACACCGTGCTGGCCTTCTTTGCCGGCATGTTCCTCATCGCGCTGATTGATAAATTTATCCCCGAAGAGGAAAACCCCCACGAAATGGCTTCCTGCCCGCTGCCGGCGGTGCAAAACAGCAGTGCAAAAAGCCTGCACCGCACGGGGCTGATGACGGCGCTGGCCATTGCCATCCACAACTTTCCCGAGGGCATTGCCGCCTTTGTATCGGCCACCCAGTCCCTGCGGGTGGCGCTGCCCATCGTCATCGCCATTGCCATCCATAATATTCCCGAAGGCATTTCAGTGGCCATGCCCATCTATTGCTCCGGCGGCAGCCGCAAGAAAGCCCTGGGCTACTCCTTCCTGGCAGGCCTGTCCGAGCCCCTGGGGGCGCTGATTGGCTACCTCATCCTGCTGCCCTTTATGAACGATGCCATCTTTGGCATCCTCTACGCCGTGGTGGCAGGCATCATGGTGTTTATTTCCTTTGACGAACTGCTGCCCGGCGCCGAGGTATACGGCGAACATCATCTGGCCATCTACGGCCTGGTGGGGGGCATGGCGGTGATGGCGCTGAGCCTGTGGCTGTTTATCTGATGGATAAAAATGTCGTTTACGCGCTGCTGATGTCCCTGATGGCAGGGCTGTCCACCGGCATCGGTGGGCTGTTTGGCGTGTTTGCGAAAAAAACCAACACCACCTTTTTAACCTTCTCCCTGGGGCTGTCTGCCGGGGTGATGGTGTATATTTCCTTCATCGAAATGATGCCCGAAGCCCTGGAGCTTTTGTCCCTGGCCTATGGCGAGCGCATGGGCGGCCTCTGGCGCCTGGTGTCCTTCCTGGGGGGCATGGCGCTGATTGCCATCATCGACAAGATGATCCCTGAGGAGGATAACCCCCACGAAGCCGACAACTGGCATGTGGATAGCAAACCCTCCCCCGACAAACTGAAGCGGGCGGGCCTGCTGACAGCGCTGGCGGTGGGCATCCACAACTTTCCCGAGGGCATTGCCACCTTTGTCTCCGCCCTGCGGGATCCTGCCATGGCGCTGCCCATTGTGGTGGCTGTCGCCATCCACAACATTCCCGAGGGCATTGCCGTGTCTGCTCCCATCTACTATGCCACGGGCAACCGCTGGAAGGCCTTTGCCACCAGCTTTCTCTCCGGCCTGGCAGAGCCTTTGGGCGCATTGCTTGGGTACCTGGTGCTGATGCCCTTTATGTCCGACGCCCTCTACGGCATCCTCTACGCCGGGGTATCGGGCATCATGGTGTTTATCTCCTTTGACGAGCTGCTGCCCAGCGCCGAAAAATACGGCAAGCACCATGTGGCCATCGCCGGGGTGCTGGTGGGCATGGCCATCATGGCGGTGTCGCTGCTGATGTTTATGTAAAGTGAAACAAAAGCGGCTGTATCATCATAGATACAGCCACTTTTTTTATTTACCTTAAGGAGGTCAGGATGGCCGCCTTGCTGATAATGCCCTCCAGCCGCCCCTGTTCATCCAATACCACAATGGGGTATCGGGCTTCAGAAGCCAGGGGAATAAGGTCGGCGATCTGGGTGTCCTGGGTGGTGGTGGGCACGTTGCGTATCAGGGCGTCGGCGAAGCTTAACTCCTTGGCGCGCACCCTGAAGGCGTCATCCAGGGTAATGATGCCCACAAACTTCATGCGGCTGTCTACCACATAGGCGCTGGACAGCCCGTTGCTGCGCATCTGGTGCAGGGCAAGGGCCGCCCCTTCCTTTGTGCTCACCAGGCAGGAAGGCCGCTGCATAAAGTGCTTCACGTAGTATATCTGCGCCTTGTCGGCAGAATCGATAAAGTCGCGCACATAGTCGTCGGCGGGGTTTTGTGTCATGTTTTCCGGGGTGTCCGTCTGTATAATCCGGCCATCCCGCATGATGGCCACCTTGTCTCCCAGTTTGAAGGCTTCGTTGATATCGTGGGTGATGAACACGATGGTTTTATTCAACTTTTCCTGTATGGAGAGCATTTCAAACTGCATGTCCCGTCGGACCAGGGGATCAAGGGCGGAGAAGGGCTCGTCCATCAACAGGACCTCCGGGTCGTTGGCCAGCGCCCGGGCAATGCCCACCCTTTGGCGCATGCCGCCGCTTAGTTCACCCACGCTTTTTTGCTCCCACCCTTTCAGGTTGACCATCTCAATCATCTCCATGGCCTTTTGGGTGCGGGCTTTCTTGTCAACGCCGCGTATTTCCAGGCCGTAGGCAACATTGTCCAGCACATTGCGGTGGGATAAAAGGCCAAAGCTCTGGAACACCATGGAGATATGTTTCCGGCGGTAGTTCATCAGCTGCTGGGGGGAGTAGCGGGCGATATCCTCGCCATTATAGAAGATGGTTCCGCCGGTGGGCTGCCATAAGAGGTTCAGGCACCTGACCACGGTAGACTTGCCCGAGCCGGACAGGCCAATCAGGGAGAAGGTCTTCCCCCTTTCCACTTCAAAGGACACATCGTCCACCGCGATGGTTACGCCGGTTTCTTTTAAGATGTCATAGCGGCTGGCGCCGTTTTTCTGCATCTCCTGGGCCTGGGGCATTTTTCGGCCGAACATTTTTGTCAGGTGCTCTGCCTTTAAGATAATGTCCCTTGCTTGGGGGGCAGGCTGTATCTTATTCTGCATGCTGTACCCCCTCCTTTGCAAAGCCCTGGGTCAGGCGGTCGATGATGATGGCAACAATGACGATGGCGATACCGGCGGAAAAGCCCCGGCCGCTTTCCAGGCGGTTGATGCCCTTGAGCACCTCGGAACCAAGGCCCGTCGCGCCAATCATGGAACAGGTAACCACCATGGCAATGGCCATCATGATGGTCTGGTTCACCCCTGCCATAATGGTGGGCATGGCCTGGGGAATCAGCACCTTGACCAGCAGCTGGAACCGGGTGGAGCCAAAGGCTTGGGCGGCCTCCACCACTTCCCTGTCCACCTGGCGTATGCCGTGGCTGGTCATGCGCACGATGGGGGGCATGGCGTATATGATGGTGGCGATCACGGCGGGCACATTGCCAAGCCCCAGCAGCATGACGGCAGGGATCAGGTACACAAAGCTGGGCATGGTCTGCATGGTATCCAGCACCGGGCGCACCAGCCTGCTGGCCCTGTTGCTAAAGGAAATCAGCACCCCCAGGGGGAAGCCCAGCAACAGGGCCAGTAAAACCGAGGTGATGATGATGGTCAACGTGGCATACATCATCTCCCACAGCCCAATCAGGCCTACCAGGAAAAGCAGCCCTGTGTAAAGCACGGCGCGGCTTACTTTTTTACAGGTTTTCAGTGTCAGGAAAAACACCGCCAGCATCAGCAGCCACCAGGGAATCAGGTTGATTACGGAGCGAACCGCCAGCAGCATGGCCCGCAGGGTATCGGAAACACCATCAAAAAAGCCGCCCCAGTTTTGCACCATGTAGTTGATGGCGTCATCGATGGGCTTTTTCATATCAATCGACAGGGATTTAGGGAATTTTAATAGCCATTCCGGCATAGGACACCTCCTTGTATCCGGCTGAAAACTGGCCGCGGGATGCCTGCAAGGGCACCGCAGCCAGAAAATATTGCGTGTTTAAGCCTTACAGCGCCTTGCGCACCATCTCCGCCTTCTCTTCCGGCAGCCATTGGCTTAGCAGGTCGTTATGTTCTTTCAGGAACCACCGGGCAGCTTCCTCGTAGCTGGCGTCGTGATCGTTCATGTAGGCCAGGGCCTGGCTGGTCAGGGCGCTGGAGGTGGCATAGCGGCTTAAGAATTCGCAGTATTCCGGGTGGCTCTGGTAGTAGTTGGGGTTGACGCATACCGTCAGCCTGATGGAGGGGCATTCGCATTCCCCTTCCAGGTATTTGTCCGGGTCATAAGGGGCGTCTTCCAATAGGACCAGGTCATACTTGCCGGTAATCCAGGCAGGCTCCCAGTAATAGGCGACGATGGGCTCGCCCTTTTCATAGGCGCCTACAATGGCCGCAGCCAGTGCAGGGTCGGAGCCGGGGTCGATGTAGTTATATATGCTGTCCAGGCCGTAGAAGGCAACCTTCTTACGCATGATTTCGTCAATCATCCATCCGGAGATGGCGCCGTAGATACGGCCCTTCCCGGGGTCTTCCGGATCCTGAAAAAGATTGGCATAATTTTTCAGGTCTGCCACGGTTTTCAGGTCCGGCGCCATGGGGGCGATGCCCCTGCTTTCATCACCTTCAATAACGTAGCGGGGCACATACAGCCCCTGGATGTTATCGTCGTAGTTGATGCCCAGCTCGATAATTTTTCCATCCTGTACATCCTGCTGGTAGGGCGCGATGGAATCGGTCCATGTTTCGGTGTAGACGTGGATGTCGCCCCTCTTCAAGGCGTTATAGGTAATGGCGGTTGAGCCGGAAATTTCTTCAGTTTCCATCCCATAGGCTTCCTTTGCAATCAACATGGCGACGGCGTTGTGGAACTTCATGCTGTCCCAGCCGGCATCGCCAAATACCGTGGTCTGCGCCTTTGCACTTGCGCCCAGCAGCAGCATCATTGCAAGGAATATGCACAGTCGTTTCAGTTTTTTTGCGTTCATGAGTACCTCCTTATGTCGATGCCGCGAACAGCAAACACAACTCCTTACGGAAGGAAAGATTTTCCGCGGGGGCTATGACTCTCAACGTCAAAGGACGCTTGCCCGGATGGACAAATGAGCGGCGTCAACAACAAAAGTATACCAGATGATTTTTTTCTTGTCAAAAAAGGTTGCCTGAAAAGACATATACCTGTTGGACTTGGCCGTCGTCTTGCGGGGCGGCCCTTCTTTTAGTACAATAGCAGCAAACAGTAAAGCAAGAATACCCACCAAGGAGGATGCCATGCTACTGCCCCCATCTTTTTCCATCTGTCCTGTGGAGAACCCTGCCCCCCGGTACGCGGCGGAGGAATTGTCCCGCTACCTGGCCCGCATGACGGGCGGGGCGTACCCCATTACAGAAAGTGCCGAGGGCTTTGCCCTTCACATGCAAAGGGAGGATACCCTGCCCTCTGGCGCCTTCCATCTATCGGTGCAGGAAGGGGGCATCGGGCTTTCTGCTTCCTCTCCCGGCGGCTTTGTGTACGGCGCCTATGCCCTGCTGGAAAAGCTGGGCTGCGGCTTCTTTGCGCCGGATTGTGAAAGGGTGCCGGAAGGGCCCCTGCACCTGCCCTTGGGCGAGGTGGTTGAAACCCCTGCCTTTTTTGCCCGGGAGTTGTTCTGGCGGGAGGCCATGGAGGGGGCCTTTGCCGTTAAACTGCGGTTAAACTCCGCCCGCTCTTCCATCACGGAAGAGATGGGCGGCAAGATGATGTTCTACAACTTTACCCACACCTTCTACCAATTGGTGCCCGATACCTGGTTTGACACCCACCCGGAATACTTTTCCATGGTGGAGGGCAAGCGGCTGAAGGACAAAAGCCAGCTGTGCCTCACCAACCCTGATGTGCTGCGCTTGGTGGTTGAGGGGGTGCTGCAGTGGAAAAAGGACAACCCTGCCTACACCATATTTTCCGTGTCCATGAACGACTGGTACAACAACTGCCAGTGCCCTGCCTGCCATGCCCTGGACGAACAGGAGGGCAGCGCCGCCGGCAGCATGATTGCCTTTGTCAACCAGGTGGCGGAGGCGGTGGAAAAAAAGTACCCCGATGTGTATATCCACACCTTTGCCTACCTGTACTGCCGCAAGCCGCCCCTGCATGTAAAGCCCCGGCATAATGTGATTATCAGGCTGTGCGGCATTGAAAACTGCTTTGCCCACCCCATGGACACCTGCGGCTGCCAGATCAGCGCGGTGGATGTGCAAGCGGGGGTGTCGGCGGATTTCCATGGCAACCGGCAGGATATCAACCCCTTTGTGGAGGATTTGAAGGGCTGGGCCGCCATTTGCGATAACCTGTATATCTGGGACTATACCACCAACTACGCCAACTACCTGCAGCCCTTCCCCAACCTGAAGGTGTTGCAGGCCAACCTCCAGCTGTTCCATGCCTATGGGGTGAAGGGGGTATTTGCCCAGGGCAACTTTGCCCACGGACAGACCAGCGCCTTGGCGCAGCTTAAAATCTACCTGCTGGGCAAGCTGCTGTGGAACCCGGATACACCGCTGGATGGGCTGATACACGCCTTCTGCCATGGCTACTACGGCCCGGCAGGGGATGTGATGACGCAGTACGCCCTGCTGTGGAAAGAAGCAGCAGGGCAGCACCACGCCAGCATCTATGATCCCCCCACCGCCCCCTACCTGGACGATGATACTCTGTCCCAGGCTAACAAACTGATGGAGCAGGCGGAGACCTTGGCAGCCCAGCAGCCCTTTAACGACCGGGTGCAAAGGGAAAAACTGTCCCTGCGCTATGTAGCCCTGGTGCGGCAGGCGCTGGACACCTCCGGCCGGGATGCCGCCATCGACGCCTTTGCCCAAGATGCCCGGCGCCTTGGCATCACCGAGGTATTTGAACGCAAGGCTTTTGACGCCTCCATCGACTTTTTAAAGAAAACACCCCTTCGCATAAGCCGCTTAGGGGTGCAGAGCATCAGCTATCCGCTGTAGAAATTCTTAGAAAACAAAACAGCCTGTGTTCCAAGAAGGGACACAGGCTGTTTGATATGGATGTTTTATTCCACCGTTATCTTGTTCACCATGCCGTTGTAACCAACCGGCGAGAACACCATCCCGTCATCGGTCAAGTGCAGGCCGTCGTGATAGCTGCCCGGCCGAGGGGTGGAGAGGCTGAGCTGCAAATCCTCGCTCAGGTCAAGGGGCAGGGTGGCCATGGTCTGCATGTCCATCAGGTGGCAGGTTCTGTTGTTGCCATTGCCATCGGATACCATCAGCAGGGCATTCTGGCCGCTGGGGGTCAGGATGGCGGCGGTAACCGCATAGGTGTTTTCATCCACCGAGGACATCCAGGCTTCCAGGTCTTCTTCTGTGCTGAAGGAATCCTTCAGGGTGATGACGGTGCTGCCGTTTTTCTCTGCGGCAGACAGCCATTGCCCGTTGATCATGGGCAGCATGGCGCTGCTGCTAAAGTACATACGGGTGAAAATACCCGCAGGGGTTGCCTGCATATAGTAGGGCATCATAAAATCCGGCATGTCTTCCGTTTGGCTTGTCCAGGTGTCCCCTTCCTCTAGGAAGGTAATCTGTACATTGTCTTGCTCCCTTGTCATGTAGCAAAGAAGGCTGCCCTCCGCCGTCCAGGCCATGCCGGGGAAGGCAAAGAACCTTTCGCCAAGGTCCAGCAGCACCTCGTGCTGGCTGCTTTCCATGGTGTAGCGGTTCAGCCGCGTGGTGCCTTCCACCGTGTCGGTGTAGTAAAAATGCTGGCTGTCGGCACTGAACACCCCCTGGCTGAAGGTGCTGATATCCAGTGCATGGCTGCCTTCTTCGTAGGCTTTGGCGGCGAACAGTTCGCCCTTCTGGGTGTCCAGCAGCATCAAGGGTTGGGATTTGAACTGCAATAAAACTTGATGTGCGTTGGGGAAGGCGATATAGCGCCCATCGGGGGACCAGATCAGCCCTTCGCCCCCTAATTTGTCAAACATCATCTCCTGGGCGTAGGCCACCCCTTGCGGGGCACCGCCGCTGCGCTCCAGGTTCAGGGCGACGGGGGTTAAGGTGTTGCCTTTGAGCAGCACAATCATGGCACCATATGCCAGCACCTGTGTCTGCCCGTCGGGGGATACCGCCAGGGGTTCCAGGAAAAAGCTCTGCATCATCCCCTTGCCCGAGGTGGTGATTTCCTGGGTGTTTTCAGCATAGCCCATTTCGCCTTCCGGGGTGATGCCCTGCTGTTGGTAGTAGGCTTCTGACGCAATGATGGGGGTTGACGGGCCCCGCAGGGTGTAGGTTTCGTCCTCAGCCAGCAGGGGCATTTCTACCAGTGCAGCCTGCCCCTTGGCAAAGGCCTCCTCATATATGTTGGTTTCGGCCAAGGCTGTGCCTGTCAGCAAAAGGCAGGCCATCAG
>CAYFSQ010000018.1:22840-30957 GCA_964345895.1 uncultured Oscillospiraceae bacterium
CATATATGTTGGTTTCGGCCAAGGCTGTGCCTGTCAGCAAAAGGCAGGCCATCAGCAGCGCGAGTGTTTTCTTCATCATAAATCCTCCCATTCTTTGTTACACTGTAGTTTATCACGGGGTAAGCAGGCAGAACGAGGGAAAACCTGATGAAGTTTCCCGATATTTCTGTAAAGAAAGGCCCTTTCCAGTTGGTTGGAAAGGGCTTTTGCTTACTCTGCCTGCAGTTGGAACTTTTTCACGATGCCCATGAAGGGGGTGGTGAACAGGTCGTCCTGGGCGTACCAGGTCAGGCCGTAGCTCCACCGGTCGCCCTTGAGGGCGGGCACCCCGTCCCCATCCTCCGGGGAAACGGACAGGGAGGCGCTTTGCAGCGTGGCGGTGTCCAGCAGGTGAAGGGAGGGGGTTTCGCCGGTCATCACCACCGCGAAGGCATAGCGGCCATCGGGCTTTAACGCCAGGGAGTGGATAAAGGAAGCGGATTGGGTTTCATTTGTCGGGTTTCTGAAGGCTTCCAAATCCTCCATGCTGGTAAAGAGCGAGCTGTAGGCAAAGGATACCTGGCCCTTTTCGTTGGCAGCAGGCTGCAGCCCTCTGCCATTGAGCATATACAGGGGTGCCCCGTCAGCGGCCAGGTCATTCAGGGCGAGAAGGGTGGTCAGGCCGTTGGCTTGCACCAGGCGGGGCATCATCCCCTCAGGCAAGGGGTCTGTTTCCATCGTCCAGACGCCCTCCTGCTGGGAAAAAGCAGCCAGGTAACCCAGACCATCCTTGGACAAGCCGCAGAGCAGGCTGTCCCCAACCCACCCCATGCCGGGCTTGCCGCGGTAGTTGATTCCCGTATCCAGCAACAGCTCGTGGGTGTTGCTTTCCAGGTTGTAGCGGCACAGCCGCAGGATGTCGCCTATGTTTTCGGTGTAGTAAAACCAGGCGCTGTCCGGGCTGAACACCCCCTGGGCATAGGCGTTTAACTTAGGAGAAAGGGGGCCATGGTAGCTTTTAATGGCGAACAGCTCGTTTTCCTTTGTGTCAGCCAGCATCAGCGGCCAGTTGCCGGGGCTGCCGTCGTTGTTTAAGGCAAAGGGGAAAGCGATGTACCGCCCGTCGGGGGACCACTGCACCCCTTCGGTGCCGATGCGGGTATCTGCATCCTGCCTTGTGTGGTAGGTGGGCTGCTCTTCCTCGTCGCTTCTTGACAGGTTCAGGGGCAGGATGTAGACATCCTCGCCCTTTTTCAGCAGCATTTTTTCATCTTCCCCAAGAAGCAGCACCTGGCCGTCGGGGGACATGGAGATGGGGTAGATAAGCCGGTTGCTGGTTAAAAACTTGTAGCCCAGTTCGCTGCCCGGCACCTGCTCCTTGGTGGTTTCCCCTGCCAGGCCCAGGAAGCTGTCGGGGGATAAGCCGTTTGCTTCAAAGTATTCCGGGGCGGCCACCCGGCGGGCAGGCACATGGAAGGTGTAGGTTGTATCCTCTTGAAAGGAGGGCACTTCCACCAGGGCGCCCTGGCCCTTGTCAAGGATGGCCTGGTAGACATCCTCCTGCCCCAGGGCCATGGGGGCTGCCATACATAAGGCCAGCAATAAAAGCAGCAATCGTTTCATGGCTTGTCCTTCTTTCTTCAGAAATCCTCTTTATTCTACAACATTTGGGGCAAAAAACCCACCTCCGACCGGGGGCAGGGAGGAGGGCGGCAATCAAAAATGCTTTGGCAAGGGGCGGGCATATGCTCAAACTTGCCCTTTAAATTTACCAGCAATGGCTGTTGAGCCTCCTTTTCTACCAAAAGGATAGCATATGGATGTAAAATCTACGCAAAAAATGCTCCTTCATCAGGCAAGAAGGGCAGGGCCGCCCTTTTCGTTTTTTCCTGTGCAGGAGTATGGGGCTTAGGCGGCGAATATTGTAAGGTAGCCTTTTTTTATTTTTGGGGAGGGTTTTCATGCTATCGCTGAAAAAAATCAGGGAAAGAGTCGGTGAACAGGAGTGGCAGGAAGGCGCGCGCCTTGTAAGTGAAGGCCGTGTGCGCATGTTGCAGCGTACCCGCATGAAGGCGGAGTATATGGTATCGGGGGAGCCCTACCACACCGTCACCATCTTTTTCAACGACAGTTTGCTGACCGACGGGGTGCGGCTGATCAACCGCTATACCGTGGCGGCGCTGCTGTTTGCTGCCAAGGATGGCACGTTGCGCGCCATGGCCGTCAGGCAGCGGGGCGCTGCTTCCGGCGTACTGTTTGATGCAGTGGCCGCCGCCCTGCCCCCGGCAGAAAACCTCCGCCTGGAGCCCACCCTTAAGTGCAGCGCCCAGGGGCTTAGCCTGGGGCTGCGCACCGGCGAAAGCCGCCTGTACGTGGTGCGCAATATTCCCGAATTTTTGCTGGCTATCCGCCAGAACAAAAGCCTGTCCTTTGGCAAGGGCTTCACCTACGAGCCCAAGTGGGCGGCCTATTCCATGCAGCAAAAGGCGTTGCTGAAACAGCTGGACGCCCATTGCAGCACCCTGGAGCAATCAGAGCCTGCGGCAGCCCCCGGCAGGGAAGTGTCCCTGCCCAGCGCCATGGCGTCCCTGGTGCTGGGGCATCTTAAGGACCTGCCCTTCCGCCTGGAGTGCGAGGGCAAAACCCTGTCCCTTCAGGGCATTCCCTACAAGCCCCTGCCCTTTATCTTTGAAGTGTCCGGTTCAGAAAAAGCCCTCACCCTCAGCACCCAGGTGCCGGAGGTGTGCCGCCTGCTGACGGAGGACGCCGCCTACCTCCTGGTGGAGGACGAGGTCATCTTTGTCCGCCCCGAGGATCGGGAGCTGCTAAAGGCGGTGCTGACCTTCCGCTCAGGCAAGCGGTCGGTGTTTCTCTTTGGCAGGGAAGCTGTGCCCCGGGTCATGGGGGAGCTGCTGCCCGCCCTGATGCGCTCGGTGGGGGTCAGCTTCCAGGCCAAGCTGCGGCAGCGCATGGTTCGCTTTCCCCTGAGAAGCAAGGTGTATCTTGACAAAGACGGCATGGACATCATTGCCCGCACGGTATTTTCCTACGGCGCCTACGAGATTGACCCCTTTGTGCTCAAGGAGGACATTCCGCCCCTGCTCCTTAGGGACGCGGCCTCTGAAAAGCTGGTGATGGACGAGCTGGCCCAGGCGGGCTTCCATGTGCGCCGGGGCTATGCCTTTATGAACGATGAAGACAGCATCTACCGCTTTGTTACCGGCGGCGTTTCCCGCCTGACGGACAGGGCTCAGGTGTTTTTCAGCAACGAGTTTAAAAAGCTGTCTGTGCGTACCCCCCGGCTGTCCGGGGCTTTGCGGAGCAGTGAAAACCGGCTGGAGCTGGAAATGTATGATGACGGCACCCCGGTAGAGGAACTGCTGCCCCTGCTGGACGCCATCCGCCGCAAGAAACGCTATTTCCGCTACAGCGATGGCACCTTCCTGTCCCTGCAAGGGGAGGAGCAATGGGAAGAGCTGGCCGAAGCCTACTGGGAGGCGCAGCAGAACAGCCTGAACAAGCGGGACGTGGGGCTGTACCGGGCCGCCTACCTCAACGCCCTGGTGAAGGAAAAGGATTTGCCCGTCACCGCCGACAGCGGTACCTTGCAGGGGGCAGCGCTGCGCACCGGCCCGGTGGAAAGCCCCATCAAGGGGCTGTATGCCTACCAGCAGCGGGGGTTTGAGTGGCTTGTGTCCCTGCACCAGCTGAGCATGGGGGGCATCCTGGCCGATGAAATGGGCCTTGGCAAAACGGTGCAGATGCTGGCAGCCATCCTCTATACCACCACCCATGAAGAACAGCCATTGCCCTCCATCGTGGTGGTGCCCACTTCCCTTTTATATAACTGGCTGCTGGAGGCGCAGAAGTTTGCGCCCAGCCTGAAGACCCTGGTGGTGTCGGGCACCCGGGGGCAGCGGGAAAAGCAAATCGCCTCCCTCTTTGAAAAGGATGCCCCCGACCTGGTGATTACCAGCTACCCCGTTATCCGCCAGGACATCGACCTGATGCAGGGGCTGTCCTTCCGCTATGCGGTGCTGGACGAAGCGCAGAACATCAAAAACCCGGTGTCCATGGCGGCCCACGCCGTCAAGCGGCTTGAGGCCCGGGCCCATGTGGCGCTCTCTGGCACCCCCATGGAAAACAATGTGGGGGAACTGTGGTCGCTGTTCGATTTTGCCCTGCCGGGCTACCTGCCCCCTTTCCGGGAGTTTCTGCGCCGCTTTGACGAGGGCCGCAACGCGGAGGACCTGCGCCGCCGCATCCGGCCCTTCCTGATGCGCCGCTTAAAGAGCGATGTGATGGCCGAGCTGCCCGAAAAAATGGAAACAACGCTGTACGCCAACATGGAGGCGGAGCAGCGCAAGGTATACAGCGCCGTGCTGCTGCAAAAGCAGGCCAGCGTGCAAAGCCTGCTGGAGCGCCAGGGCTTAAAGGGCAGCCGGGGCGAAGTGCTGGCCGCCATGACGGAGCTGAGGCAAATATGCTGCGATCCCCGCCTGGTGCTGGACACCTACACCGGCGAAAGCGCCAAGCTGGAGCTGTTGATGGAGGTGCTGCCCCCCATCCTGGAAAACGGGCACCGGGTGCTGCTGTTTTCCCAGTTTACCCGCATGCTGGCGCTGATGCAGCCAAGGCTGAACGCCATGAACATCAGCACCATGTACCTGGATGGCGATACCCCCGTCAAGGAGCGTTTGGCCCTGACCCAGCGCTTCAATGAGGGGGAGGGGCAGCTGTTCCTGATTTCGCTAAAGGCAGGGGGCACTGGGCTTAACCTGACGGGGGCGGACACCGTAATTCACTACGACCCCTGGTGGAACCCCACCACGGAAGAGCAGGCCATCGACCGCGCCCACCGGGTGGGGCAGGAGAAGAAGGTGCAGGTGATTCGGCTGGTAACCCTTAACTCCATCGAGGAGCAGGTGGTGCTGCTGGGGGCGCGGAAGAAAAAGCTGTTTGACAAACTGGTTACCGCCGGGGAAGTCATGCCCGAGAAGCTGAAAACAGAGGACATCCTGGCGCTGTTCAGGAGTTAAACAGATAAAAGCCGGCTTTGTAAATTGACGGGGCCATGGTGCCTTGTTATAATCAGATATCATATGAATGTGGAGGAAAACCCATGTCATTCTGGATTGTTACAGATATCGGGTGTGACCTGCCCCTTTCCTACATACAGCAGCAGGACAAGCTGTTGGTGCTGCCCATGCCCTACCAGCTGGACGGCGTGCCCGGCATGAACAAGCCCGGGGACGAAAACGACGCCCAGGCCTTCTACGACAAGCTGCGCCAGGGCTCGGTATCCACCACCTCCCAGGTGAATGTGGACGCCTACTATGAGGCCTTTAAAGAGTTGACCCAGCAGGGGGAGGATGTGCTGTGCCTGACGCTGTCGGGGGGCATTTCCGGCTCAGTGCGCTCGGCGTATACGGCTCTTAACATGCTTACGGAAGAAAACCCTGATGCCAGGGTTAAGGTGGTGGATACCCTGTGCGCCTCCCTGGGACAGGGGCTGATGGTGGACTATGTCATCAACCAGCGGGCCCAGGGCATGGATATGGATGCCTGCGCCCAGTGGGCAGAGGACAACCGGCAGAAAATCATCCACTGGTTTACCGTGGACGATTTGAACTTCCTTTTCAGAGGCGGCCGCGTCAGCCGTACCTCCGCCATGATGGGCAGCATGCTGCGCATCAAGCCTGTGATGCATGTCAACGAGGAAGGCAAGCTGGTGCTCAAGGAAAAGGTGCAGGGGCGCAAGAAGGCGCTGAAAACCCTGGCCGACAAGGCCCAGGCCTTTGCAAAGCCGCCAACGGGCCAGAAGGTGTTTATCAGCCACGGCGACTGCCAGGAGGAGGCGGAATACCTCAAAGGCCTGATTGTGGATAGTATGGAAGGGGCCGAGGTCTTTATTTCCCCGGTGGGGCGGCTGATCGGCTCCCACTCCGGGCCGGGCACCATGGCCATCTTCTTCATGGGAGAGAGCAGATAACAACTTTGCCCGGAATACCGGGCTTTTTTATACGTAATCCAGTTTATGAAAGGAGCGCTCCATGGCCTACAACACCACCCAGGGCATCGTGCTGCGCCGGGTAGACTACCGGGAAAATGACCGCATCCTTTCGCTGCTTAGCCCCCTGCGCGGCCGCATCGATGTAACGGCCCGGGGCGCTCGGAAGGTGAAAAGCCCCCTGCTGTCCGCCTGCGAGCTGTTTACCATGGGGGAGTACGTTACCTACCAGGGCAAGGGCCACGAAACGCTGACGGCCTTCACCCTGGGGGACAGCTTCTTTCCCCTGAGGGACGATGTGACAAGGCTGAGCCACGGCGCCGTTATGCTGGCGGCGGCGGAGGCCTTAGCCCAGAAGGAGGAACCGGCGGAGCACCTTTTTATCCTGCTGGCCCGCTCCTTAAGCCGCCTTGCCTATGGGGAGTATGACAACAACGCCGTTACGGCGGCCTTTTTGCTGCATATCAGCACCATCGAGGGGTTTAAGCCGCGGCTTAACCACTGCGTCAGCTGCGGCAAAACCATGGGGGAGGAAAGCGGCTTTCTGGATGTGGAAATGGGGGGCATCCGCTGCGGCCTGTGCAAGGGCGGCGCGCCGGGCACCATGTATGTAACACAGGGCCAGCTTTTTTGGCTGCGGGACGTGCTGGTAAGAGGCATCGACAAAACGCCTCCCATCGACACCCCGCCCCTGGATCCGCTGCTTAGCTATGTGCAGCACCACATCGACAGGAAACTGCCGAAGATTATCCGGCAGGCAGAACAAAGGAAGGAAAACCCAACAATATAAAAGTTAATCCTGTCTCTTTCATTGCGCCTTCTGGGGCGCTTTTTATATCACCATCACCAGCAAAGTATACATCAGGTGGGCGCTGATGCCAGCCGCCAGGCCGCCCAGGGTGTGGCACAGGATGGCTTTGCCCGTCAATTGGCTGTAGCCCAGGGCGTTCATCATGGCGACATGGGTGCTTAAGTACCCGCTCATACACATGCACATGGCGGTAAACACCGCCACATCGTGCTGGCTGGCCAGGCCTTCCTTTACCAGGCGGGTGATGATGCTCAGCGACGCGCCGGAGGACCCCAGGGCGGTGATGGGCACGGCAATGCCCTCAGCGCTGGTCAGGCCAAACAGGGGCTGTATGATGCCCTGCAGCTTTTCTCCCAGGGCGGGCAGCAGGCCGATGCCCTCATAGGCGGCGCCGGTGTACAAGCCGTTTTCCCCGGGGTGGCCGGTGAGCATCATCACAAAGGTGCAGATGACCAGCACACCGGGGATGATGTCGATGCCCATCTGCACCCCTGCCTTGCCGCCGTCCAGCATGGAAGAAAGGAAGCGGGAGGCCGCCGAGCCGGAGCGCACCACCCGATGGGTGCGGGGTAGGGACTGCTGCCCCTCCTCCAGGGCATCTGCGGCGGTGCCAAAGAGCCGCCGGGTACACAGCAGCATCAGCCGGGTGGACAGGATGGCCCCCACCACCGCCCCTAAATTGCCCACCAGCGCGGCCAGGGCATAGTTTTGCCCCGTGATGGCGCTTAGCCCCAGCACATAGGTGGTGATGATGGCGCCCATGCCAAAGGCAGTGCCCAGATTGGTCAGCGCCGGAACCTGGTATTTCTGGAAGTACCTCAGATAGTTTTTGTCCGCCGCCAGGGTCAGTATGGCGGGGTTATCGCTCATATAGGTGGTGATGGCCCCCATGCTGGCCGCGCCGGGCATGCCGAACAGGGGCTTCATCAGGGGCGTCATCAGCTTATCAATCAGCGCTACCACGCCAAACTCCTGCAGCAGCCCCGACAGTGCCCCTGCAAGGACGGCGATGGCCGTCAGGAACAGCACGGTGTCCAGCAGCAGCTTGTAGGCCGTCTGCATCATGGTGGACAGGGTGTTGACAAAGCCCATCTGGCTGACAAAGAGGGCAGCCAGGGCGAAAAAAATCAGGAGAAAGACAAAAGGCTCCCATCCTATCATCTTTTTCAGGCGCTGTTGCTCCAAGGAATTGTCCTTTCTGCCTGGCAGGGCAGACCCATGCACCGGGAGGAATCTGCTGGGCGCGGAAATGCATATTATTTTGATGTATCCAAAAAACAATAGCAGAACAATCGGTATTCGTCAACATGAAATGGT
>CAYFSQ010000019.1:0-29928 GCA_964345895.1 uncultured Oscillospiraceae bacterium
CTGGCATGCAGCAGTACACGCTGAACATGCAACAGCCAGGGAGTTTTCAGCAGCGGCAGCAGCTCTTTTGCGTAGGCAGGGTCCAGTTGTACGAGGAAGCCCACCTGACTGGCGCTGAGCATATACTCTGCCCCCACTGACCGAAAAAATTCCGGTTGATACAGAAAATTTCCCACAAGGATGGAAAGCAGGGTAAACAAAAGAAACATGATAAAGTTAACGCTAACTCCCGCCAAGGAAACAATGATATCATCCCGCCTTTTGTTGCGAAAGTTGTTGGGATTGACAGGAACTGGTTTGGCCCATCCAAAACCCAGCAGAAAAAGACTGAGGGTACCCCACATATCCAGATGCTTCAGGGGGTTGAAGCTCAGCCTTCCCAGCATTTTAGCCGTATTATCTCCCGAGCGGTAGGCAGCATAGCCATGGGCGTATTCATGCATCATGATGGCCAGAAGGACAGCAGGCACACGGTAGAGCATATACTGCACAAAACCCCAAGGGTCTTGTTGCAGCCAATCCATCATATAACCGATCTGTGCCACCTCCCTTCCGCAGTGCTTGTTATTTTTTCAGCTCTTCAAGCTCTTTCTCGATTTCTTCCCTGGAGCAGTAATTCAATGGGGAAAAGTTGCCCTCCAGCGCTTGCTCCAGCTTCTCAATGGCCGCTTGCTTATTCCCCTCCTCCAAGTCGTATCGTGATAGAAAATAGAGGGTATCAATCTGGCGCGGGTTTGCTTCATGGGCTTTGAGGAAAAATTCTTTTGCTTTTACTTTGTCATGCAGCAAGCGGTAATATGTTTGCGCCATATTATCCAGCACAATGGAATCCTCATCATCATACTCCATGGCTTCGGTATTATACTGCATGGCTTTCTCCGGATCTCCGCTTTCAACATACAGGTATCCCAGCGTTTGATAAATCAGACCGCAGGGATATTTACCATGGGCAGCCTCCAGGGTGTTCATGGCCTTTTCCCTGTCCCCCAATTTCCAGCAGGCAACGGAGTAGTTCATCAGCAGCTGCTGTCTTTTCTCCGTGGATAAATCGGAAGCCTTCTGGGCTTTAACCAGCACTTCCTTCACCTTTTCCAGGTTTTCTTCCCCTCCGGCCCGCAACAAAAGAACAGAGTAGGGCAGCATATAAGAGGCAGCTACAACGCCTTCGTTGTAGAGCTCCTCATACATTTTAAGGGCTTCAGCTTTATCCCCCTTCTGGTGCTTGGTTAAGGCTGCCCGCACTTTAAACCCTGTCATCAATCCCATGGTGTTTTCCTCCCGCTTTGCGCAGCAACCTTTGATGCCGATGCGCAAGATCCTGATAGTCTTTGCTGCGAACAGCCGCCTCCTGAGGCAGACACTCTAAGCAATATAGCATGCCTTGCCTTGCAATTTCAAGGGCTTTGTCGTACTGCCTGAAGCGGTGTTCATATAGTTTTGCCAGAGATATATAAACCTTTGCTCCAGCCGCGCCGCTTAAGCGAAGATGTTCCAGGAGTCTCGCTGCTTCCTCATTTTGCCTAAGGCGCATGCTGATACCCGCCAGACGCGTGATGGCAGGCGTGCCCATGCTGCCATCGCTGATGGCGCGGTAACACACTTTTGCCGTATCGCTTAAGCCCCTGCGCTCATATACCTTGCCCAGGCTGAATATATCTTCCTGATGCGCTGCCGTCAGGGGCTGCTCATGGAGCCTGGCCAGGGTGTAAAGCAGTTTAATCAGCGATACAATATCGTTGGCATTATGCCGTAATACAGGCTCCAGCACGGCCATATTGCCCGTCTTCAAAAACTTGAAGTATGTTTCCGGTACCTGAGAACCGGGCATATCATCGGTGCGGGTTTCTCCCAGAACCTGCGTTTCAAGGGAGGTTAAGGTGCACCGTCCGATGCGCAACTTATAGACCCGCCTTGCAATATGCAACAGGTCCAGATGCGGTGGAAAAGAAATCTCCTTATGCAATCTGTGCATGGTAAAACGGCTTTGTAAAAGGGGTACGTCAAAGGACGCACCATTAAAGGTTACTATCAGTTTCGCCTTTTGTAGCAGCGCCTGAAATGCCTTAAGCACATAGATTTCTTCGTTATAGTCTCGCATGAGGAACTGCCGCACCGTCAACCCTTCTGCATTGATTGTACCGCACCCCACAAGAAAAGCCAGCGTGCCTGTGCCACCGGACAGTCCCGTTGTTTCGGTATCAAAAAAAAGGATTTCATCAGGGTCAACGCTGTACTCCACTGCCACATCCTGCAACATGCGGATGGTTTCAGGATGGAGCGGGAACATCATGTCCATCGGAAGATCGTATGATTTTTCTACCGTAACACAGCTGTCAGACACCGGTGCCCTGGTTGGCAAAGGCTTAGCTGCCCGCAGTTTGTCTAGCAAGGAAGCCATGGTTACATACCTGAAGAGAAGAGGCTGACCTCTTCATCATCATCCACACGAGGAGCGGAGGTTGGCCGTGGGGTAGGATAGTTTGCCCACAGGGCCTGTTCGTATGTGACACCGGGCAGAAGGTATCCCTTTGTTGCGGCTCTAAGGGTGGCATCTTCATTGCCCCTGCCTGAAAGCAATAGCAACAACACCTGTCTGTTTCCCTTGATGAGATCGCCAATAACACCTGATAAAAGCACATCGCTGCCGCCATACACCGCGTAGGAGGGCAAAAGAGCAAGGTACTCCATATAGGTTTCCAAAGGAATATTTAACGTTTGTATGGCCTTTGCGTGGGCAATCCCCACATATCTGAAATGCCAGGGTTCGTAGGAGAATTCTGTTACATCCTGCCACTCCTTTTTATAGCGCAGGATAAACCCAAACCGGGGACTATTCTCTTGCAGCCACTGCCCTTCTATCGTCTCGCCAAAGCCTGCGTTGAGGTTAAGAAAATTTTTCGACTGGATATCCATAGCAAGCCCCAACTGATGCTCGCTTGCGCCTGCCGGCGCAACGGTGCGCATCGCTTTGTCGCGGCTGCCCGACTCATCTACTTTATTGTTAAAATTAATCTGTTGGATGCCATAGCTTCGATACCCAGATACGGCAAACAGGGTAAGGCCCGCCTCAATATCCGCTGCCAGGAACATTTCTTCCAGCTTTTCTGCTGCTTCCTTGCGCAGCTGGATGCTGTCCTGCAGGCTTTTTTTACGGGTTGCTACGCGGGGCGTAACCAAATCATCCGGCTTGTATTCCGACGTCAGTTTATTGTTTTTATTAACAACAAACAGCAGATCCCCCTGGCTAAACACCGTGGCGGGCTGCTGTAATTGTGTAAACTGTTCTGTTGACTCTGCCGCAACCTGGCACACTAACAATGCACATACCAGGGTACATAGCAGTAAAACTTTTCTCATGGTTTTTGGTAGAACAGGGAGACTTCGCTCTCCTCGCCTTCTTCACTGCTGATGACAAGGGGCGGCGGCAACTCATTCTCTGCCTTTACATAGGCTTTAAAGTCTCCCCCTGCCTGTTCAAACTGGGCGATAGCTTGCTGGGCTTCCTGTGTAAACTCTTCCAAAGTTAAATGGTTTTGCATCATATAGGCAGCTACCTCTGCACCCACATAGCGGAAATGCCAGGGTTCAAAAATGATGCCTGTAATATCCTGCTTATCTTCCATGTAGCGCAGGATAAAGCCATAGGTGGCGCAGTTCTCTGCCATCCACTTTGCTTCGGCGGTCTGTGAAAACTCAGGCCGCATGCCATCCTGCTGCGTCCAGGCATAGTTAAGGATGTCCACGGCCAATCCCGTCTGATGGTCTGAAGTGCCCGGCGCCGCAACGACGCCATCATCCTTGTTATACTTTTCCAGTCTGTTTTGGTACATGGTGTTCTGTGTCTGGTAACTGCGGTATGCACTTTTAATATACAGGGTGTAGCCTGCATCAGAAGCAGCGCTAAACATCTTTTCCAGCGCTTCGGCCGCCTCCTTGCGCAGCTGCATTCCCCGGTTAGTGGCCCTCAAATTGATATCGATTAAATGGTATGGCACATAGTCCGCTGGTATCAGGCTTTTTGTATTCGCCAACACCAATAGCCCCGTCTTATCCTCCAGCGTGGTTGCCTTGATAGGATACGTCCACTTTGGCTGCTCCGCTACGGAAAAGGGCATGATGAATAATAATAACAGCAGGAAGATGCTCCATAATTTTTTGCTCATTGTATTCCTCCTGTCGCCATTAGTTTGTCTCCAAAGGCTGCCCGTTGCAGCTGCTCGATGTAATGTTCCAACGGGATGTCCAGCGCATAAATACGTTCAGCGTGCTCCTGCCCTACATACCGGATGTGCCAAGGCTCGTACGCGTAACCGGTAATCTCTGTCCACCCCTGTTTATAGCGGATGATGTATCCAAAGCGATGGGCGTTTTCTGCAACCCAGATGCCTTCCGGGGTCGTGCCAAAGTTTTTGTTTAAGTCCGTGTTGGTTTTGCGCCCGACATCCATGGCAAGGCCTAATTGATGCTCGCTGGTACCAGCGGGTGCCACCAGCAACTGCGCCTTCTTCTTGCTGCCTGTGTTGCTGATTTTTCTCTCAAATATTGCTGATTGCGTGTTGTACGCCCTGTAGCCTGAAACAGCTTGGAGCGTGTAACCCATTTCTGCCTGGGCTGCTAAAAACAACCCTTCCAATGCGTGGGCAGCTTCTTTGCGCATGGTAATATCGCCGTTTGTCTTCAACACATCCGGCTTGATTAAATCTTCGGGAACATATTCCCGGTCCAAAGAGTAGGTTCTGTTGACCAGAAAGAGGTTGCCACCAAGGTTTGTTTCAGCGATATATGCATCCAGCGTCGTCTGGCTAAGGGAAAGCAACGACAGCAGCAACAACAGGATCTTTGAAACCATGATTCCTCCCGTCAGATTCTCTGGAATACCTGGCCGTACTTGCTGGACAGCCTGCCAACGGCAGTCGCATCCAGCATGACATGGACTTTTGTCCCCTCATCCTCGTGCTTTTCTTCCAGCACACGGCCTGCCTGGCGCAAATCATTGAGCAGTGCATACTGGGAAAAGGGCACCATAACAAGATAAGGCCGCTCTTTACGACGGATAATCTGCGCAATCTGATCCAGCAGCACGTCGATATTTTCCCCCGTTGCCGCCGACACCCGCAGGGCACCGGGAATGATGGGGTATCCGTCATCCTGATGCAGGTCACTCTTGTTCAGTACGTCGATGCGTGGCTGGGTTGTAGCACCCAGCTTTTGCAGCACCTGCTCTACCACCTCGCGCTGCAACAGCACGTCAGGGGACGATACATCGGATACGATGACCAGCACATCGGCTAATACCGCTTCCTCCAGCGTGGAATGAAAGGCCTCCACCAGCTCAGTGGGCAGTTTTCTGATGAAGCCGACAGAGTCAATCAGGATGAAAGCATCGCCTTCTGGCAAATCAACCCGGCGGGATACAGCATCCAGGGTGGCAAACAGCTCATTCTTCACGTACACATCCGCACCTGAAACCAGGTTAAGCAGCGTCGATTTGCCTGTGTTAGTATACCCTACCAATGCCACAACGGGCAACTGGCTGCGCTCCCTTGCTTTGCGGCGGATGTTGCGTTGCTGCTCCAGCTCTTTCAGTTCTCTGCGCAAATCAGCCATGCGCTCACGAATACGGCGGCGATCGATTTCCAGCTTGCTTTCGCCAGGGCCTCGGGTGCCAATGCCGCCCGCCAAACGGGATAATGCCTGATGACGGCCGATTAAACGCGTCGCATTGTAGTTAAGCTGCGCCAGCTCGACTTGAAGCTTGCCTTCACTGCTGCTGGCACGGCGGGCGAATATATCCAGAATCAGCGTTGTTCTGTCGATTACTTTAAGCCCCGTCAGCTCCTCCAGCTTATTGGTTTGAATGCCTGTTAACTCATCATCCACAATAATCAGGTTGGCTTCCAAAACCTGGGCTTCCAGGGACAGCTGTTCCGCCCTGCCGGAGCCCAAGTAGGTTGCCCCATCGGGACGGGCACGCTTTTGCAGGACACGACCTACCACTTCACCGCCGGCACTCTCGCAAAGCGCGGCTAATTCATCCAAGGATTCGTCGCTTTCAATGCCCACAAGCAGCGCTTTTTCGACGGGATCCTCCAGCATGTCCTCCCCTTGGAGAACAAGCTCTTCACTTCTGTTGATTTCCTCCATCCAGCGTTTATCAGGGAGCCTGGACAGAGAAACAACGGGATGGAGGCGAACCTGGGGCATGCCGTTGACCTTTTCACCCAGAAACGCCGCGCTGACACCGATGATATTCCCCTGCTGATCAATGCCAATGGAAGCGATGGCGTCCAGCCAAAGCGCCCGAAGGGCCGTCAGGTCCACATCGGACAATTCTGCCGATCCGCCAGGATGAGTATGGATACAGCGCACTCGTGACAAACGCTGTTCACTGCGCCTAAGTCGAAATTCCTTTAATGGAACCTGGGTATCGCTGCCGATGGTGATGTCCAGCACTTCCCCACCTCGGCTTATGTATATGGAAATTTCTCGCTTCATCTGGTGAGAAAAACTTGCCAATGTACGCGCCAGCTCTGCCGGAAGAAACTCATCCCGTTCAATGGGAAAGTCATACATCAGCTGCATGTCTTCCAGCATGCTGTTGCGGATACCATCTACATTGCCGTGAATTTCCGGCATCTTATTCTCCTTTTTGTTTCTTTATATAATCTTCGATAGCTGCCTGAATCGCTTCCTCTGCCAATACCGAGCAGTGTACCTTTGCAGGGGGCAGACCATCCAAGGCCTCCATTACAGCTTTGTTCGTTACTTCCAGCGCTTCTTCCAGGGTTTTGCCCTTTACCATCTCAGTCGCCATGGAACTGGTGGCGATGGCCGCGCCGCAGCCAAAGGTTTTAAAGCGCACATCGGTAATGATATTATTTTCAACCTGAATCTGAATTTTCATGATGTCTCCGCACTTCGCGTTGCCTACCATGCCGATACCGTCGGCGTGCTCCAATTCCCCTACGTTGCGGGGATTATTGAAATGCTCCAATACTTTTTCACTATACATTTTATTTACTCCTTGTTTCATACAATGGGGACATATCCCGTAAGCTTTGAATGAGGCCCGGCAGGATGCGCAGCACCTCGTTGACTTCTTCCTCGGTCGTATCTCCTGATAAGGAGAAGCGCAGGCTGCCATGGGCGATTTCATGGGGCAAACCAATGGCCAGCAATACGTGGGAGGGATCTAGGGAACCAGATGTGCAAGCCGAGCCGGAAGACGCGGCTATACCTGCCATGTCCAGGCGCAGCAGCATGGCCTCCCCTTCGATGTAGCGGATAGACACATTGACATTGCCCGGGAGCCGTTTTTCAGGGTGTCCATTTAAACGCACTTCAGGAATCTTCTCCAATATTCCCTGTATTAATTGGTCCCTCAGCGCGGCTATCCGGGCAGTTTGCCCCGGTATGTCCTGGGTAGCTATACGCATGGCTTCAGCAAGACCAACGATACCTGCCACATTCTCTGTTCCTGCGCGGCGGCCCCGCTCCTGCGCACCGCCATGGACCAGGTTATCAAGCCTGACACCATTGCGCACATACAGCACGCCCGTCCCCTTGGGGCCGTGGAACTTATGGGCAGACAGCGACAGCATATCCACCTGCCACTTCTCCACATCCACCTCCACTGCGCCAATCACCTGCACCGCGTCGGTGTGGAATAGTACCTTTCGCTGCTTAGCTACCTGCCCGATTTCCTCTATGGGCATAAGGGTACCAATTTCATTGTTAGCTGCCATGATGGTGATTAAAATGGTATCCGGCCGAATGGCCTTTTCCACCTGTTCTGCCGTTACCATGCCATATTCATCCACTGGCAGGTAGGTAATTTCAAAGCCCTGCTTCTGCAGCGCTTCACAGGTGTGCAACACCGCGTGATGTTCTACCGCCGTGGTGATGATGTGCTTGCCCTTTGCCTGATGGGCATAGGCCACACCTTTGATCGCCCAGTTGTCACTCTCTGACCCACCGGCAGTAAAGTAGATCTCATTGGGCTTGGCGTTCAGGCTTGCTGCCACGGTGCGCCGGGCCTCCTCCAGGGCTTTTCTGGCTTCCCGTCCCGTAGCATAGACGCTGGATGCATTGCCATAGATGTCTGTGAAGTAGGGCAGCATTTTTTCCAGCACAGGCTTGGAAACCGCAGTGGTCGCAGCATTGTCCAGATAAATTCGGTTCATTGATTACTCCTTTGGCATACCATCCCTGATAATGTCATCCAGCGTAATGCTGTGCATCAGTTGGTAAATTTTATGTGTCAGATAATGGAAAGCACTTTGGGTAGAGCACTGCCCATCCATGGGGCAAGTATCCGCATCTTTAGCGCAGGCCGACAAAGACAGGGGGCCTTCTGTGATATGCAGCACATCAGCCACGGTAATTTCTTTGGGTGCCTTGGCAATGGCATACCCTCCCTGAGCACCGCGCACCGTTGTCACCAATCCCCCGCGCCTGAGTTGCCCCAGCAGTTGCTCAAGGTACTGGGCAGGCATCCCCTCATCCGCGATGGTATGCAGAGTCTGCGGGCCCCTTTGATCCTGCTGTGCCAGAAATACCATGGCATGCAACGCATAACGGCTGCGGTTGGAAAGCTTCATTGTTACCCCTTTCATTCCCGACCATTTTTGTCGGATATCCCCCGTAGAATAACACTGAACGAAAATTCTGTCAATCAGTTCATTGCAGCATTTTCGATGGCTGCCTGATATTTAGCAAGTGCCTTGCGGGTAAGGGTTTCCTTATCCTCAATCGGCGTCCCTGCGCCCAGCACTTTGACTGCGCAGCTTCGCGTCTCTTCAATCAACATTAAGTCGCTGACACCGTAACCTTCTGGGGTAAACCGCCCATGTTGGCGGGTGCCCAGAAACTCTCCCGGCCCGCGCAATTCCAGATCCTTCTGGGCGACGACAAAGCCGTCGGTGGTTTCACACATGGTTTTCAAGCGCTCGTTCGCTTCCCCCATCAAAAAGCACCAGCTTTGCTTGCTTCCGCGGCCCACACGGCCCCTTAGCTGATGCAATTGGGAAAGCCCAAACCGATCAGCGTCCTCAATTACCATCAGGGTGGCATTGGGTACGTCAATCCCCACCTCAATCACAGTGGTCGCAACTAAAACATCTATCTCGCCCTGAGAGAAGCGATGCAAGGTATCTTCCTTTTCCTGAGCGCTCTGGGTGCCATAGGTTAGCCCCAGCTTGAGGCCTTTCAGCGCTCCTTGCTGCAGTTTCCGGTACATGTCCGTAGCACTTTTTCCTTCAGATACCTCGCTTTCCTCCACCAGAGGGCATACGAGGTAGGCTTGCTCTCCCCTTTCAACAGCAGCCCGGATGTAGCCATACAAATCATTCCGCTTATTTTCGGGCACGATACGCGTTAATACAGGTGTTCTTCCCGGCGGCAGCTGATCAATAATGGAGACGTCCAGATCACCATACAAAATGAGCGCCAGCGTGCGGGGAATGGGCGTCGCCGACATGACCAAGACATGGGGCGCTATCTCGCCCCCCTTGTTGCTGAGCTGCTTGCGCTGCTTCACGCCAAAACGATGCTGCTCGTCGGTGATAACCAGGCCCAGCTTCTGATACATAACCCCTTCGCTGATCAGCGCATGGGTGCCAATGGCCAGGTTCCATTGCCCGCTTTGAATATTCTCCAGCGCGGCCCGCCGCTCCGCCGCCTTCATGCCGCCAACCAGCAGGCCGCATGTAACCCCCAGGGGCTCCAGCAGTTTTTTCGCGCTGAGCAAATGCTGCCTCGCCAGCACTTCGGTGGGCGCCATCAGAGCGCATTGATATCCCTTTTGTGCCATGTGGTAGATTGCGCCAAAGGCAACAGCTGTCTTGCCGGAGCCTACATCCCCCTGTACAAGACGGCTCATGGCACGGCCGCTACCCAGGTCGCTGATAATTTCCTCCAACACAAGCTGCTGTGCCTGGGTCAGAGAAAAGGGAAGGGCATGTTCAAAGGTTCTTTTCTCCTTTGCTGTCACATGGACACGGACGCCCTCCTTTTGATCCTCCCGCAATAATTGGATGGCAATCTGATAAAGCAACAGGTTCTCAAAACCTATCCGGCGCTTGGCCGCGTTTAAACGCTGCATGCTGGTGGGAAAATGCGCTTCCCTTATGGCTTCCACGCGCCCCAGCAAACCATGGGTTGTCAGCAGCCAATCCGGCAATGACTCCGAAAACAGGCTATCTATTTGCTCTGCTACTTGAGCAACCAGTCCGGCAAAAATCTTCTGCGGCATGCCGTCGATGGGCGGATAGCGTGGCACGATGGACTTTTCCAATAATCTTTCGGGGTTTAACAGGGTCAATTTCCCTTGGTAATCTTGCACCTTCCCATAGAACAAAACCTGATCACCTTTTTGAAGGTTCTTTGCCATCCAGGGCTGGTTAAACCAGGTTACCAACACAGAAGCAGACCCATCGGTGAGCCGTGCCCGCACCAGGGAAAGCTTTTTTATGTACTGTACCCGGGGTGCATCCTGTACCCAGCCCTCTACGCACACGTACCGTCCAGGGTATAAAGCGTTGAGCGGCACAGGCGAAGTGGAGTCCCTGTAGGTTAAAGGCAATACAAGCAACAGGTCCTCAACGCTATTGATTCCCGCATTGTGTAAAGCCTGCAAGCGTACTTTTCCAATCCCTTTTAGCGTAGATAGTTCCACTGGTTCCCTCTCATTAAAAAAGCCGTCGCCAAGCGACAGCTTTGTATGTCCTCTGTCTGTTACTCAACAGAAAGCAGGAAATAATACAGCGGTTGTCCGCCAAAGTGCACTTCCACATCGCAAAAGTCAAACTGTTCGGAAATTTCTTCGCCCAGTTGCTCTGCATCTTCTTTGGTGACATCTGCGCCGTAGTAGACTGTAATCAGGCTGTCATCCTCAGTAACGATTTGGTTCATCAACTCCATGGCCACTTGGTGGGTGGAATCGGAGTTGGCGGTTACCTGCCCGTTGTTCAGGCCAATGATGCTACCTTCCTTGATGTGGAGGTTCTCCATGTCTGTATCACGGACGGCAAAGGTGATGGTGCCCGTTCTGACCAATTGAGAGGCTTCGTTCATCCGCTCCTCATTTTCTTCAGGAGACATTTCAGGCTGGAATGCGATGATCGCGGCAATGCCCATGGCAACGTTCTTTGTAGGCAGCACAATGACATGCTTCTCGCTCATCTCAGCAACCTGCTTGGCAGCCAGGGTGATATTGCCATTGTTGGGCAGGATATACACACATTCTGCATTGACAGCATCCACAGCCTTTTGCAAATCCTCTATGCTGGGGTTCATGGTCTGGCCCCCATCCACAATGCTGTTTACGCCAAGGTCTTTGAATATCTTAGAAAAGCCGTCCCCTAAGGACACAGAGACAAAGCCAAATTTCTTCGGCGGCTCGTTGTTCGCCGCTCCGTTCTTTGCTTCCTGGGTATCCCGGTGCTGTTGCAGCATGTTCTCTATTTTGATGCCAACCATTTCACCCAGCGCTCCGCCGTACTGCAGGGCTTTGCCCGGATCGTTGGTGTGCACATGAACCTTGACCAGACTCAAATCGCCCACAACCAGCACACAGTCGCCAATGCGGTTCAGGCGACGACGGAAGCCGGCGATATCCGCCTCGGTGGTGGTGGCGTTTAAGTTTTGGATAAAGAACTCTGTGCAGTAAGCAAAGTTGATTTCTTCAAGGCTGTCATGATCGTCCTGGAACTCTGTCTCGGTTTTGACATCACCGGACATATCGACCAAGGTTTCATCGATATGTTCGCCGCGCAATACTGCGTCGTAGCCAGTGTAAATCAAAAGCAGTCCCCGACCACCTGCGTCCACTACGCCCGCCTGCTTCAAAGCCGGCAGCATGTCCTGTGTTTTGGCGAGTATCTTTTCTCCGCTTGACAGAATAACGCGGAACAGGGCTTCAAAGTCTTCCGGCTCTGTCTGCGCTTGCTTTAAAGCATCCTCAGCGATGACGCGGGCTACGGTTAATATGGTTCCTTCCTTAGGCTTCATAACCGCCTTATAAGCCGTGTCTGCGCTGTTTTTAATGGCGTTGGCAAAATGGATGGGCGTGATGGTTTCCACACCCTCCAGAGACTTGGAAAAACCACGGTACAGCTGGGATAAAATAACACCGCTGTTTCCCCTTGCACCCCGCAGGGCACCTTTGGCCAAGGCTTCCGTCGCTTCGCCTGCAGTGGCAAAATCCCGGCTGTTGATTTCCCGTACGGCAGACATCATGGTCATGGACATGTTGGTGCCCGTGTCCCCGTCAGGAACAGGAAAAACATTTAATGCGTTGACAGCATCGCGGTTCATTTCCAGCAGAGATGCCCCGGCATTTACCATTTCGCGCAGCATGGTCGCGTCAATTGACTTTATTTTGGTCAAGATACTTGTCCCCCGTTTCCAGCGTGATTATATACGGATACCTTCCACCGTAATGTTTACGTTGCGTACCTTGACGCCCGTCATGCTTTCCAGCTTATATTTGACAACTTCCTTGATGGCATTGCACACCGCTGTCACCGACACACCATATTCTACAATGATGTAAAGATCGACATCAATCATGTCATCCACAGCGCGCAGCTGAACGCCCTTGGAAAGGTTCTCACGGCCCAGCCATTCAACAATGCCATCCTTGGCGCGCTTGGACGACATCGCCACAATGCCATAGCATTCAAGCGCCGCATATCCGACAACCTTGAGCATGACATCTTCGGAGATATAAATCGTCCCGATATCGTTCTTTATCTTAAACTCCATTCCAAGAACCTCCTTACAGGCAGTAGCATACATGGTCTTTGTTATTATATCGTCTTTTTTAGCCGGATGCAACCGTAAATGGTATCCTATGGCTAGCCTCCGGAAAAGGACAATAGAAAAGGCAGCACATCCAATGTGCTGCCCGAAAAATGAATCAGAAACCGTTCTGCCTGTTTATTTCGTCTATCTCCGTTTTACGAAGGGGCGGGTTGCAATACTGGCAGGGAGTGAAGTGCTGATGCTCGCTGTCATCCAGCTGCGCGTAGGTGAAAGAGCCTTTCAGGGGCAGGTAGCGGCTCTTAATGCTGCTGCACCTGTCATCGGAATGGAAGTACTTGCCACCTGTCGGGTTAAAGTAGAGCAGCATATCATCGGGGGGATACGCGTGGAAACGGCCAGGCATATCATCCCATACCAGCACCTTGGTATTCACCTTGATGTTGTTCCACAACCAGGTCATGTTGACGCCTTCGTCATTCTTTTTACGCGCTACACGAATACATCCATGGCTGGCTTTGCTGCCCAGTTTCCACTCTTCAGAGCTGTAATCCTTGTAGTTGGTAGCTTCGTTCAGAATATAGGGCACCTCATGGATCAGGCAGCCGCCATTGATGCGCATGCCCATATCGCAGTAAAGATTGCCCGCCCAGAACCCTCCTGTGCGCGATACCATCAAGTATTCGCCAGAGGGGGACTCGTTGTACGGCTGCCTTTTGGTGGGCTTGCCGGTGGAAATGGAAAGCTCTGAAAAGAGTTTCCCTTCCTTGAAAATATACATCACCTGGGTCAGTTTGTCGATTAACAAGCCGTAGTCGGTACGGGGAGTTATGGAGAACAGGCGATCTGTTTCCACGTAGCCCCTGATTAATTCATCGCTTCTGCCCCACCCAAGGCGCGAATCGCTTTCCGGGCCGTAGCTGCTGTTGAAAATCTCCACGAAGGACCAACCATTATCCAGGGTTTTTAATATGTTGACACCCTGAGATTCACAGGTGATCTCGCCAAGAATATTGCTATTATCCATGCTGGTATCCGGCGTCGCCCGCAAGCGGTACATTTCTGTCTGGGGGCGTTTTCCAATCCCCTTGACGACTGTAATGGGCTGCACCATCACTTTCCAGATGGCGTCCTCATCCCACTGACCGGCAGGCAACGTCCAATAATTGCTGCCAAGCAGCTCGTCGGGCACCTGCTCGGCCGTCGGTGGTTTATAGCTGACAGGCCTGGGGGTGGGTATCGGAGTTGCCACAGGGGTTGGTTCCGGTGTGGCTGCCGCAGCAAGGGTGATGCCAATGTAGTGGGGGTTGCTGATAAAGCCCGTGTCGTCGCGCAGCTCCAGCGCCAGCATATGGGTGCCAGGAGACAGGATGTTTCCTTGATAGAAGCCATCCCATACCAAGGTGTTCTCACCAAGGTTGGCACCCTTGTGGGCCACCACCTGCATCACGCCACCTATGTTGAGGCTGGCCGTCAATTCGCCGGGCATGTTCAAAAAGGCTGTAACCTTCCATTCTTCACCGGGGATAACCGTGGCAGAGCTGATGCTTAAGGACTCAATGGAGGGCCCCACAGCGCCGATGGCAATGGGCTTTATAACGGTGGCGCTTTCTGTCTGGATGGCCAGCTGATAGCTGCCCTCTTTCACCGGCCGACCATCTGGCGCGTATCCATTCCAAACAAAGGAGTTGACGCCTTCGGCCACCGGAAACACCTCGTACACGGAAAACAGGTTATTACCCCCTGCATCCTGCAGCGTAATGGACGCATTGCCCGTTGCCACCGACTCAAAGGATATGCTTTCTGATTTGCCGGGGCGCAACAGCAATTCTGGTTGGGCTTCCTGGGCCACCACAGGGGGCAGAAACATAACCAGCACAAGGATTATTACAAAAATGCGTCGAAACATGAAGAACTCCTTAAGATTAATCGTCATGATAATAACATATGAGAGAAACAGGTTCAAGTGAAGGGTTTGTGAACATTGTCATCCCTCCGCCCATGGGATATAATGTGAAAGATTATCACAAGGAGTGAAGCATGGAACGACTGATCCAGGTGTACGATGCATTGATGAGCATGCGTGCCCCCATAACAACTGATGAATACAGCCTGCATACTTTGGCTATGCAGGCTTTGCAGGGTGCCGGTCTTAAGGCAGAGCATGAAGTGCTGGTGGCCCCCCGCAGCCGGGTGGATATCCTGTCTGATGGCATCGGCATTGAAATCAAGCGCGGTCGCCCAAACAAAACTACCTTGCTCAGACAGCTGGAACGATATGCAAAGTCTGATAAAATATTAGGCATGTTGGTTATCTGTGAGCAGGGTCTGCTGTTACCTGAGCAGGTGGCAGACAAACCTGTCAGGGTACTGAGCCTGAATCGACTATGGGGCATTGCACTGCCAGGGGGCCAGCCCATGGAAGAGAGACAGCAGACACAGCTCGCACAAAGGGAAGTGCCCTCATCTCCTGCACAAGCATCAGCTTCTAGTGAAGCAACTACGCCCTCCTACTTGCAGCCAGTTGATATATCCGGACATCTTTACGGCACCCTGAGCTACAACCGCCAACGAAAGGGGTGGACCATCAAAGGTGATCCTGCCGTGACGGAAATGGCAAAAAGATTGTTCCCCGGCTCCAACAAAGGTCGTAGGGGAAGCGCTTTCTTCACAGCCAACCGCAGAAGCGTGGGGGATGTCAACTGGTTGATGCAGCGTTATCCCCTGGAAATAGCCGCCCGGGATCTTAACCGCTGGCAGGAGCAGCTGGAAGGCACACGGAAACACTATCAGCATTTATCACAGCTTGAAAAGGGTCTGCCCCCCGTCTCTTTAAAAGACACCGCCTTTAACGGAAATTTGCGAGCCTTTCAGCAGGCCGGCCTTAACTGGCTGTACCAAACCCCGCGTGGGCTGTTAGCCGATGAAATGGGTCTTGGAAAGACCGTGCAAGCCCTTGCCTGTGTGGCCGCACACAAAGCAAACCCTGTGATGATTGTGGTACCGCCGCACCTGATACGAAACTGGCAAAGCGAGATCCAGCGGTTTTTAACCTTTCAGGACCACTCGCCTCAGGTTCATGTACTCAAGGGACTCAAGCCCTACCCCCTGCCGGAGGCGGATATTTACCTGATGCACTACCTTTTGCTGCGGGGATGGAAACAAGCCCTCCCCCAGATGCCCTTCCAGATGATTATATTCGACGAAATACAGGAACTGCGCCACAGCGGTACAGAAAAATATAGCGCCGCCTCTCTCTTAGCGGAAAGCTGCGAAAAGGTTATCGGCCTGTCCGGCACCCCCATCTACAACCACGGCGGAGAAATCTGGAATGTGGTTAACATTCTGGACTTTCATATGTTGGGGGACTGGGAATCCTTCACCCGGGAATGGTGCTATGGCTACGGCAACGCCATCGTTGCCAAGCCTGATTTGTTAGGCGATCATCTGCGCCGGGAAGGCGTTATGCTGCGCAGAACCAAGGCAGAGGTATTACCGGAACTGCCCGACAAGCGCCGTTTGGTACAGGAAATTGATACTGACAGCACAGTGTACCGCCTCATGATGCAACCCGTTTTACAAAATCTGAAGCGTTGGCGGGACAACCAGACCATGACGCCCTCGGAGCGCGCATTGCTGGAAGGTAATATCTCCCAGGGGCAGCGGCAGGCAACTGGCCTTGCCAAGGCACCCTATGTATCCCAGTTTGTTCGGGCGCTGGTTGAATCCGGCGAAAAGGTGCTTTTATTTGCCCATCACCATGCAGTGATGGATTTGTATAAAAAAGAGCTGCGCACCCTCTCTCCCGCTTTTATCACCGGCAGGGAAACGGGAGCCCAGAAAGAAAACAGTGTGGAGCGTTTCATGGCAGGGCGTACCGACCTGTGCTGTATTTCTCTGCGGGCTGCATCCGGCCTTAACCTGCAGCGGGCCACCTGCGTGGTGTTTGGAGAGTTGGACTGGTCGCCGGCAGTACACAGTCAGGCAGAAGACCGTGCCCACAGGATCGGACAAAAGGACTCTTTGCTGTGCTACTATCTGGTCTCCCCCGAGGGCAGCGACGCGGATATCCAGGAAGCCCTGGGGCTTAAGGTCAGCCAGTTTCTAGGGTTGATGGGCGAGAAGCCGCCCGGCAGCGAAGTCAGCCTTAGTTCAAGCTATGCGCGCACCCATGTGGAAAAGCTGATACAGCGCTATGTTTCCGACAGTGAAACGCAAGATTTCAGCGTTTGACAGAGGGGAACAAATGTTTTATGATACCCAGGAAAGGGAGGACGCATGCGCATATTAGGAATAGACCCGGGGTTGGCCACCATGGGATGGGGTGTTATTGACACCCAGCAGGGCAACATGTCCCTGGTGGGATGCGGTATCATATCCACGCCCCCCGATATGTCCTTTCCCGATCGGCTGTTGTCCATCCAAAGACAACTGATAGAGATACTGAACACATATCAACCTGAAGAAATCGTTTTTGAGGAATTGTTTTTCGCCCGCAACGTAACCACAGCTTTTACTGTCGGCGCTGCGCGGGGTGTTGCTATTATGGTATGTGCTGGTTTTTCTCCCGACCAATTGTTTGAGTATACACCCATGCAAATCAAGCTGGCGGTGGTAGGATACGGCAAGGCGGACAAACACCAGGTGCAGCAGATGGTCAAAATGATTCTGCATTTAAAGGAAATACCCAAGCCTGATGACGCTGCCGATGCTGTCGCCGCTGCCATCACCCACGCCAATGCCGGACGGGCCCGTTTCCAATTCAAGATGAAATGACGGAGGTACCATGTACGCGTATATCGAAGGAACAGTAGCAGATAAATCCGCCACCACACTGGTGATTGATGTGGGAGGGGTGGGTTACGAGATTCGCAGCACCTCTTCTGCCCTCTCTATCTCCCCCGCCCGAGGCGAAACCATGCGGGTATACACCTACCTGAATGTTTTGCAGGATAATGTTGAGCTGCTGGGCTTCGCTTCCCTGGAAGAAAAGTCGATGTTTATGCGACTGACAGGGGTGTCTGGCATCGGCTCCCGTTCCGCCTTTTCCATCTTGGGCAGCATGCCTCTAAAAGAGCTGACGCTAGCCATTATGACAGGGGATATTGCCATGCTGTCCCGCGCCCCGGGGGTGGGTAAAAAGACCGCCCAGCGATTAGCGCTGGAACTGAAGGATAAGGTATCCGCAGACGATTTTGGGGAAGACTGGTCTGGCACATCGGCACCAGGTGCGTTGGATGCCCCCCAGGGAGCAGTGGGCGAAGCCATTTTAGCCCTTCAGTCGCTGGGCTATACCCAGACCGAGGCTGCCCGCGCTGTCGCCGCAGCGCGCAAGAGCAATGCTGAAATAGACAAAGCGGATGAATTGGTACGCCTCGCCTTGCGCGGCATCATGAAAGGATAAAGTATGGACAGCGATCGCCTGGTAACGACCGGGTTTAAAAACGGTGATGAAGAAATTGAAACCTCTTTGCGGCCAAAGACGCTCAGGGAATATATCGGGCAACAGAAGGTAAAGGAAAGCCTCAGCATATATATTAAGGCAGCGCTGAAGCGCCGGGACGCATTGGATCACATCCTGCTGTACGGCCCTCCCGGCCTGGGCAAGACCACCCTTGCTTGCATTGTCGCTTCCGAGATGGGGCAAAATATCCGCATCACCTCCGGCCCTGCCATTGAGCGGCCAGGGGATTTGGCATCCATATTAACCAACCTGTCCCATGGTGATATTCTCTTTATTGATGAAATTCACCGCTTGTCCCGCTCTGTCGAAGAAGTGTTGTACCCCGCCATGGAGGACTATGCCCTGGACCTGATGATCGGCAAAGGGCCTACAGCCCGTTCCATGCGGCTGGACTTACCCAAGTTTACTTTGGTAGGCGCTACCACCCGGGCTGGACAGCTCTCCGCTCCCCTGCGGGATCGCTTCGGTATCACCTTCAGGCTGGAAATGTACAGCCCGGAAGAGCTTTCTGATATCGTTCTCCGCTCTGCAGGCATTTTGGGCATGAAGGCGGATCCGGAAGGTATTATGGAGATCGCCCGGCGCAGCCGCGGCACCCCGCGCATCGCCAACCGTATGCTAAAGCGGGTGCGGGATTTTGCCCAGGTCAAGGCAGACGGACAAATTTCCAAAGACATTGCCCATCAAGGGCTGGACATGCTGGATGTAGATGAGCTGGGGCTGGATCGGGTAGACCGCGCTGTGCTTTTAACCATGATAGAAAAGTTTGGCGGCGGCCCCGTAGGCCTTGACACCCTCGCTGCCTCGACGGGGGAGGACGCCATCACCATTGAAGACGTATACGAGCCCTATCTTTTGCAGCTGGGCTTTATCCAGCGCACTCCCCGCGGCCGTATCGCTACCAATTTTGCCTACCAGCATTTCCAGATGGAGATGCCCAGCAAGGATGATGCACCTTCCCCCCAGGGGCAAGTAGGTTTTTTCAATGAAAACATCTGATTTTTATTACGATTTACCGGAAGAATTAATCGCCCAAACCCCTATTTTTCCCCGGGATGCCAGCCGCATGTTGGTGTGCAACCGGGACAATACCCTGCGCCATCACGGAATGTTCCGGGACCTCCCCTCTTACTTGCGCCCCGGGGATGTCATGGTTATCAACCAGACAAAGGTTATCCCTGCCAGGCTGCTGGGCGAGAAAACAGACACCAAGGTGCCGGTGGAAGTGCTGCTGCTGAAGCGGATTAACAAGGATACCTGGGAAACCCTGGTTAAGCCAGGCAGACGGCTGAAGGAGGGTGCCCAAGTATCCTTTGGCAACGGGCTGTTAAAATGTATCATCGGGGAAACCACTTCTTCCGGTGGGCGTATTGTACACTTTCAGTATGAAGGGGTATTTGAAGCCCTGCTGGATATGCTGGGCGAAATGCCCTTGCCCCCCTACATCCACGAAAAACTTCAGGACGCCGCCCGTTATCAAACCGTGTATGCAAAACAGGAAGGCAGCGCGGCAGCGCCTACAGCTGGGCTGCATTTTACCGATGATGTACTCAGCCGTATTTCTGCCATGGGGGTGGACATCGTTCCCATCCTGCTGCATGTTGGCCTCGGTACCTTCCGCCCCGTCAAGGTTCAGGATGTGGAAAACCACCTGATGCACGAAGAATACTATGAAGTTTCCCAAGACGCTGCCGACAGAATCAACCGGTGCAAAAAAGAACATGGCCGGGTGCTGTGTGTTGGCACCACATCGGTGCGTACACTGGAAACGGTGGCGGAGGCAGACGGAAAGATCAATCCTGGCAGCGGAAGCACGCAGATTTTTATCACGCCAGGCGTTAGGTTGAAAGCCACCGATATGTTGCTGACAAACTTTCATTTGCCGGAAAGTACATTATTGATGTTGATTTCTGCCTTCATGGGTAGGGAAAGCGCGCTGGAAGCTTACAAGGATGCCGTTGATGAAAGGTATCGTTTTTTCAGTTTCGGCGACTGCATGCTGATTGGCAACAGCCTTGTATCACCATGATGCGCATCGCCATGCAGTATGTCCTGGGCACCCTGGCTTTGCCCCTGGCAGATTACCTGCTGGAGGGTTTCTGGTGCAACACCATGGAAACAGCCTTGTTAGCCGGCGCCGTGCTGATGTTGCTCTACCTTCTGCTGCGCCCCGTGTTACGCTTGCTGCTAGGGTTGTTTAATCTGCTGACGCTGGGTGCCCTGTACATCGCTCTGGACACAGGGCTTATCTATCTGTTGACACTATTATTCCCAGGCATGGTACAGTATAAAAACCTCTGGTGGGCAGCAGCAGCCGCGTTGATCGTGAACACAGTACGCCTGATGGCAGGAATGATCTTCAGAAAGAGTAGAAAATGAGCGCAAATACACACAAACAGCGTTTTCTAGTCCTTGGCGGGATGAATATGGACATCCTGGGATATCCCCGCCGCGGCTACTATGCCAAGGACTCCAACATTGGGAAGGTGCGGTTAAAACCCGGCGGCGTTGGCCGTAACATTGCTGAGCAGTTGGCTTTAGCGGGGGCTGCCACCTACTTGTTGACCGCCATGGGAAATGACTCCTTTGCCCAGACATTGCAAGCCTCCTGCACTGAGTTAGGCATTGACCTAAGCCTGGCGCTGCGCTTCAATGACCCTTCCCCCATATACCTTGCTGTCCATGACGCCCAAGGCGATATGACCGCTGCCGTCAACGACATGGATCTGCTCAACTCCATGACACCTGAGGTGCTCTCGGGCCAGGTGCGCGACATGCCCACCATGGACGCTGCTGTGCTGGACGCTAATATCCCGCAGGAGAGCATTGAATACTTTTTGTCCCAGGCATCCTGCCCTGTACTTGCCGACCCTGTCAGCCTTGAAAAAGCCATGCGGCTCGTACCCGTCTTGTCAAAGCTGTATGCCATCAAACCAAACAGGATTGAAGCAGAAGCACTGACGGGGGAAGCAAACCCCGAGAAAGCGGCACAAAAGTTACTGGACATGGGGGTAAAACAGGTGTACATTTCAATGGGAGCGGAGGGTGTCTGGTTTGCTGATATGAACCAAAGCGGTCATATCCCCTCCATACAGCTGGTGCCCTCCTCTTTAACTGGCGCGGGCGACGCCATGTGCGCTGGTCTTACGATGGCATTAGCCAAGGGAATGGACGCAGCGGCTTGCGCCATGGAAGGCGTGCGCAGCGCGACGAAATACCTAAAAATTCAAGCACAGGAGATGGAAACATGAATCAGTATATTAAAAAATCCCCCAAGGTTGAAGTTGCCCTTCGTGAAGGAAGACCCGTTATTGCGCTGGAAAGCACCATCATCAGCCATGGCATGCCCTACCCTAAGAATGTTGAAACAGCCCTTGCTTGCGAAAGAGTTGCCCGGGAGAATGGCGCAGAGCCTGCGACCATTGCTATTATTAACGGCCAGTTATGTGCCGGATTAACCGAGCAGGAAATAGAGTACCTGGGAAAAAGCGGAACAGGCATCCAAAAGGCCAGCCGGCGTGATTTGCCCCTGTTGATCGCCAAGAAGCAGGACGGCGCCACCACGGTGGCCGCCACCATGATTGTCGCCGCATTGGCAGGAATCCATGTGTTTGCTACGGGCGGCGTAGGCGGCGTGCACCGTGGCGCAGAAACCACCATGGATATTTCAGCCGACCTGGAGGAACTGGCCAAAACCCCTGTTGCAGTTGTGTGCGCAGGTGTAAAGAGCATTCTGGATATTGGCCTGACCCTGGAATACCTGGAAACCAAAGGGGTGCCTGTGCTGGGTTATCAGACACAAACAATGCCTGCGTTCTACACCGACAAGAGCGATTTTTCCGTTGATTACCGCATCGACACTCCAGAAGAAGCCGCCGCTATTATCGCCGCACAGCATGCGCTGGGCTATCAGGGCGGTATGTTGATTGCCAACCCCATCCCCCAGCAATACGCTATGTCTGCGGACAAGATTAACGCAACCATCAGCGCAGCGGTTGAAGAAGCAGAAACAAAGGGCATCAAAGGAAAGGATGTAACGCCTTTCCTGCTGGCAAAAATCGTCGAGATGACGGAAGGCAAAAGCCTGGATGCCAATATACATCTGGTGTTCAATAACGTTGCCCTGGCTGCCAGAATCGCCAGCGCCTTGAAGGAAAACAAGTAAACCAGCACGCAGGAAGCTTAGCATGCCAGTAGCTGCTTACTATTAAATCGCATCAACCATGGCATATGAAATGACCCCCGGGTACATCTAGCACCCGGGGGTCATTTAGCTAAGTCAGCGTTTACACAGCGGCTTTGTTCAGCGCGCGAGCGATACGGGACTTCTTGCGGTTCGCGGCATTCTTGTGCATGACGCCTTTGGCGACAGCTCTATCAATAGCGGAGGCGGTGGCGCTCAACTGGTTCTGCGCAACGGCGACATCCTCAGTCAGCATTTTACGAAACTTCTTCACAGCAGTTTTCGCATTGGACTTCACCATGCGATTCCGCAATGTTTTCTTCTTAATGACACGGACACGCTTCTCGGCGGACTTGATATTCGGCAACTTCCTTCACCTCCTGCAATTACTTGTGCTTGGTAAGCAAATGATATGATAGCATAATTCCATGCTTTCCGCAACCAGTATTTTTGACAACTTTATTCTTTTTTCAGAATGTTTGTCATCATGTCCTGAAGTTCTTCTGTATAGTCCGACAGTTGAAAGGCGGTGTTCGCTGTCCTGCGCTCATCGAATATGCCTTCAATGCGCAGATACATCAGGAGCGTTTCATCTTCCCCAAACCTTTCAAGCTTCACAGGTTGATCCAATTGATACCCCTTATAGCGGTACACAATCCGCTTGGGGGTAAGTTCTTCCAGGTTTTTATAGAAGTGGAGAATGGTCTTAAGGGGCACAGTTCGGTCATCGGTATATTGGCTTGATACCGTCAGTTGGTCCTGCTCAATGTTGATTTGGATTTCTCCGATGATATATTGGTTGTCCGCAATCAGTGGATAGGTTTTTACCCCAAGAACAGAGGTATCCACCGGCAAAAGCATGTACCATTTGTTGGTGATTTCAGGCAGCAGATCCCTCAGCGGTACTCCAAAGGGAGAGAACACCACCTTCAACGCTTCCGGAGAAGGCATATACCTCCTTGTTGCCAGTGTTTTACGACAGGTTCTGCATCGTAACTCCTGTATGCCAGGCCGATAGGGACGGGCGCGCACCGTTGTAACATACCGTCTTGCTGGCTTGTGGCCTTTGGCAGGAGTGGTTTCAACCATGGTATACCCGCAACGCCTGCACTCCCTGCGTCGAATGCCCTCCTCCTCACAGGTTGCCTTAAACTGGGTAACCCTGGCACGGAACCAGTGGTTGCGAGAAACCGTTAACTGCTCTTCCGTTGTTTCGCATGTTTCGCAAACTCTGGTCCGAACGCCTCCTTCCTGGCAGTCCTGATAGGTTGCTTTTCCCCAGCGCCCAAACTTATGGGGAAGAAGCTTTGTGGTTAGCTGCTCATCCTTGCTGCACACTTCACAGTTTCTAATATAGGAGCCCTCCACCGCGCAGGAGGCGGGATGTATCTCCCGCCAGGTCGTCCAGCGGTGATGGGGTGCTGGAATAGCACGGCGTTCCTGTATGTCGCAACTCGTACAGCCTCTGTTTTCTTCTCCTGGATTTTCACAATCCGGCGCTACGGATATTATCCATTTCGTATAAGCATGCCCCTTTGCAGGTAAGATTTGGGACAGCTTCTCGCTGCACACACTGCAAGTCGTTTCTTCGTTGCCATCCTGAACACAGCTTGGACTAAGGGTTTCGCTCCATGCCTTCGGAACATGTGCCAGCATTTGGACGTCTCTGGTTTCTGTTTCATGGCAACGGCCGCAGGTCCATTGTTCACGGCCCAGTTTGTTGCAAGTCTCTTTTTCAAAAACTTCAGTCAAACTCCACAGGTGCGCCAAGGCGGCTGTGGGATAGCTGTCGACATCATCGCAAATTTCACATTTCACCCCAGCTTCACCGGCCACACCGCAGAACTGCTCCTTTATCACAAAGGGTTGCCCGTATCGATGGTGTCCCAGCCCCGTCTCCTGTGTCTCTTCCTTTCTGCACTGGGCACAGGTTCTGCTTTTTAATCCTTGTTGAAGGCAGGTGGCCTGTACCTTCGTATTCCAATCATAAAAGGGATGGTCACCTGCTTCAATTACTCTGGTTTCCTTCGCTTCGCAAGCGGAGCAGTCTCTCCCTTCCTCCCAACCTGCCTGGCAGTCAGCGCCTTCGGGGGTATTCCAGATACTCCAACGGTGCCCCTTGGCAAGGATGCCTGTAGAATAAACATCGCCGCAATAGCTGCATTTTACGCCCTGTGAACCTGATTCCAGACAGGTGGTGGGCGTAATGATGTACGGCGTTCCATAGGTATGATTTGATAGTGTCAGTACCTCCGTCTCGTCTTGCGAGCACAGTGTGCATAGTCGTTGCCGCGATCCTTGTTCAATACAGGTGGATACCTTTGTATTCCAGTCTCCATAAGCGTGGGTTCCTGCTTGAATCAAATTTTTCTCAACCGTATCGCAAAAAGTACAGGCTCTTGTCTCCGTCCATCCCTGTTCGCAGCTTACCTCTTGCGGCTTTTCCCACCCGCCCCACGGATGCGGGCTCTTGGCAATCCCCACCTCATCAACCCAGCCGCAAACAGCGCACTTTGTCCCCATAAGCCCAGCTGCTTTACAGGTTGCTTTCTCAATCACATAAGGGTAGCCAAGTGTATGGTATGTCTTGTCAATGCTCCGTTCCTCTATTCCCTGGCACCGACTGCAGGTTCGATACTCGATGCCTCCCTCCAGACAGTTGTACGGCTCCTTCCGTCCCCACCTCTGATAATCATGCCCAAGGGCATCTGCCTTGTCCAGTTCATCTTCCAGAAAACATACAGAGCAGGTTTGCCATGTCCTACCCATGGAGGTACAAGTGGCATCGGTTGTTTGGGCGCTCTGCCACGTATGTACCGTTAAAACCGGTATGGCTTCATCGTATTGCTGGATGCAGCCAAAGTTGCTGCATTTATATACTGCTGTTCCACCATCCTTACATGTCGCCTCCAGCAGGACGCTCCGGGTGTATGTATGTTCAAGAACGGGGGATGTTTCCAGAACGACCCGCTTATCGCAAATGCTGCAGGTCTGAAATTGACTTCCTTCAGTGGTGCAGGTCGGTCCAACCGTGACGATGTCACTGTACGTATGGGTATCCAACAAAGGGGTATCCTTTGTATAGAATTCATTACAGCTATCGCAGGTATATCTCGTCACCCCCTGCTCTTTGCAGGTGGCTGCGCGCTCTACTTGTTCAGCATACTGGTGTCCCGCTGCAATGACTTCTTGATACATGTGCCCACAATCAGAATGGTCGCAAATATAAACCGTAAATCCGTCCTCTGTGCAAGTGCCTGCCTCTACTTCTGACACCTGGTACCTGTGCTCGCGGACGGGAATGTCGCTAGTAGCCTCCACCAGGTCGCACTCTGAACAAATGGACTGTTGGGAACCTGTTTTAAAACAACTTGCCTGCCGAACAATCTCCACCACAAATTGGTGTTGATTATTAGCAGCGATTGTTTCCTGCGTTTCTTTCTGGGGGCAGCCGTCGTTGGCGCACCGATAGGATATCCAGCCATCCTCCGCGCAAGTGGCTTCTTGACGGCTGCTTTCCATGTAATTGTGCTTCAAAGCAGGTATTGCTTCTGTGTATTCATTACTGCACCCATTGCAGCGAAAAGTTTTCGTGCCATCAACACCACAAATTGCGTGCTTCACATCTATCTGCACATACTGGTGCTGGTTGGTGGCAGGGATTACTTTGTTCTCTTCTCTCTGGGGACAACCTTCATTTGCGCATTGATAGGATATCCATCCATCCGCTGCACAGGTGGCTTCCTGACGGCTGTCTTCCCTATAGTCGTGCTGCAGAGCAGGGATCGTTTCTGCATACTCATTGCCGCATCCGTTGCAACGAAATATTTTCTTGCCTTCGACACCACAGGTTGCTTGTTTAACATCCTTCTGCACATACTGATGCTGGTTGGTAGCAGGGATTGTTTTCTTCTCTTCTATCTGGGGACAGCCGTCATTGGCACATCGATAGGATATCCAGCCATCCACAGCACAAGTGGCTTCCTGACGACTGCTTTCCCTATAGTCATGTGTCAGGGCTGAAATCGTTTCTGTATACTCATTGTTGCATCCGTTGCAACGAAAAGATTTCGTACCAGCCACACCACATGTTGCCTTAGCTTCGCTGGATACATAATAATCATGCACATGCGGCGCTTCGATAACAACCGGAACGGTTACGGTTGTTGTGCCAGCACGAATTGTTCCGGCGCGCCTGAGGGTTACCGATGCATTACTGAATGTGATCGATTGCGACGATGTAGCACCAGTAGAAACCGTACAAGCAACATTCAATTGAACGTTGCTCGAACCCGAACCAGTAATGGTAATCCTGCCTGTCTTTCCCCCGGTAACTTGATATCTGGTACTAGTTGAAAGATTGTCCACATACAAACCCGAGGAGACAGATAGGGTTAGTGTGATACTGAGGATCTCATCATTCGTGCCAACCGGACGAATAGAGTAATGACTTTTTGCCCTACAGGATTCCCCAGGTTTGGGATTAACTGATTCCAGTCCCGATGTAATGCCAATACTTATCGTGCCACTTGAAGAAAAGCCAAGGCTCGGCACCAGAGCTAAGAGGACGACAACCAGAGCAGCCGCTAGGAATCTTTTCATATATAACCTCAAACAGAACGAATTTGAGATATCCTTTTTATCTACCGGGGTTTATGTTTGCAATCCTACGAAAAAACGACAAATGCTCCTTCATCCCGTACATCAACTACATGGCTGGCATTGTCACCAAACACCTTGTTCATTTCAGAGGTAAAGGTATCCACCATATCAAGCGGCACAAAATGCAGCGTTGTGCCAGCGAAACCGCCGCCGTGGATGCGGGAGACGCCTTTACCTGCCAGCAATGTATCCGCCAAGGCAAGGGATATGGCCAGGGGCTGGTTTTCAGCGGAAAGCAAGGACACATTCTGAAGCAGCGTCCAACTGCTGATGCCAGACTGCCTGATCACTTGCAGGAACGCCTCCACATCGTCCTCCACCAAGGCTTTCATAGCATGCAGAGAACGATCATTTTCGGCATAATAATGCAGAGCGCGAAGCACAGCACGATCTCCCGCATTTTCCCTCAGGGTATGCATTTCCTGTAAGATCTGCTCTTTGCGCACCCGGCGCAAGGACTGTTCCCCAAAGTAAGAAGCAACCGCCAGCATTTCATTGGGTATGGCGGCATAATCCGCCGTCAAATCGTCATGACTTCCCCCCGTGTTGATCACCACCAGGGCATAGCCTTTATCCGCAAAGGCGTAATGAATAGGAGTTACTTCCGGCTCCGGGTTTTTAAAATCAATGCCCACCAACCCGCCGGTACTGCACGCCATTTGATCCATCAGTCCGCTGGGCTTCATAAAAAAGACATTCTCTGCGTACTGGGAAATCTGTGCGCGCAGGGTGCTGTCCATGGTGAAGCCATTATACAGTTGGTCTAGAATGGCGCAGATTAACACCTCAAAGGCTGCAGAAGAAGACATGCCGCTACCGCGTAGAACATCGGAGGTAACCGCCGCATCAAAACCGCCGATTTTAAATCCATGCTTCTGCATGCCAGCAGCTACGCCACGTATCAGCGCCGCAGTGGTTCCTTCCTCAGCCGGATCAGGAACAAGATGGTCCAGATTAACCTCCACCATCCCATACCCCTCGCTGTTAAGGCGTACAATGTTATCATCCCGCATGGCAACGCAGGCGAGTGCATCCAGGTTAATCGCTGCAGCTAGTACGATGCCCTGGTTATGGTCGGTATGGTTGCCCACCACCTCACACCTGCCAGGGGAACTGACGACGCACAGCCCCGCTTCATTATTGAAAACATCCTCATGCAACTTGACAATCTGGGTATAGCGGCTCATCTGATAGGTATAGCCGACATCCCGGATCCCATACAGTTTGTTGAAGCGTTCCAGGGCTTGGGTAGATCGTAAGATGCGTTTCAATTCCGTATAGCTCATTTTCTATCCTCCACTTGGTAGATATTCTGCCAGAAGGCAAGGAATCCGGGCAGGCCTCTTTCCTCTAATCCCTGATAAAACAAGTCAAACTGCGCCTGGGATGTCTCCCATTCCCCCAGTACCCAACGGCCGATGGACTCATCCACATAGCGCCCCAGGGCATTCTGGAGAGGCAGCACTTCCTGTTCCTGCGCGTTGCTTAAAGAAAATGGCGGGAATGGCTCCCGGGCATAGGAGGCAACCATCTGCACCTGCTTTGACACATTCTGTATCATCGGGTCATAGTACAGCTGTTGAAAGATATCTGACGAAATGCCTGGCGCTACTGCCCCCGTATTGATGGCCACATTGGAAAGGAAACTGTTTTGGGTGGCCTCTTCCGTCTTGCGCCAGGTGCCATCACCGTCCACCAGATAATCCTCCCCCTCCACCCCTTCACTGGCCAGGATTGCGCCTTCTTGTGAGTAGAGATAATCCACCCAGTTTAGCATTTCCTCCGGCTGTTCGCAGGCTGAGGTGATGGCAAAGGTTCCCGTTGTAACAGGGCCTGTAATGCTGCGGTATACCTGGTTGTTTTCGTATACCATCGGCTCAAGGGCTACGTACTTCTGTGTCCAGTCTACAGGAAGAAAGTAGGATACCATCGGTGCCATGATAACCCCATGGATGGGGGTACTTTTGGCGTCAGTGACCCGCCGCAGGACATCAGAAACGACAAAACTATCAGCGTCAATGAGCTTACTCTGGTACAGCCCAGCGCACCAGGAAATAAAATCCTGAAAGGCTGGTTCAGAGGGCATAAAGCGTACCTGGTTATCCTGTACGAACAAATTATAGTCATTTGCAACCAAGCCAAAGGCATGGCCCAGGTATTTAAGATCATAAGCCCCAGTAAAAGTCAGGGGCACCTCATCTTTTTTACCGTTGCGGTTTGGGTCTTTTTCTTTAAAAGCCAACAGCATTTGCTCAAACTCATCTGCAGTGGTAGGCATAGGCAGCTTTAGCTGGTCCAGCCAATCCTGGTTGATCCATATACAGTTTTGCGCTGGAAACAAATCAATATAGGGTAGCGCCGCGATGCTGCCATCGGGCAGGGTAAGAGCCTGATGGTATTCCGGGTGCTGTTGAAGAAGCGCCCACAGGTTTGGTGCATGCATTTCCAGCAAAGGCATGAGATCAATCAATACGCCCCTTTGCCTCATGTCCATGGCTTCAGCAGGGGTAATCTCCGCTTTGAACAATACATCCGGCAAATCGCTTTCCGCCGTCATACCCTTTTTAGCTTGCTGCCAGGTCTTGGCATCGCTGTATTGGCTGTAATGAAACTGTATCCCCGTCTTTTGCTGCATCCGCTGAAAAAACAGGTTGGTGTTCCAGTCTCTGTATACATCACTTGGGTCAAACCCTGCCATAGTATATGTCGATTTTTCATCCGCCAATTGGCCACCCAGCACCAAAGCAGGGAGCAACACGATTAACACGAAAAAACACATCAGGCGCTTCAATTCACATCAACCTTTCTTGTGTTATAAGCGGTATTATACATGAACACGCCCCAGTTGACCAGAGGC
>CAYFSQ010000020.1:0-29671 GCA_964345895.1 uncultured Oscillospiraceae bacterium
ACCAGTTCGTCGCGGACTACACTTAGTTCGCGGCGATTTTCTTTTGGAAAATCACCCCTCACACCGCTTCGTCGCTCCTCATTCACAAAACCATGGTATTGAAAGGTTATAAACAGAGAATCACCCACGCCATGCTGGGTGATTCTTTTATGAAAGAGTATTGAACAAAAAATGATGCCCCGAAAGTTTTCGATACAAAAATAAATTATATTTGTTTTACATAGTCCGTCGCGATGCGCAACTGACTGTATGCAACGCCGGTGGGGATGGTGCAGTCGGTGCCCAGGATGAAGCCGGTTTTGCCTGCTTCGGTTATTACTTTTTGTACTTCTGCTTCAATTTCTTCTTTGCTGCCCTGGCAGATGACGGCGTCCAGGTGGTTGGACAAGCCGCCCATGATGGCGCCGTGGGGGAAGCGTTTGCGGCCTTCGCTCAGGGGAAGGTCGGCTTCGTACACACCCCAGTTGGTGATGTCGTAGAGGCCTTCATAGCTCTTGTAACGGTCAAAGTTCACGTTGGTTTTGCACATGTGCAGGATAACGTATCCGCCTGCTTCCTTCACGGCGCGCATCACCTGCTTGTCAAGGGGTGCAATCCACTTGTCAAACTCTTCATTGGTGAAGTAGTGCCTTTCACCGCCCAGGCTGGAATAGAGAATGCCGTCCATGCCCAGCTCGATGTAAGCCTTGGCCAGGTCCGTCATGCCGTCGATGATGCGCTGCATGGCCTCCAGCACAGGGGCTTCATTTTGCCTTAGGTGGGCGCACAGCAATTCCCGCACTGGCTCGTAGCCGTAATGGGCTTCGATGGGATGAATGGTGGATGCCACCGTGCCATGGAGGGTGCCGATATTGAAGGCATCCTTATCCATGCGCTGATAGATTTTCTCCATCATATCAAGCTGCCGCTGCATGAAGGGCGCATTCCTGTCCAGGTGGGGGATGCAGGCCCAATCCTCCGGCTTGGCGATGGGGCCGTAGTTGGGTACCAGGTTCTCGTTCATGATTTTTTGAATGTCGGGGTTGACTGCTTCAAAAAAACGCAGGTGCTCCTCCACCGCGGGCTGGTCAAAATGCTTGTCCTTGGTGAAGTGGGTGGTGAAATACGCCGGTACATGGTCTACCGGCTGCTGGTTGATGGCGGCCAATACTCTTTCTTTTCTGGTCATGATATCCTCCTTCAATGTATTACATCAGTTGATGAATATCCCTGCGCAAAATATTGCCGGCGGCTTTTACATCCCTGTCGGCAATGGCTTGAAGCAGAGGGATATGCAGCTCTTCATACTCTCCCCGGGTTTTACGGCCCTGGAAGTACTGGGTGGCAGCCCGCTCGCAGGATTGCAGCAGGCTTTCAAGGTACGACAGCATCAGCTCGTTGTCGCCAAGGGCGGCCAGCGTCATGTGGAAGCGCACATTGCGCCGCCAGTTGTCCCTGACAGCGTGATGGGTTTTTTCGTCCTCCAGGTTTTCTTCGTGCACCCTTTTCAGGGAGGCAAGGCCCTCCGGCGTCAGGTTGCGGATGGCTTTGGACAGCAAAAACAGCTCCAGGGCTTCCCGGGCTTCCAAAAGATCTTCCACCTCGTCGGGCATAATCTGCACCAGGCGGTAGCCCGTGCGGGGGATGCTTTGCAGGATATTCTGGCTGCACATCATCACCAATGCTTCCCGGACGGGTGACTTGCTGACGCCATAGGTTTCACACAGCTTGCCCTCGGTTAATATGTCGTTGGTGGTGATGTCCCCATTGACAATGCCGGCGTATAATCCATCGTACACGGCTTGGGTAAGGGGTTTATGGTTTGTCAAGGCAGCGTTTCCTTTCTGTTATATTCAAAGAGAAAAGCGAAAAGCTGGTTGGTCATATCAGTAATCATATCAGTCTTTTACAGTATAGAGGATGTAAAAATCCTTGTCAAGAGCAAATGCAATATAAATAATATTCTTTGAAAACCGCCCGTTTCCTGCCTTTGGTCGCAGCTATCCTGCAGGTTTTGCTCCATTGCGGCAACCCGGCCGCGATGGTATAATGCCTCAGACGGCGCAAAGCGCCGTATTTGATGAAAGCAAAACTCTCTGGAGGTTCATATGAAGTTGGAAACCCTGCGCAAAACAATCGTGGTGCTGATGGTGATGGCCCTTGTGCTGTTGCTGTCCTCCCCCAACCTGTTGGCGGAAAGCAGCCTTTCCCCCTTGCCCATCGACATCACCCCCGGCCCCAAGCCGGACCCCGCCTGCTATGGCGCGGACGGTATGTCGTACAAGGACGCCTCCATCGAGATTACCGGCGGTGAAGGACGGGCATTTGATACCAACTATATGTATCTGCGCATCAAACTAAGCGACCCCAGCCAGCTGCGCACTGCCCCTGCCAGCCGCTTTACTTCCCAATCCGCCACCCTGGGGCGCTCCATCGCCAAGCGGTATAACGCCGTGGCTGCCATCAACGGGGATTTTTTCATGATGGACTCCTACTCCGTCGCCATCCGGCAGGGAACGCTGTACCGCAACCGCCCCACAGGGGAAGATGTGCTGGTGATTGATAACAAGGGGGATTTTCACATTCTCAACGCCCCTCAAACCAAGGAAGAGGTGGATGAAGCCCTATTAGGGCTGGAAAGCCAGGGGCTGTCCGCCGTCAACGCCCTGACCTTTGGCCCTAAGATGGTGGAGAACGGGGTATGCAGCATCCCTGAGGATGCGCAGTACCAGTACTTTAATGCCGGTGCCCAGGTGTATGCCCAGCGCATCACCTTTTCCCAGCTGGGGCCCCTTGACTACCTGGCCATCGCCACCGAAGGCCCGGACAACGAGAACTCCCGGGGCATGACGCTGTATGAAATGGCAAAAACCACCGAGCAGGTGGGGCTGGAGCTGTCTGAAAACGGGTGCCTCTTGTCCTACAACCTGGACGGCGGCAGCAGCAGCACCATCATTGTCAACAATACCAAAATCAACGCGCCGGGGGCCAAGTCGCGCCACATCAATGACATCATCTACTTTGCCACCTTGGTGCAGTGATGGGCATATTTCCGTTGATTTCATGGAACATAGGCCCGCTGACCTTGTATGGCTATGGGGTGATGGTTGCCCTGGGCTTTTGCGCCCTGTGGCTTGCCCTTAGCACAACCCAGAAACGCCATCAGGTGAAGGCCCATACCGCCACCACCCTGCTTATGCTGGGCATCCCCTTGTCCCTGGTGGCAGGGCGCTTCATCTACGTATTGATTCGCCGCAGCATGGTATTTTACAACCCTGTGGATGGTGCCTTCCTGGGCTTATGGCCCTTCTTCCGCCTGTGGGAGGGGGGCATCAGCCTGCTGGGCATGCTGCTTGGCCTGATTGGGGCCGCTGCCCTCACTACAAAAACCACAGCCCAACCCTTCCACCGGTTGTTTGACTGGCTGGCGGCCCCCGCTGCTTTGCTGATGGCTTTTCTAACAGGCGGCGCCATTCTGGCAGGTGAAGGCTACGGCGAAATATTGGAAGCGCCCCTTTTTCTGTTCAGCCTGTCCAACGAGTTTGGCGAAAGCTACCGCGCCGTGTTCCTGATGGAAGCCATCGTCTACCTGGTGATTGCCGGGCTGCTCTTAAGCATCAAGGTGCAGCGCCCCCTTGGCCGGGGGCTGGGCATGCTGGCCATGGTGGCCTGTGCCCAGCTGTTTCTGGAATCCCTCCATCGGGACAACTACATGCGGCTGGAAAGCAATGGGTTTATCCGGGTAAACCAGCTGCTGGCCCTTTGCATGCTGCTGGTTGTGCTGCTCTACCTGACAAGGAAGGACGGCCGCAGCGCGCCAAAGCGCGTTGCCCTTAGCTGGGGCATGCTGGCCTTGACAGCAGTGTTCGTCATCGGGGCAGAGTTTTATGAGAAACTGCCCTTCCCCACCCTGCTTTTATACAGCCTGAGCGCTTTGAGCTGCATAGCCCTTGCCCTGGTGCTGGTTCTGCACCTGAAAAGCGAAGCAAAATTTGGGCAGACGGGTTGACAAACCCCGCCTTTCGTGGTAATTTACTTCTTGGCTGAAGAAGCCAGTGCCAAAGACAGCAGGTGCGCATCAGCGCTCAAAGGCAGTAGCCGCCCGCCGAGGTGCGAGACGCGTAAGTAATTATGCCCTTGTGCCGTGCACAAGGGTTTCTTAATTTAGCCTGAAAGCAGGTGTAACAATGAGCAAGAACCTGGAGCTGAAAAAGCAAGTCGTTACTGAAATTGCTGAGAAGATCAAGAGCAGCGAAAGCATGGTGGTTGTCAGCTTTACCGGCATTACGGTGGAGCAGATTACCGATCTTCGCAACAAGTTCCGTGAAGCCAATGTGGAGTACAGCGTACTGAAGAACACCCTGGTGCGCCGCGCCCTACAAGAGCTGAACATCGAAGGAATGGACGAGCATCTGCTGGGTCCCTCCGCTTTCGCCTTTGGCGACGCGGTGAACCCCGCCAAGATCGTCTCCGACTTCATTGACGCAGACAAGGAAAACGTCAAGAAGATGCAGATCAAGGCTGGCATCATCGATGGCCGCGTTATCAACGCCAACGAAGTGCGTGCCTTGGCCAAGCTGCCCAGCCGCGAGGTGCTGATTGCCAAGATGATGGGCAGCATGAACGCCCCCATCACCAACTTTGTCGGCGTACTCAGCGCCACACTGCGCTCGCTGGTTTACGCGCTGGATAGCGTACGTCAGCAAAAAGAAAGTGCCTAACCCTACATAACCCACAAAAATAAGAAATTAATTGGAGGAATTACCCATGAATCGCGAAGAAATCTTGTCCGCAATTGAGAGCATGACCGTACTGGAGCTGGCCGAACTGGTCAAGGAACTGGAAGAAAAGTTTGGCGTATCCGCCGCTGCCCCCGTGGCCGTTGCCGCTGCCCCCGCCGCTGGCGCCGCCCCCGCTGCTGCTGCCGAAGAGAAGACCGAGTTTGACGTTGTGCTGACCGATGTCGGCGCCGAGAAGATCAAGGTTATCAAGGTTGTGCGCGAAGTCGTCGCTGGCCTGGGCCTGAAGGAAGCCAAGGACTTTGTCGAAGCCGCCCCCAAGGCCATCAAGGAAGGCGTGCAGAAGGACGAAGCCGAGAAAATCAAGAAGCTGTTCGAAGAAGCCGGCGCCAAAGTCGAAATCAAGTAAGACAACCAATCAAAAAGGAGCTCCTCGCGGGCTCCTTTTTTGTTGCCGTTATTCTTCAATCATTTTTAGAAAAGCAGGTTCATCGATGATGGGCACCCCCAGGGATTGGGCTTTGGCAAGCTTGCTGCCGGCATTTTCGCCCGCCAAGACATAGCTTGTCTTTCGGCTGACGCTGCCTGACGCGGTGCCGCCGTTTTGCCGTATCATGTCCTCCGCCTCCTGGCGGGACAGAGTGGGCAGGGTGCCTGTCACCACTATCGTCAGCCCCTGCAGTTTAGCGCTGCCACTCTGGGATGGCATATCTTGAGGGACGACGCCGGCAAGCAGCAGGTGGTTGATGATGCCGTTGGTAGCAGGTTCCTGAAAGAACTCCACAATGGAGGCAGCAATAATATCCCCCACCGAGGGAATCTGGCGCAGGGTGTCAAAGTCTGCCTCGCGCACTTTTTCCAGGCTTTCAAAGTGTTGGGCAATATCGTGGGCGGTTACCCGGCCGATGTTGGGGATGCCCACGGCGAACAAGAAGGCGTCCAGGGTACAATGCCTGCTGTTTGCCAAAGCCTCCAGCAGGTTTACTGCCTTCTTCTCCTTAAAGCCTTCCAGTGTAAGCAGCTGTTCCTTCGTCAGGGCATACAAATCTGCCGGCTCGCGCACACCAAGGTGGTCGTACAATTGTTCTGCCGTTTTGTCTGACAAGGTGGCAATGTCCATGGCGTTGCGGGAAGCAAAGTGCGCAAGGCGCGCCACCACCTGGGGGCGGCAGCCTGCCTTGTTGGGGCAGAACAGGTTGGCGCCAATCTCCTGAAGGGGTGTGCCGCAGCCGGGGCAATCCACAGGCTTTTCGATGGGGGTGCCGGCAATGCCGTCCTCCACATGGCCGGTAATCTCGGGGATTACGTCGTTGGAGCGGCGGATCCACACCGTTGCGCCCAGGCTCAGGTTTTTGCGCTGAATGTCATCAAAGTTGTTCAGGGTAGCCTTGCGCACGGTAACACCGCTGAAATCCACCGCCTGCACATGGCCCAGGGGGGTAATCTTGCCGGTACGCCCCACCTCCCAGGTGATTTGTTCCAGAGTGGTGGTGGTCTCCTCCGCCTCAAACTTGTAGGCGATGGCCCACCGGGGGAACTTATCGGTGTAGCCAAAGGCTTCCCGGGTAGCGCTGTCGGTGATTTTTACCACGGCGCCGTCTGTCATATAGTCCAGGGTGTGGCGGTCTGTTTCCACCTGCCGGATGGCGGAGAGGATGTCCTCTCTGCTTGGACTTTCCATATAGAAAGGGCTGATGGGAAAGCCGTTTTGCTCTAAAAAGTCCAGCATGCCCCGTTGGTCGTGGTAGGGCGGGTTCTCTATGGTGTTGATGCCATAAAAAAACGCAGATAAACGGCGGGCAGCCGTAACCTTGGGGTCTAAATTGCGCAGGGCGCCGGCGGCGGCGTTGCGGGCATTCTTTAGTTTTTCCTCCGCCGTTTCGTTGTACTTTTTCAGCTGGGACAGGCGCATGATAACCTCGCCATACACCTCCACCTCCCCCTGGTAGGGAATGGAGAGGGGGATGTCCTGGATGGTGCTGGCCTGGGGCAGCACAGCTTCCCCCACGATGCCATTGCCCCGGGTGGCAGCCTCCACCAGAAGGCCGTCCCGGTAGGTGAGGCAAAGCAGCAGACCGTCCAGCTTATACTCCACCCCAAAGCACAGGGGCGGCAGGTTGTCCGCCTTTTGCCGGAGGCCTTCCATCCGGTCAAACCAGGTGGTTAGTTCCCCTGGCGACTGGGCTTTGTCCATGCTCCAGAGGCGGTTTAAATGCCTGTGCTGGCGAAAGGCCACAAGGGGCTCGCCCCCTACCCTGCGGGTGGGGGAGTCGGGCAGGCGGATGCCCGTTTCCTTCTCCATGGCCACCAGCTGATCGTACAGCTGATCCCATTCATGGTCGGAGATGATGGGGTTATCCAGCACATAGTAAGCGTGGGCCGTCTCATTGAGACGGTCCACTAAAGTACGCATGGCAGATTGTTGCATGTTGATACCTACTCTATTTTTGCGATGGGCGCAATGCTTAATGCGAAATGCTTTTCTCCATAGGCGGTGAAGGAGATGGTGATGCGGGCCTCGCTGCCCTTCCCTTCCACGTTTAAGACGGTGCCTTCGCCAAACTTTTTATGCAGCACCCGGTCGCCCTTTTCAAACACCTGAGGGGGCGCTTCCTTTTTACGGGCAGCAGAGGGAACAAAGCCCTTGGTGACGCCAGGGATGTCCCCCAGCTTTTGCCCGATGCCGGGGGCGCCAAAGCTCATCTTCGGGGGGCGCGGGGCGGGGCGCTGGTAGATTTCCCGGGGTTCCTCGTCCTCGCCAAAGTGCTTGCGCATAGCCTTGCCCCACACATCGGTCATCAGGCTCTTGGGCATTTCCTTCAGGAAACGGCTGCGGTCGCCATAGGATACCTGGTTGAACAGCATCCTGCGCCGGGCCAGGGATAGATGCAGGTATTGGCGGGCGCGGGTCATGCCCACATAGCACAGCCTGCGCTCTTCCTCCAGCCTGTCATCGTTTTGCATGGAGCGGTGGGAGGGGAACAAGCCTTCCTCCAACCCTGTAATAAACACCACGTCAAACTCCAGCCCCTTGGCGGAGTGCATGGTCATCAGGGTGACAAACTGTTTTACATCCCCTTGCATATCGAGGTCGGTTACCAAGGCCACATTTTCCAGGAAGGCTTCCAGGGTTTTCTCTTCTGACTGGTTCTGGAACTCCTGCACAGCGCCTAAAAACTCCATCAGGTTGTCGTGCTTGGTAATCAGTTCCTCGTCGTTGGTGTTTTCGTACTGGCCAAGGAGGCCCGTATCTTTGAGCATCAGCTCCACAAAATCTACCAGAGGCAGGCTTTCCTTCATTACCAGCAGATGGTTAATCAGCTCGGTAAAAGCCGCCACGCATTTGCGGGGACGGGAGGACAAGGAGTCAGGCATGTCGGTGAGCACGATGTACAGCGGCACATCCTTTTGCAGGGCGTCCTCCTCCAGGATGGCAACGGTGGCTTCGCCGATGCTGCGCTTGGGCACATTGATGATGCGCTTTAAGGACACATCGTCCTGGGGGTTAATCAGCAGCCGCAGGTAGGCCAGGGCGTCCCTGATTTCCTTGCGGTCGTAGAAGCGGGTACCGCCATACACCCGGTAGGGGATGCCGGCGCGCATCAGCATTTCTTCCAGCACGCGGCTCTGGGCATGCATGCGGTAGAGCACGGCCATCTGGGAATAGGGTACCTTCTCCAGCTTATGCAGGCGGCGGATGCGCTCGCACACCCAGGCGCCTTCCTCCTGCTCGTCTCCTGCTTCGTAAAAGCGGATGGGTTCGCCTTCGCCAATGTCGGTCCACAGTTTCTTTTCCATGCGGCCGGTGTTGTTGGCAATCAGCTGGTTGGAAGCATCCAGGATGGTGGAGGTGGAGCGGTAGTTCTGTTCAAGCTTGATGACCTTGGCATCGGGAAAATCCTTCTGAAACTCTAAAATGTTGCGGATGTCCGCCCCGCGCCAGCCGTAGATGGACTGGTCATCATCCCCCACCACGCAAAGGTTGCGGCTTTCCTCGGTCATCAAGCGCACCAGAGAATACTGGGCGAAGTTGGTGTCCTGATACTCGTCTACATGGACGTACTGGAAACGCTGGCGGTAATGGGCCAGCACCGGGGGATGGTCTACAAAAAGCTGCAGGGTGTGGGAGATTAAATCGTCAAAATCCAGCGCATTGGCTTTGCGCAGCCGCTGATCGTAATGGGCAAATATGTCGTGGATTTTCTGGGCTCTAAAGTCCTTGGAGGATTCCTTGAACCAGTCGTCAGCGTCCAGCAGACGGTTTTTGGCGTCCGAAATAATGCTGCGCATTTCTCGATGGGGCAGCATTTTATCGTCGATATCCAGCTGCTTATACACATCCTTAAGGATGCGCATCTGGTCATCATCGTCGTAGATGACAAAGGAACGCTGGTACCCCAGCTTTTCAATATCCCGCCGCAAAATGCGCACGCAAATCGAGTGGAAGGTGCCTATCCAGGCCTGCTGGGCTTTGTCGCCCACCAGTTCCTCCACCCTGCCCAGCATTTCCCGGGCTGCCTTGTTGGTAAAGGTTAGCGCCAGGATGTTGTAAGGCGAAACGCCCCGTTCCATCAAATGGGCGATGCGGAATGTCATGGTGCGGGTCTTGCCGCTGCCAGCACCGGCGATGATGAGCAGGGGGCCATGAAGGTTCTCCACCGCCTGCTGCTGCATAGGATTGAGGTTGCTAAAATCCATGTCTGCTCCTCTTTACGGTTCTATTCTTGCCAATTATACCATAAATTGCCACAAAAATAAAGGAGAGGGCGCCCGGCTGCCCGGGCCCATAAAAAGCATGGGATGCTCTCTTTATCAGTTGTCTTCCTGCAGGTTGACGGGCAAGTCGGTCTCGGCGAAGGGGTTATCCTCCAGGTAGGTGCTTAAGGAAATGACCTTCTCATCCTCCCCCAGGTACTGCTTGTCGGCGGAAATATGCAGCACATTGGGCGGGTTGCGGGACAAATCAATCTGGGCTGTTTCCCGGGGGGTGGTCAGGGCATACACGCTGGTATGCCGCGTATACATGCGCCGGGCATAGTCCTGGGCGATTTCCCCGCGGTTGCCAAAGTGCATGGGGAAAAAGACCCGGGGCTTGAGGGTCATGATGATGTGGTTGGCGCCGGCGTCGTAGATGCCGCCCTGGTTGGGGTCAAGGGGAAACATGCACACATCCAGCTGTTCCCGAGGAATGCTGCCCACCGTCTGGTAAAACTCCTGCTCGGCGCGGGCGACTGCCTGGGGGGTGCTTTCTTCCCGCCAGTGCCAGAGGTTCAAATCCCCTGCGTGGAACACGTTGACGCCGTGGGTTTTCACCAGGAAGGACACCCCCTCCGCGGTGGAGCCGCACACCCGCACCAGGGCATCGGCAACGGAAAAGGAGTCCCCCTCCTTAACGACGCGTACATTGCTTTTGTCCGGCACCTTGTCCTTAGCGTCGGAAGAGACGATGTAGGTAAGGGGGTAGGACTGTTTCCAATTAAACACCACCGGATCCAGATGCACCGCCGACCCATTGGGGATGAATACCAGGATGTTGTTAAAGCCGCTGAAATCCTGGTCGGTGATGCGGGGAATATCCCGCTGGCTGTCGGGCTCGTGATAGCTGAACACCAGCAGCGTTTTGCCCACCGCCACCGCGAAGGTTGACTGATAAAAGTAAGTGACGGTAATAAAACCGGTCATCTCTCTCTCCTTTCAGTGGAAGGTTTCTTTAAGGACACGCCCCTCACAGGGGGGAAAGTACAGCCCCGCCGCCTCTGCCAGGGTGGGGGCGATGTCCACCACATGGGCTTTTTCCAGGCGAGCGTTCTGTTTAAACATGGGTCCTGACAGCCATAAAAGGGTACGAGCGCCGGGATGATGCAAGCCAAAGCCGTGGTTGGCCCGATGGGGCTGCATGTCAGCGCTTTCCAGGATTTCTACGCCGGGCATGGCCTCCACCGCCAGCAGCACCTCTTTGGGGGCACGAAGCTCCCGCAGCTCTTCCCTGGAATGGACATGGGACAGGGAATACTCTTCCTTATGGTCGCTTAGGTACTGGTATAGCCTGGCCACCTCCGCCCTGTCACAGTCGATGTAGGCACCAAAGCCCAGGGAATGGGCGCGGCAGGGCACGCTGTTTTTTTCAAACAGGGCGTTCAAGTCAACGCTGTCGGTGACATCGTCCTGCCCATGGTCGCTGACCACGGCGACAATGGTATCCTTCAGGGCGTCGCGGTAATCAAGGGCCTGGAGGATGCGCCCCACCAGCTGATCCAGCCGCACCAGGGATGCCTCCGCTTCGGGGCTGTGAACGCCGTACTGATGGCGCATGGCATCGCAATCCACCAGGTGCAGCGCCAATACATCGGGCATATTCTGCCCCATGCGCTTGTGGGACGGGCGCACCTGACGGCTTTCAAACTCAGGGGACTTTGGCGCATACTGGCGATAAATCAGCTGCTCGCCCAGCAAGGTTGCATACCTGTCCAGGTAGGGCTGCTGGGTAGATACCCGCTGTTTGCCGAATTTAAGCTCGTTTTTCAGCAGCCAAAGGGCGCTGCCGTACTTTAACACCTTAAGCACCTGGTTTTCCCAGGGCAGTGCCAGCACTTCAGGAAAATTATACTTGATGCCCCGGGCATGCCCCGTTACCGGCCACAGCAGGGTGGCCACCTCCCGCCCTGCCTTGTAGGCGGCGCTGAAGAGGGTAGGTACCTGAATGTCCTTTTCATCCCAATGCCAGGGGCGCAGGCCCGGTACATCATTGGGGGCATATATTTCGTTGTGGCCGATACCATGGGTATCCGGGTAACACCCGGTAATGATGCTTGTATGGATGGGGTAGGTAAGGGTGGGGTATACAGTCTGTACATTGTCGCAAAAAACGCCGGACTGAGTTAGCCTTGCCATGTTGGGCAAGGCCAGGAAGGTTTCTGCGTCCTGCTGAAAGCAGGCGTCCAGGCTGATGAGTACAAGGCGCATCGGATCCATCCTTCCTGTTCGCTTCGTGTTTTACAATTCAATACAAAGGAATATTCACATTGTCCGCCCCGGGAAAGGGGCGGACAATCGTTGATGCAAAAGCGAGGGCTGCTGATCAGCCGTTGATCATGCGGTTTTTCAGTTCCTGTTCCATTTCGTAGAGGGTCTTCTCCGCGGCGATACGCTTCTGGCGGCCTTCTGTTTGAATCTTCACCACTTCGTTCATGGTATCAATGAGGGACTGGTTGGTCTGTACCAGGGTTTCAATGTCCACGATGCTGCGCTCCGATTCCTTGGCGGTTTCGATGGTGCCCATCTTCAGCTTTTCAGCGTTCTTTTTCAGCAGCTCGTTGGTCATGTCGGTAACAGCCCGCTGGGCCTTCACCGCCGCCTGGGTATGCTGCAGGCCCAAGGCCAACACCATCTGGTTTTTCCACAGGGGCAGGGTGTTGACCAATGTGGACTGGATGCGCTCTATCAGCAGGGAATCATTGTTTTGCAGCAGGCGGATCTGGGGCGCCATCTGCAGGCTGATTTGACGGGTCAGCTTCAGGTCGTGGAGCTTTTTCTCAAACCGGTCCAGGGCAGCGTCCAGATCGCCTGCCTTCTGGGCGTCCATGGCGTCGCCGCTTTCCTTGGCCTTTGCCCGCAGGGCAACCAGGTCGGTTTCCCGCACTTCCTTCAAGCGCTTTTCGCCGGCGGCAATGTACATGGTTAACTCTTTAAAGTAGTCCAGGTTCATGTCGTACAGGTGGTTGAGCATGGAAACATCCTTCAGCAATTGCACCTGATGGCCTTCCAGCATGCCGGCAATGTTCTCGACATTTTTGCTGACTGCGTCAAAACGGGAGCGCAGGCCTTCCACATGGCGCTCGGCGCTGACAAACCACTTGCGAATGCCCTTGGGCTCATCGGCGGAATCTTCAAAGGTTTTAAGTTCCCCGATGAGGCTGGACAGCATGTCCCCCACGTTGCCGGCATCCTTGTTTTTGACACCTGCCAGGATGCTGTCGGCAAAGTCCGACACCTTCTTCTGGGCATCGGCACCGTAGAGCATGACATGGGCAGGGTCTTCAATGTTGATTTTGGCCGCAAACTCGTCCACCGTTTTGCGCTCTTCCTCCGTTAAGGCAGAGTCGAACTGCATGGCGATGGCTTTTTGCGCCTCGGGGGCGATGGGGGCGTCCTTCTGGGCGGTTTCCAGCTGCTCCAGCTGCTGTACCGCCTGCTCCACCTGGAGCTTGTCCCCCGCTTCGGGGTTTAATGTAAGCACGGGCACCTTGGGGGCTTCGTTGGTGGTGGGCTGAATGGGCTGTTCGGACATGGGTTAATCCTCCTTTTGTTGCACCGCTTGGGCGGAGGCCCCCGCTGTGCTGCTTGTCATGGTAAGGCCTTCTCCAATAAGGCTGTCTTGTTTGAGCATGGTTTCCAATACATCAATGTCTGTGGAGACATCAAGCATATCGTCCTGATAAAGGGTGTCCAGTTGTTTCTTAAAGGCGGAGAGCACAACATCCATGGCATTCTCGATTTTTTCCTTGGTATCCTGCACACGAGCGCCTTGGATTTTCTGTTCATCCATCCTGCGGTAGCTGGAAAGCATCTTCAGGGTGGTGGGCAGGTAATAATCCATAAACCGCCGGATCTGCGGGGCTTTGCCCGGTTGCTCTATGACGGTACGAAATATCTTGTTGCTGACAGACTCCAGTTCGTCGATTTGGCGGGACACCACGGGGTCGGGGATACGCTCGTTCTCTTTGCGGATCTGGGTCAGCATGTCCTGGCCGCGGCGCACAAGGCGATCCACCGTTTCATCGCCGGTCAGGGGCAATTCCTGCCGCTTGGGGGCTTCCTTGGTGGTATCCAGGCCAGAACCCATGACATAACCAATATACCCTGTCAGCGCCGACACAGCCCCCATAATCAGGAAGCTGCCCACATTGCCCAGGGAAAAAATGCCATTGTAAGCAAGGGCTGTTATACCGGCGGTGATGGCGCCTGTAATAATCCCCTTGAAGGGGGATTTGGACTGACTGTACTTTCTGGCCATAAAGCCCTCCCTAGAGCACGCGCTATACCGCGATTATCCATTGAAAATTATAGCATATTGCACGGGTTACTTCAAATTAATCTTTCCTCATAAAAGAGCAAAAGCCCGTCTGGACAAACCCTGGGCCGATGGATATACTGGGTGCAGATAAAAAACAACCGGAGGATGTCTATGCCCTTTATCGGAATCACGGCAGACTGGAACGATGAAAAAAAGTGTTCTACCCTGCCCAATGACTACGTGCGCGCTGTGCTGGCCGCCGGCGGCGTGCCCCTGATCCTGCCCATTGGCGGGGAGGAAAAAACATGGAGAAGCATGGTGGACAAGGTGGACGGCATGCTGTTTACCGGCGGCGTGGATATGGACCCCAAGTATTTCGGCGAAGAAATGCACCCGAAAACCAACACCCCCATCCCCCAAAGGGACGAGCAGGAGCTGTACATGATGCGCTATGCCCTTAAACAGGGCAAGCCCCTGCTGGCCATCTGCCGGGGGTTTCAGCTGCTAAACTGTCTGGATTTGGGCACCCTGTACCAGGACATCGGCGACATGGTGGACACCCCCATCGACCATGCCCAGTTTACCAAGAAGGACGCGCTGATCCACCAAGTGTCCCTGGTGCCCGATACCCTGCTGGCCAGGGTGTGCGGCGCAGCGCCTTTGCAGGTCAACTCCCGTCATCACCAGGCGGTGAAGCAGGTGGGCAAGGGGCTGGTTGCCTCCGCCCATGCCCCTGACGGCCTGGTGGAAGCCCTGGAGTTTGAAAGGGAAGCCCCCTGCCTGGCGGTGCAGTGGCACCCCGAGTCCCTCTTTGACAAGGACGAAAGGGCCATGCTTTTGTTTACCTGGCTGGTTCGGGAAGCGGAACAAAGGGCATGAAAATCGGATTGATTGCCGATTTGCACGGCAATATGACAGCGGTTAAGCGGCTGGAGAAGGACCTGAGCCGCCGGGGGCTTGACACCCTCTGGTGCCTGGGGGACATCGTGGGCAAAGGCCCCTCGTCGGATCAAACCTTTGACTGGGCTGTCAGCCATTGCGATGTAATCCTCCGGGGCAACTGGGACGAAGGGGTAGGCAACCGGCACTTTTGCAATGATTTTTTCTACCATAACCAGTTGGGCGAAGAGCGGCTGGAAAAGCTGCGGAGCTTCCCCCTGGAACAGCACATCGTGTTAAGCGGCAAGCGCATCCGGCTGATCCACGGACGGCCTATTATGAAGGAACTGAAATTCATACAAAACCCGGCAGATAGCCTGACCCCCTTATTTGCCCCGGATTTTGATATCGTGGGCTATGCTGACTGCCACCGCCAGGGGCTGCGTACGCTGGATTGCGGGCTAATGTTCAACACAGGCAGCGTGGGCAACAGCCTGGGGGTAACCCATATCCAGTACGCCATCCTGGAGGGGGACCCGTCGGACACCACCGCTCCCTTTGACATTCTGATGGTCAACCTGCCCTACGATAACCAAAGGGCGGTGGAGGAAGTCCACAACCAACCCGGCATGCGCTACCCCGACGCCTTCATCGAGGAAATAACCAAGGGTACCTATTCCCGGCACCTGAATAACAAAAGCAAGTGATAAAATGCCCCGGGCTCTGCAGCGCGGGGCATTAAATTTATGGCAGGCGTTAAAATTACGCCTTTTTATTATCCTTTGGTCCCTTTCCCCCGCCCAGCACGGAGGCGGTAAAGCCCTGATAATCGTTGGCTTCCCTGCGCCCTTCCTCCGACAGGAAGGACTGTTTGGCAGCGCAGCCCTGGGCGACACCGTAGGGGCACACCTGGTCGTGGAACACATCCTGATGGTGGTTCCATGTCATCACCACCGATACAAGCATCCACAGCAGCATGACGGGCATATCTTTGCCCAGGAAACGACGGGAGAGGATAAACAGAGCAATTGTAGCAGCCAGGAAAACCCAGGCCGCTTTATTGCCTTTCAGCCATGGAGGAGCAGGTTTGTTTTTCCGTCCCGTTTTTTTCTTCAGCTTTGTAACCCACAGCATCAGGGTATTCATGGGGCAGGCCAGCACACAGTACAGCCGCTTGCCAAAGAGCAAAGGGAATATCAGGCTTAGCAAGTACAGCCCCAGCCACAGCACCAGCTTCTGGCTTTTCAGCAGCACAAAAAACAGAACAAGAAAAGCAATTCGGATAATCGGCGCAACTTTTTTCATAGAAACCTCCTCATCAAATACCCCTTGATTATAGTGGAAGGGCACCCGAATAAGTGTTACAATGGTAACACTTGGAGGGATTGTTATGGCTTTTGACATTCAAGACATGCTGCGTTTGCCCCTGCTTTCTTCCCTGGAGGAAGAAACACTAAAAGCGCTGCACAAGAGCGGGCGGCTGCCCGTCACCACCCACCGGAGGGGGCAGCTGCTCCACGTGGAGGGGGACACATGCGACGCACTGGAAATCGTCCTGTCCGGCCAGGTAAAGGTGGAGCGCATCGGCGAGGATGGAGATTTGATGACCATCGCCACCTTCCACAAGGGGGACTGCATTGGCGGCAACCTGCTGTTTTCCAGCGACCCTGTATACCATATGGCAGTCACAGTTACCGAGCAGGCGCACATCCTGTCCCTTTCAAGGGCGAGTCTCATCAGCCTGTTTACAAGCAATGAAGAGTTCCTTATCCGCTACCTTGGCTATGTGGCAGACAACGCGGTGATGCTGGAAGGGAAGCTGAAATACTATGCCAACCTGCCCATACGCCAAAGGGTGCTGAACTACCTGAAAGCCCACCAGCGCCAGTTTGGCGATAATCGGGTTGCCCTGCCTGCCAGCAAAAAGGCCCTCGCCGCCCAGCTGGGGGTACAGCGCACCTCCCTCTCCCGGGTACTGCAGCAGATGCAAAAAGAGGGCGTCCTCACCTTTGATAAAAAAAGCATTACCTTGTTAAACGACTTTGGGGACGCATAACGCGTCCCCAAAGTCTTTTGTGATATTTTATTACTTACGGCATCAGGGGGGCGGGCATCAGCTCAAACTCCACCACCACAGAGGCGGTGACCGATACATCGCCGCTGACAATGGCTGCGCCTTTGGCAGATTCCACCATCATGTCCATGTTGTTGCGCAGGCCATATCCCGAGCGGAAATAGCCCATGTCCTCAACCCTCAGCACACCGCCCAGGGTACGCCCGGCCGCGCTGGCCAGCACCTGGGCGTTGGCTTTGGCGTTCTCCACCGCTAACGTCATGGCCTTTTCATAGGCATCATTGGTCTTGCTGTTGGAAAACTCCAGTCCGTAGATGTTATTGGCGCCTGCCTTGGTGGCTTCGTCCAGGACGGTAGACAGCTTGGATAAATCCTTCACCGTCACATACAATACATTGCTGACTTCGTAGTTTATTTCCCCGCCCCCAAGAGAATAGCCATAATCTGACACGATCTGCACATTGTACTGGCTGGTAACGATATCCTCCTTGGGCACGCCTGCTTCTTCAACGGCTTTGAGCATCTTTTCCATCACAGCGGCGTTCAATTTCTGGGCTTCCTCCACCGTTTTGGCGCGCAGGGCAGCCCCCAGGTACAGCGTGGCGGTATCCGCCTGCAGGGACACGCTGGCCGTGCCGTTGACCCGTACCAGGTTCTTGCTGTCTTCCGCCAGGGCGGGTAGGGCGAGGGTTACCATCAGGATAGCAACCAGCATCAGGCTGAATATTTTTTTCATTTCTTGTTCTTCCTCCTCTTGATCAGGGTTTTAACAATAACAACCAGTATGACGATGCCTACAACAAAGGGCAGGGTCACCACCAGGAACACCAGCATGTCGCTGAAGAAGGCCTGGGCATTCTTCCATGTGGTTGTAAGGGCGCTTAGGATGCGGTCGCCCAAGGTAGCTTCCTTGGTTTCTACGATGTCGCTAGCCAGTTCTTCCTTCAGGTAGATGGACACAGTGGAGAAACTAACCTTGCTGTCCATCCCCTTTAGGGAGCCGGACAGGGAGTCAATCTGGTACTGGGTATCGGCGATGGATGTTTCAATCTCCAACAGTTCTTTAATGGTCAGCGCACGCTTCATCATTTCCTGCAGGCGGGCCATCTTTTCCTGCTGGGTTTTCAGCCTTGTTTCGATATCGGTATACTTTTCGCTGACATCCTCTGCATTTTCGCTGACGGATACCGAGCGGCCCACCGAGCGCATCTGAAGCAAGAAGTCGTCCAGCTTGGCAGCGGGTACCCGCAGCTTGAGGCGGGCATACCGGCTGTTGCGCACCTCGGAGGAAACGGTGGAATCCTCCACATAGCCCCCCAGGTCAACCAGTGTTTTCTTGATTTTTTCAAGGTCGGTATCAAACTCCCGGGTGGAAAGGGTCATGTCGATGGTGCGGATAACCTTGGCAATTTCTGCCTGCTTTTGCTGCAGGGCGGCCTGAGGCGCTGCCTCGGCACCAGCCCAGTCGTAGCTGTAATCCACCGCTGCTGCTTCCATGTTGGGCACAGCGTCCCTTGCATAGGTGGAGGGCATGTAGTAGCTGTCGCCGCTGGGGGCGGTGGACGTTTGTTTCGTCGCGGCTGGGTTTAACATGTTGCGGGTTATCAGGGTGCCGCTTAGCAGCACCACCAGGGCTGCTGCGGTTGCCAGCCAGCGCTTAACAGGGGCTGTAAATAAAGGTTTCTTCTCCATGGGGGAACTCTCCTTTCTGATGGCCTGCCGCCAGGAGGAGCTGAAGGAAGCGGGTACCTCGCTGTCTTCGTCCAGGGTGCGGCAGTCAAGGTGGAGGGTATGGGCCATGGCGCAACCAGGGCAGCTTTCCATGTGCAAAAGCATGTCCTCAGCCAGCGGGGCCCCTGCCTCCATCCTGTCAAGGAGGGTGCGGAATTCGTTACAGGTCATTGTGTTCCCTCCTTTCATCAATAGGACGGGTTGGGGAGATAAAAAGTTCCGCCTCCTGGGATAATATTTTTTGAAGAGCATTGCGCGCCCGGTTCAGCCTGCTGCGCAATGTGCCCACGGGGATATCCAGCGCTTGGGCCGTTTCCTCGTAGCTTAAGCCCTGCAAATCGCACAGCACCACGGCTGCCCGGGCATGCTCGGGCAGCTGCTGCAGCGCCTTGCCCAGCAATTCCTTCCGCATGTTCTGTTCAAGAAGGATATAGGGAGATGGGCCTTCGTCTGCCTTTTCCCACCCCTCATCCTGCAGGGCATCCAGGGACAGTACGCCCTTTTGCCCCCGCAGAAAGTCCATGCAGGTGCGGGCAGCAATGGTATAGAGCCAGGTGGAAAACTTCGCCTCCCCCCGGAAGGAAGAAAAAGCGCGGAAAGCCCGCAGCATGGTTTCCTGCGCGCAGTCTTCCGCGTCTTCTTTATTGCCCAGCATGCGCAGGCAGGTAAAGTACACCTGTCTTTCGCAGGGGGCAGCCAGTTGTTCAAAGGCATCCGCCTGTTTTTTACCAAATAGAGGCATCCAATCCCTCCTCTCGATGATAGAACGAAACAGGGACTATGTTTCCTGCATCGGGCGCTGGCCGATGCAAACGAATTACCCGCCGAAGAGGCTGAGCAGCCGGGTCAGGACATTCTGATCTTCCTGCTCCGTTACCCCCGTCGTTTCCTTCTGGACGGGCTTGGGGGCGATGCCCTCCATCAAGATAACAAACTGCACCGCTTCTACTTCCCCATTGCGCTGATCCGCAAAGGATTGGGGCTTGGGCAGGGGCTTGCCCAGCATGTTATCCATGATGTTGCCGGCGGCAGCTTCCAGGGGAGAACCCTTGAGCATATCGCCTGCGTACTGCTTGTACATGTCGGCGTCCATGGCCATGCGCACCCCGGCAATCTGCATATCTGCCATGCTGAAGTTTTGTACATCAGCAGAGATATGGAAGCTGGCTTCCGCGCCGGGCAGCACCACAAAGGCCAGGCTGTAGGTGCCCCCCGCAGCCGCGATGGTGGCCTTGTCCGATGTGATGTTCAGGCACTTGTCGCCATCGAGAGTCATGGTCATCTGAAGGGCTAAATTGGCGGCATGGGCCTTTAGCGCAGGGTTCAGGGCAACGGACAGCACCATGTCCAGCTTGCCTTCAGCACCGGACAGGTTTTCGGGCTGTACATCCTTGCCATCCAGCTGATAGGCAAGGGTAATGTGCCAGGGCAGTTCCAGTCCCTTTGGGTTGCCCTGGTAGCGAAAGCGGCCCTTTTCCATGGCAAAGGAAACCTTTTCATCCCCATAGGCGAGGTCCTCCAGGTTGGTGAGGTTCTCCACCCCCTGGTATGCGCCAAAGTCTTCCACCTTTTCAGGGGCGTCAGCCTCAAAATCGTTGACAATATAGATGCCCTTGGTTTCTCCCTGGGGTGAAAGGCGGGCATAGACAATCTCCTGCTTTTTAACTTGGGCCATAGCAGGGGCAGCAAGCAGCAGCATGCAAAGAAAAAGGGACATTATCACGCGTTTATTCATACAAATTTTTCCTCCTTGCGTTGAAGGGTGGTTTTTCGTATCAAGCCGTCACAGGCAATGAGCACATGGGGCAGCACCAGCAGCACCATGCCGGCAGAAATGGCAGCGCCTCGGCCCAGGATCAGGCCCAGCTGGCTGATGACGCCATTGGTGGACACCAAGCCCATCAGCAGCCCGGCGGCGGTCAGAATCAAGGCAGGGGGCAGTATGGAGCCGGTGGACACCGTGAGGGCAAACCTGGCAGCGTCCTTCCTGTCCATTTCCCGGCGGGCTTCCATGTAGAGCTGAGTCAGCAGAATGCCGTAGTCTACCGTGGCGCCCAGCTGCACGGAGGAAACAATCTGGTAGCCGATGTAGTTTAAATCCGCCCCCTGGAAGTAGGGAATGGACAGATTAATCCAGATGGCGCCTTCGATGACCAGCAACAGCACCAAGGGGATGGTCAGGCTGCGGAAGGTTAACAGCAGCACCAGGCCGATGGAGAGAATGCTGCCCCAAAGCACCTTGCCGCTATCCCCCACGATGGTATCCCGCATATCGTAGTTGGCTACATTTTCCCCGGCAAAGTAGTAGTCCTTGCCGTAAAATTCTTCTGTCAGGGCACGGATGCTTTCCACCACGCGGAAGGCTTGTTCGCCTTCCTCCGGGGTGTCTGCGGCGATGATCAGGCGGTCATACCCCTTATCCCGCAGCTGCTTCAGGCTTTCGCCGGGCAGCACCTCCGGCGGGATGCCCAGGCCCACGCTGTTAGCGTAGGAAATAACAGCCGTGACATCGGGAACCTTTTCAATCTCCGCCCCCAGGGCTTTCACCCGGGCTAAATCTCCCTGGGGTACCATCAGCATCATCTGCTGGCTGCGACCAAACATTTCATCAATCTTAAGTGCCTCCTGGCGCACCGGAGAAGCCTCGGCATGCATGCCTGAGGAGCCATACATAAAGGTGTTGGCACCTTGGCCCATGTAGGTGGGCACCAAGAGCACCAGCAGCAGCACGGCCAGAGGCGCTGCGTAGCGCACCACAATGCGGCTGAACCTGCCAAAGGAAGGCATGAAGGAACGGTGGGCCGTCCTGTCGATGGTTTTATGAAAGGTGATGGCCATGGCAGGCAAAAAGATGATGACGGACAGGTAGCTGATAAAGACGCCCTTGGCCAATACAGAACCCATATCCTGACCGATTTTAAAGTCCATCAGCATCAGCGCCAGGAAGCCGAACACCGTGGTCATGGCGCTGGCCGCAATGGAGGAGGCAGACTGCACCATGGCTTCTACCATGGCGTCCTCTATCCCCATCCCCTTCTCCCGGTATTCGCCAAAGCGGTGCAGCAGGAACACGGCATAGTCGATGGACACAGCCAGCTGCAGCACGGCGGAGGAGGCGCGGGTAACAAAGGACACGCTGCCAATAAAATAGTTGGTGCCCTCGTTAATCAGGATGGCCACGCCAATGGCGGACAAAAACAATACCGGCTCAAACCAGTGGCGGGTGGAAATAAAGAGAATCAGCAGCACGATGGGCAGCACGAAGGGAATAATCTTGGCAACTTCCTTCATGGAAACGCTGATGACCCGCGCCTGGTTGGCGGCGTTGCCTGCGGTGATGCTGTCTGGGTAGAGGGCCTTTACCTCGTTAAAGCCCAGCACATAGTTGCCAGGGTCGATGGTGGCCTGGAACAGCGCGCCCCCCTGATGGTACCAGGGGCTCAGGGTAGCTTCCGGAATCATTTCCTCCGGAATGCCCCGTAAATCAAACACATCGTCCAGCCATAGAACGTCCAGCACATGAGGGCTTTGCAGCAATTTTTCCTTGACGACGGGGGCCTGGGTCAGGGGGGTATCGGGCACATAAATCTTGATGTTGGGGCTGTCCGCACCCACCATGTTCAAAGCTGCCGTGGTGGGCGAATCGTCGGGCAGATAGGAGGCCATGTCATAGTTGACAGATACCTTCATCATGCCAATGAGGCTGACTACGCACAAAAGCACCGTCAACCCCATGATGAGCTTGCGGCGGCGTATCACCAGCCTGCTGAATTTTCGCATAAAGCCTCCTGATTGTTACTACATACGTACAATTTAATATACAGCAATCAGGAGGATACAAACAAGGGAATTGGCTGAAAGTTCATCAATTATTTAAAACCAATCAGCCAATGAAATATTGAGCGGCAAAGGCAGCCAGTTGGCGAATAATTCCTTTTCGCTTTTAAACAGGCTAAGGGGAGAGAACAGCAGGCTGACCGCCTGGTTGTGCTGCAGGGAAATATCGGGGGGAAGGTCGCTGGGCGCAACAGATACCTCGCCGTCTTTAACCTTCAGGAGGTAGCGCCCGGCCGCCTCAATCTCCACCACCACCTGGTGGTCAGCAAGGGGCATCCAGGTGTGTTTAAAGCCCATCAGGGCAGCAAGCACCTTGGGCCAGTTCAGCACCTTGATCATGGCGCCGTCGTCCACGCTATAGTTTTCAGCGCAAGGGTGCAAAAGCTCCATCATTTGTACCGCATGCTGGGGCACCACCACCTTGGCTTCGCCTTTTTCCATCAGCCAAGCCTTTAAAACAGGCAGCACGCTGTCAAGGGGCAACCCCATTTCGGAGATGATGCCTCTTTCATTCACATCCATGTACCCAACAACCTGCTCTCCCCTTGATACAAGCTGAGGGGTCTGAAACCCGCCGCTTAGCACGGAGAGGAAGTCCTCCCGTTTTCTGTCTGCCACCATGCACAGTTTCTTATATTGGACATAGGCCTTGTCCACCTGATCGCTGGAAGCATCCTTGAGGGGAGAAAAAGCAATGCCCTCAGCATCTACGTCCTTCATGGCATGCTGCAGGCAATCTTTATTGAAGGTAAGGACGATTTCACTGCCGCCCCGCTCGTAACCAAAGTAGTTGTACCGGTGGCGACGGCCGCCCAGCAGCAGCATATCCATGCCCTGCTGCCTGCCCTTTTCCTCCAGCATGGCCATCAGGTGCTGCATAATCCCCTGGCCCCTTGCGTAGGGGTGCACCCCCACGGTGCCCACAAAGCCGCAGGATAAGCTGATTTCCGAGGAAATACGAAGGGTTTGTGGCAGCAAAGCGGCCAGGCCTCTAATGCGCCCTTCCTCCATGGCCAGGGCATGCAGCGGTGCAAAGCCCTCCCGGGCATACACCTTGGGCCACAGGGTGCTAAAATCATGGGGACGATGGGAGTAGCTGAACACATAGTTGGCAAAGTCCAGCACATCTGCTTCCTGGCCTGCAAGACCAAACAAATATTCCATGGAATCCCTCCTTCTGCTGGGTAAAAGGATACAGGAAGAAAGGGAGAAATTCAACTAAGAACCGGGTGTAAATTTTACCCGTTTACATTGAACAAAAGGGGGCGAAAGGGTAAGATAAGGTATCCCTTGGAAAGGAGAAAGCCGTTGACCCCTGCGCGCCGTATCAACCTAAGCAAAAAACAAGCCCTGCTGCTGGCCTTCTTGGTCTGCCTGGTGGTTGTTTCCTTTTATATATTTTCTGATACAAAAATGGTCCCCCCCTCCCCTTCTAAGGAGCTGATGGATGTTTCCAGGGGGCTGGACAATGCCTCCTATGACCTGGTTTTTAAACCACAGGATCATACCCTGGCCGTCACCCTCGCCTTGGATTACACCAACCGCACACCTGAAACCCTGGAGGAGATTGCCCTGCGCATCCCCTCCAACGCTTTTTTGAAGGAAGAAACAAGCCCTGCCGCCTCCAAGGAGCTGTATGAACTGTGCTATCCAAAGGGATTCTCCCCCAGCGGCTTTACCCTGCACGATGTGAAGTGGAATGAACAGGCCGCCCAAGCCCAAGAGGATGAACAGGACGCCACCGTCCTCTGGGTGAAAATCCCAAAGCTGCCCCCCGGCCAAAGGGGCACCCTCAGGATGCGCTGTGTCATCCTGCTGCCCGAGGTGCGCCACCGTCTGGGGCGGTCGGACAGCATCTATATGCTGGGCTCTGCCCTGCCCTTCCCCGCCCAATACACGGAAAACGGCTGGGAAACCCACCCCTACCTGCCGGTGGGAGACCCACCCACGCCAGGGCTGAGCAACTTCACCTTCACCCTGTCCCTGCCTGAAGGCTATGCCTGCGCCGCCCCCTTTGTGTGGCAAAGGCAGGACAGCGGCCTGCAGGAAGGCAGCATCCTGGCTGCCCGGGATGTGGGGCTGGTCATCTACAAGGGCGCACAGGTTGCACAAAAAATGGCGGGCGGCATCTTGTTGCAATCCTTCGCCCAAACAGCGGCAGATGCCCAGAAAGCCCTGGGGTATGCAGCAAAAACCCTTGCTTCCTACCAGAAGCAGTACGGCAACTATCCCTGGCCGGTGTACACCGTCGCCATGGCCGATATGCCCTTTGCCGGCATGGAGTACACCGGGCTGATTATGGTGGGCAGGGGCCAATACCAGGTAGAGGATTCCCTGGAAATGACCATTGCCCACGAAACCGCCCACCAGTGGTTTGGCATGCTGGTGGGCTCCGACCCTTTTTACAATGCCTGGCAGGATGAGGCGGTCTGCGAATACCTGTCCCTTGCCTATGTGCGGGATACCTATGGCGCTACCGCCTTTGAGCAGCTGAAGTTCCTGATGGCCGATTCCCCCATGCGGGAAAATATCCGGGAGGACATTACCCCCGGCAGCCCCCTGGACAGGTTTTATACCCTGGAAGAATATAGCACCGTGGTGTACGGCCGGGGCCTCGCCCTGATGCTGGCCCTGGAAACGGACATGGACCTGAAGGCCTTTTTGCAAAACTACTGCAAACAATTCGCCTTTTCCACCGCCACCAGGCAGGATTTTGAAAGGCTGCTGCAGCAAAGTGCCGGGTGGGATACCGGGCCCTTGATGATGGATTATCTGGACACCGCCATGTAAACATGGTATTTTATAGGTTGGATTACACAGGAAAGTGAAGCGTATGGAAAAGGTTTTAGACACCGTGGTGCTCATCCCCTCCCTCCACCCCAACCACCTGCTGACAGAGTATGTAAACAACCTGACAGAAACTGGGTTTACCAGCATCGTCATCGTGGATGACGGGTCGGGCAGCGACAGGAAGTACCAGGATATATTTGAAGACATCAACAGCCGGAACAACTGTGTTGTTATCGGCTACCCTGAAAACCACGGCAAGGGATATGCCTTGCGCCATGGCATGGACTATATACAGCAGCATTACCCAAATGCCCCCGGCGTGGTAACGGCTGACTCCGACGGGCAGCATACCGCCCCTGATGTGATGAAACTGGCCCTGCGCCTGCAGGAAAAGCAGGACAGCCTGCTGATTGGCTCCCGGGACTTTTCCCGTAAAAACAAGAACATCCCCTTCAAGAGCCGGGCAGGCAACAGGCTGACATCCTTCTTCTACATGCTGCTCTACGGCCAGTGGCTGCCTGATACCCAGACGGGCCTGAGGGCATTCCCCATCGGGCTGATTCCCTTTATGATGTCCATCCCCGGGGACCGGTTCGAGTATGAAATGAACATGCTGATTTACTGCTCCGGCGAAAAGGTGCCCTTTGATATTGTGCCCATCGACACCATCTACATCGAGGACAATAAAAGCAGCCACTTCCGCGCCTTCCACGATTCGGTGCGCATCTATAAGCAGCTATTTGGCAACTTCTTCAAGTACACCTCCAGCAGCATCCTCTCAGCAGTTTTCGATTGGGTTCTTTTTAACCTGCTGGACAAGTGGGTGCTGGGATTCTTTATCGGCGATGTGCTGAAAAAAGCCGTTTTCCGCAAAGCCTACCTCCATGTGTTGGCCGCCAGGGGAATTGCCCGGCTGGGCTCTTCCATATTCAACTACAAGGTGAACCAGAAGTATGTGTTTGGCGAAAAGAGCTCCAAAGCATCCGCCCTGCGCTATGCTTTGCTGGCACTGGTTAATATAATCGTTTCCAGCTTTATTATCGTGGAGCTGAACAACCTTTTAGGCATTGACAACGCCATCCTGGCCATCATCACCGATACGGTTTTATATATCATCAATTACCGCATTCAAAAAGCCTGGGTATTCAAGAACTGACCCTGTTAAAGAAGGAGAACAAACCGATGTCTAAGTCTGTAAAAGCGCTGTGTATCCTGCTGGTGGTGGTTTTCGCCGCCCTGATGCCCTTTGCCCTGCCCTCCGGCGCCCTGCTGGAGGATGAAAAGATGCGCATGGAGGAAGAAATCTGGGCGCTGGAAGAAGAATCTTCCTGGCTGTTTACCCTTTTGCCCGCTGCCAGGGCAGAAGCCCCCGCCTTAACCCCTCTGCCCATGGACTTTTCCCCCGGGCAGCAGCCGAACCCTGCCGCCTTCACCCAAGAAGGGTACCAGGATGACAGCATCACCCTGAAACTTGAAACAAAGGAAGAGGAAGGCGTGGTCTGGCGCGTTGCCCACATCACCATTTCCGACCCCAGCCAGCTGCGCACCACCACGGCGGGCTCCCCCCGCTCCAGCCGCGTGGCGCTGATTTCCTCCATGGCGGAAAAGAACAACGCCATCATTGCCACCAACGCCAACTACATGAGCAACGACCCCGTTAAAACCTCCTTCGAGTACAGGATGGGCGAAAAAGTCCGCAACAAGTTTAACGGTGTTAAGGACCTTCTGATCACTGACGAAAAAGGCAACCTGCACATTTTTACTGGCAAGGATAAGAAAAGCCAGATGGCTGCCTTTGAAAGCGACGGCCATACCATCGTCAACGCCTTTACCTTTGGCCCCGCCCTGGTGGTGGACGGCACGCTGCAAACCATCCCTGAAGAGTACGGCTACAACCCCCACGGCCGGGAGCCCCGCATGGCCTTTGGCCAGGTGGACACCTTAAGCTATGTGATGGTGCTGGCCGAGGGCCGCACCCAGGATTCCCAGGGGGTTACCCAGCAGGAGCTGGCTGACTATATGTTCAACCTGGGCTGCATGCAGGCCTTTAACTTTGACGGCGGCAACTCTGCCACCATGGTGTACAACGGCGGCTACTACCAGCAAAAGACAAAGGACAACGAGCGCGCCCAGAGCGATATGCTGTATTTCGCCACCCTGGTCGACCCCGCTTCCTGGCAATAATTATGCAGACAGACGCTTCAACCTTCCCCCTGTTGGGTATGAATGTGTATACCTATGGCCTGTTCCTTGCCCTGGGCACCCTGGTTTTCGCCGGGCTTATGTGGAAACTGAGCAAGCGGGATAACAATCAGGATGCAGCCCTGCTGGGCACGGTTCTGGGTATCCCCCTGGCGCTGGTTTTGTCCCGCGCCCTCTACTGCGTAAGCGACAGCAACTTCTATGCCGTGTCCAGCTTTAAGAATGCCCTGCAGGTTTCCAGCGGCGGGCTGTCCATGTTTGGGGCGCTGGCAGGCATGCTGTTGGGGCTGTATCTCGCCGCCCGGGCAATGAAGAAAAGCCCCCTCAATCTGATGGACGCCTTTGCCCCTGCTTCCCTTGCCTTTATCTTTTTCGCCCGGCTGGGTGAAAGCCAGACATCTCTGGGCATCAGCCGCCCGCTGGTAACGGGGCTGCTGAAAAACTCCTTCCTGGCCTATGCAGACACCTACGACACGTACCTGAAAACCTGGCTGGTGGAAGCCGCCGTGGCAGCGGTGCTGTGCCTTGTGCTGTACATGCTGTGGCGCAAAGCCACCCGGGAAGGGCTCACCTTTACCCTGTGGATGCTGCTCTTTGGCGCCACCCAAACCATCCTTGAAAGTCTGCGCTACGATGGGCATATGCGCTTTAGCTTTATCGGCCTGCAGCAGGTGCTCTCCGCCTTCCTGTTTGGTATCGCCATCATCCTTATCGCCCTTGCCTGTTTGCGGCAAAAAAAGGAAGGCAAAATGCCCCTTATCCTGCTGGTTATGCTGGCTGTTACGGTATTTGCCGCAGTGGGGCTGGAGTTTCTGATTGACCGTTCTGGCATCAACAAGGCCCTGTTGTACCTTGTGTATGCCTTGCTGATGGCCTTGCCCACCGCCATGGCCATCCATCTGCAAAAGAGGTGTATCAATGGATAAAGTTAAAATCGACCGCATCAACGAACTGGGGCGCAAGCAAAAAGCTGAAGGCCTGACCGACGAAGAAAAACAAGAGCAGCAACAGCTGCGGCAAGAGTATCTGGCGGCTTTCCGTGCCAATTTTTCCTCGCAGCTGGACAATGTATACATCCAGCGCGAAGACGGCGAATACGAGAAGCTGCAAAAGAAGAACCCACCCTCGCAAGGAGACAAACAATGAAAACAAAAAGAATAATCACTGCGCTGTTGGCGCTGGTTCTGGTGCTGGGCATGCTGCCCATGATAGCCTCGGCACAGCCGGAGGTGCTGTATAACGCCATCATCACCAAGCTGTTCGCCAACTCCATGACCAGTGTTTATGTCCAAGCAGATAAAGACTCCAGTGTGGTGGACACCATGAAGCCCGGCACCCCCATCAAGGTGGTAGAGGTGCTGCCCAACTATGTTGGCATCCTGCACAAAGGGAGAGTCGCCTATGTGCTGCGCCACCGCATCGCCGACCCCGTGGCGGTGGATCCCGTCAAGACGCCGCGCTACGGCACCGTGGTCAACCGCTTCTACGCTACGCTGGATAAAACCACCCCCGTCATGGCCGCCCCCGACAGCAATTCTGAAACGCTGATTACCCTGCAGGCCGGCGCAAAGATTGGCTTCCTGGATGTCAACGACGGATGGGCATACACAATCTTTAAGCGCCAATACGGCTATGTGGATACCCGCCTTTTGCCGCAGCTGGAGGTGGTAGCCCCCACCGAAGCCTACGCCAACACGGAAACACCCCTGGCGGTCTATAACTCCTTTTACAATATTGCCGACACCCCCGCCAACAAAAACCGCATCTCCAACCTGGTGGTGTGCGGGCAGCGGATGGATATTACAATGGCCCCCGGCCAGACGCTGGACTTTAACAACAATGTGGGCCCCTTCACCCGGCGCAACGGCTACCTGGAGGCAGGCGCCCTGGCTGACGGAGAATGGACCCTGGCCTCCGGCGGCGGCTCCTGCCAGGCATCCAGCACGCTGTATAATGTGGTGCTGCAGCTGATGGGGCTGACGGTACTGCGCCGGGCACCCCACGGGCCCAATGCCATCTCCTACCTGCCCCATGGGGTGGATGCCTCCAGCGGCGCGCTGAACTTTGTGTTCCGCAACGATTACGATTTCCCCGTCACCCTGCGCACCCATGTGCAGGATGGTTCCATGTTTATTGCCATGTACAAAGGTGCCATGTAATGAAAAAAACACTTTTACTCTTGCTGTGTGCCTTGATGCTTGTGCCCTCTGCGGCATTTGCACAGGAGCAGCCCCTCTATACCGCGCTGCTGCGCTATAATGCCCTCATCTACCCCGACCCCATCAGCGAAGAGCGGATAGGGGGCCTGGACAAGGGCAAGCGGGTGGACATCTATGAAGTGCTGCCCGCCAGGCTGAAGATCGGCCGGGACGGCCAGGTGCTGGGCTACATCAAAAGGGAACGGCTGGACGACTATACCGTTACCAC
>CAYFSQ010000021.1:0-26679 GCA_964345895.1 uncultured Oscillospiraceae bacterium
CAGGCTGCCATAGACAGCTTCGCGGTTGAAGGCTTCTACTTGTTCGCCTTGCTGCATGGCGCCGGCGATGTTTAAAAGCGGTACAAAATGCTCGCTGGTGGGCACCGCCTGCTGATAGCCGGTGAATGTTTCACTCTGTGCAAGCAAGGCTTTATCGCCGGATATCATGGCAGCATGCACCTCATCGTCGAAGGCCTTTGCCCAGGGGAAGGGGTCCTTGCGCTGGGCAATGGCCCGCAGGTTATGCACCACATTGCCGCTGCCCAGTATCAACACCCCTTCCTGCCTGAGGGGGGCCAGGGCCGCGCCGATGGCCAGCTGCTCTTTAAAAGAGAGGGACAGATCCAGGCTAAGCTGCACCACGGGTATATCCGCCTTGGGGTACATGCGGCACAGCACGCTCCACGCGCCGTGGTCCAGGCCCCATTCCTGGGTCACCTGTGCTTTTTCTCCCAACAACGTAACCACCTGATGGGCAAGGGCAGGGCTGCCCGGTGCCAAGTAGCGCATGGCAAACAATTCCGGCGGAAAGCCGTAAAAGTCGTGGATGGTTTCAGGCTGCTGGGTGCTGACGGCAAACAGTCCCCGGGTGGTAAAGTGGGCAGACAGGCACAAAATGGCTTTGGGCCGGGGCAGGGACTGCCCCAGCGCCTGCCAGGTGTTTGTCCATTGGTTGTCTTCCAGGGCATTCATGGGGGAGCCATGGCCTACAAAAACAACGGGCATTCTTTGGTTGCTCATTCCTCTTGCTCCTTTTGCCAGGCAATGGTCAGGGCGTCAATCAGCTCATCCAGGTCGCCGTCCATGATGGCGTCTATCTGGTAAAGGGTCAGGTTGATGCGGTGGTCGGTGACGCGGCCCTGGGGGAAGTTATAGGTACGGATGCGCTCGCTGCGGTCTCCCGTGCCAAGCTGGCCCCGGCGCTCCCCTGCGTAGGCCATGTCCCGCTCCGCCCGGCGCATGTCGTACAGGCGGGATTTAAGCACCTTCAGCGCCTGTTCCCGGTTTTTAATCTGGCTCTTTTCATTCTGGCAGGTAACCACCAGGCCCGTGGGCAGGTGGGTGATGCGCACGGCAGAGTCGGTGGTGTTGACATGCTGCCCCCCCTGGCCGGAGGAGCGGTACACGTCGATGCGCAGGTCGTTCATGTCCACATCGGCGTCCACATCATCCATTTCAGGCAGCACGGCCACGGTGGCGGTGCTGGTGTGGATGCGCCCCTGGGACTCGGTGGCGGGCACCCGCTGCACCCGGTGGACGCCGCTTTCAAACTTCATGCGGCTGAAAGCGCCATTGCCTTGCAGCATGAACACCGCTTCCTTGATGCCGCCGATTTCTGACTCGGTGATGCTGGTGTACTGCACCTTATACCCCCTGCGCTCGGCGTAGCGGGTGTACATGCGCAGCAGCAGCGCGCCAAAAAGGCCCGCCTCATCCCCCCCGGCGCCAGGGCGGATTTCCATGATTACATTGCGCTTGTCGTTGGGGTCCTTGGGCATTAAAAACAGCTTCAGGGCTGCTTCCTGGCCTTGTGTTTTTTCTTTCAGGTCATCTATTTCGGCCTGGGCCATGTCGGCCATGGCAGGGTCATGGAGCAGCTCCTGGGCACCCTTCAGTTCCTCCAGCAGGCCTTGGTATGTTTGCCAGGCGGCGATGGGTTCTTCCAGCTCCTTCATCTCCATGATGATGTTCTGCCAGCGGGGGATGTCGGCAATGATGTCAGGCTGCGCAGAGGCCGCCGTCAGCTCCTCATAGCGCGCTTGCATCTGCCCAAAGCGTTGTTCCATCATGCCTTTCCCTCCTTCAGTCTTCCTCTTAATGCCCGGGGCAAGTGTCCCAGGTCGTCGAAAATTTCAATCATGTCAAAGTTTTCTTCTGCCAAAGCCCGTACCGCTTGGGCCTGGTTATCCCCCAGTTCGCACACCACGTAGCCCTGGGGGCTCAGGTGGCGGGGGACTTCATACAATAAGCGGCGGTAAAAGTCTAACCCTTCTGCGCCGCCGTGCAGCGCCAGGGCGGGCTCCTTTTTCACCTGGGGCTGCAATTTTTCCATGTCCCCGGTGGGGATGTAGGGGGGGTTGCAGACAATCAGGTCGTAAGGCCCCTGCACCGGCGCAAAAAAATCCCCTTGGAAGAATAGTACATCCACGCCGTTGCTCGCTGCATTGTGCTTAGCCATGGCCAAGGCCTCTGGCGATATATCCGCCCCTTCTATCCGGCAGTCAGGCCGCAGCTTTTTGATGGCCACCGCCAAAGCCCCGCTGCCTGTACACAAATCCAGCACCCGATGTCCCGGCTTTAAGATATCCAGGGCCGCCTGGCAGACGGTTTCGGTATCCTGCCGGGGGATCAGCACATGCGGGTTGACGGCAAAGGGAAAGCCCATAAACCAGGCCTCGCCCAGGATATACTGCAGGGGTTCCCCCCCGGCAAGCCGGGTGACGCCCTCGTTAAAGGCTGCCAGCTTCTTCGGCGGAACCAGGGGATCCTGGGCCAGGAGATGCAGGGGGCTGACTTCCATCAGATGGGCCAGCAGCGCCCTGACATCATGGCTTATATTGTCTGCTGCGCTATGTTGAAGGGCGCTCTCCGCCTTAAGCAGGGCCTGGCGGGCGGTTATTCCGCCACCGGCTGTTTCGGCAGGATGATCCACCCTTCCTCCGTTTCCTCCCCTTGGGGTAAACCGTTCAGGGCTGCCTGCATGGACACAATGGCCACCTCGCACATATCGTCAGTGGGGGGGCGGGTGGTGAGGCGCTGCAGCTGCATGCCCGGCCAGCGCAGGGCGCGGGTCAAGGGGCTGTCGGCATGGGCCAAAGACTTAAGCAATTCGTAGCTGATACCCGCCACCAGGGGCAAGAGCAACAGGCGGGTCAGGATGCGGGCCAGGTAGTTGGCACCCAGGTCAAAGCCGGTGATATTGAGCACCGCCTGGTCGATAACGGAATAAAATATGATGGAAAAGATAAAGGTAATCAGCAGAAAGCTGGTGCCGCACCGGGGGTGCAGGGTGGAAAACTTCTGCACATTTTCCACCGTCAGGGGCAAGTCGTTCTCGTGGCAGTACACTGTTTTATGCTCGCTGCCATGGTATTGGAAGGTGCGCCGCAAATCCTTCTGATAGCCGCAGAGGATTAAGTACCCCACCAGAATGACGGTGCGAATCAGGCCGGAAATCAGGTTAACTGCTGTCAGGGACCACCCGGCGTTGCGCAGGGCTTTGACGGGCAGGTTGGGCAGCAGCACAAACAGCCCCACGCTAAGCAGCACAGCCAGCACCATGGCAATGCCCATGAACACCTTGTCGGCTTTCTTGCCCAGTTTCTGGGTAAGCCACTTTTCAAACTTGGAGGGCTCTTCGTCCATCACGCCGCCCATGGTGGCGCTGTCCTCCAGCACCCCCATGCCCAGCTTCATCATCAGCACCATGTTGACAGCTCCCCGAATCATGGGGTAGCCCATCCACTTATGTTTTTTTGCGGGGGACTCGTACTTTTCCCGTTTAACCACGATGTCGCCATTCTCCCTGCGCACGGCAATGGCCATATGCTCAGGGGCTTTCATCATCACACCTTCCAGCACGGCCTGGCCGCCGATGTCGGGGCGCCTTTGTAACTTGCTCATATATTCTCCTTCGTCTATGGTTGCATTCTTATTATGAAGCCCTAACCACGGCACCGCCATGGTGTATAACCATTCTACACCGGAAAGGAGGCGCAGAATGGTGCAACAGGCTGATTCACATAAAATTTACATAAAAAGACAGGCAGACCCCGCAGCGTTGCGGACAGCCTGCCTGTCAGTTGGTCATACAGTTATTCCATGCCGAAACGCTTCTTGAAGCGATCGACGCGTCCGCCAGCATCCACCAGCTTCTGCTTGCCCGTAAAGAACGGATGGCACTTGGAGCACACGTCTACCCGCATCTCCTTCTTGGTGGAGCCCGTCTCGAAGGTCTCGCCGCATACGCAGCGCACCGTGGCTGTGCCGTACTTGGGATGAATATCCTTTTTCACCGTAAATCACCTCTTTTGCGCATTGTTTCCGGATTCATGGCGCGCAACCATGAGCCGCAAGGGAAAGTATAGCACGATTGAAAACGCTTTGCAAGGCATTCCCCGGGGAATTTTTCGCCCCCAGGCAAGCAGCTTATGCGTAGGAATGGATGCTGGGTATCCAGGTGTTGACGCCGATATAGGTAAATATAACGCAGATAAAGCCAATCACGGCGAACCAGGCGGCTTTGTCCCCCCGCCACCCGCGGCTGATGCGCAGGTGCAGGTAGATGGCGTAGATAATCCAGGTAACCAGGGACCAGGTTTCCTTGGGGTCCCACGTCCAGTAGCGGCCCCAGGCTTTCTGCGCCCAGATGGCGCCGGTAACGATAACCAAGGTTAAAAAGGTAAAGCCCAGGCAGATGATGCGGTAGTTCAATAAGTCCAGCCGCTCTTTATCGGGGAAATACCGCTCGGTAAACTCGTTCTGGTGCAGTCGCCCATGCATTAAAAACAGCAGGGAGCCCCCAAAGGCCACGCCAAAGCTGCCGTAGGAAATAATGGCGGTGCTGACGTGGATGGACAGCCAGTTGCTTTGCAGGGCAGGCATCAATTCGTTCACCTGGCGGGACTGCATGGCGGCGTAACCGATAATTAAAAAGATGACCGGTGCCACAAAGGTGCCCAGGGCCCGGTAACGCTTGTGCCGGGCGAAAATCAGGTAGGCCAGGGCTATGCCCCAGGCGAAGCTGGTGGCAAACTCGTACTGGTTGGAAAAGGGCAGCCGCCCCGCGCCGATGGAGCGCACCACCAGGGCCAATGTATGCACCACAAAGGCCGCCAGCAGCACCCAGCCGGCAATTTCCCCCGGCTTTTCTTTCTTCATGGTAAAGAAAACGATGTACAGCACCGCCGCCAACAGATAGGAAAGGGCGGCAATGGTAAAGAGGATGGTTTCCGCCTGCATGTAGTTCATAAAGCAATCTCCTTATAGATGATGGCTGCCTTGTCGATAAACAAAGCTGCGCCCTTTAAAGTGTAGCCAAACACCGTAGCGCTGTCCTGCCCGATTAGCATCCACACTTCCTCGGGCCTTAGATAGAAGGCCAGGAACAGACCGATGAGCATCATCAGTCCCCCCAGGGCCACAATGGGCAGCGCCGGGTCGCTGACCACCTGGATCAGGGAATAGGGCTGGGGATGGGACAAAACAAAGCGATAATCCGCCACCTTGATATCATAGCCCATGCCCGCCACATTCATGTCCACCAGCTTGCCCTGGTAGTACAGGGAAAACAGCGCTGCCGGGTTATTTAAATTGGGGGATTTTGTTCTGGGGCCATCCATGCCCTTGACATAGTCAGGGTACAGGGCGTGGAACAGAAGGGTCAAATCCATATCATCGGGGTTTAAATCAGTTAGGCTCAGGCTTTCCCCGGCAAAAAGCACGCGGCTGTCCAGCTGCTCCTCCCCTTTGAAGGTGTCCAGGGTAGCCGCCCAGCCGGTGGAGTTTTGCAGAAAACTTTTGCCGTAGGCCTGAAAAGGGGTGTTGACCATGGAGGTGCCGGAACGCTGGGTGCCATCCTCCAGGTTATGGACCGTTAAATCGGCAACGTATTGCTCCACCGTGTCGTCGGGGCGGAGGAGGATTTGAAACCCGTCAATCTGCACTTCCAGTTGGGTGTTGGGCAGCTTCAGCCGCTGGCCGGGCACGCCGTAGACGCTTTCTTCAAACATCAAAAGTTGCCCCAGGGCAAAGCCCACCACAATCACCAGCATGCCCAGGTGGCTCAGCCACGAGCCCCACAGACCCGCTTTGCGGCGGACACCATAGCGCCAGGAAACGCCGTCAATAACCGCTTCCTGGGTTTTTGCAAAGCCCAGGCGCTTCATCATTTCCTCTCCCTGCTGCCTTGTCAGGTCGTAGGAAAAGAGGGCATTGTTCTTGCTGAGGCGACTTTGAAGGGAATACCCTTCCCGGTACTTTTTGAGCACCTTGGGGAAGCGCAGCAGGCTGCACAGGCACAGGTTGATCAGCAGCAGCCCCACCAACACCAGGAACCACCACGCCGTAAACACCCTGTCCAGGTGTAAAAACATTAGGATGTCTGCCGGGGTCTGGCCGTAGAGGGCTGCATACTGATTGGGCAGTGCCCCCTGGGGGATAATGCCCCCCAGCACGCAGGCAACAACAATCAGCCCCAGCAGCAATAGCGCCAGGCCCATGGAGGAAAAATATCGGAATACTTTCTTCAAAGGATATCCTCCTGAAACATTTCATAAAAAAGGGGTCTGCCGGGGCAGGCCGGCAGACCCCACGGGTGTTTTCGTCAGATACCCATCAGCTGCAGGGCCTGGTCGGCCAGCTCTTCCGCCTTGTCCAGGCACTGGGTGGTCAGCTTGCGGTTGTGGGCGCCTTCGCTGTTTTCCACAAACACAAAGTCCCAATAGAACTGGGCTTCCCGGTTGAGGGCCCGCAGCTTGTCCAGCTCCTCTTCGGCGGCGCCGGCAGCCACCTTGTCGGCCAGGGCATTGGTTAATACCACCAGTTTATCGGCAATCTGGTAGGTACGCTCCTCCGTCTTGTCCTGAATGTCTTTGACAAAGCCTTCCAGATCTTCATGGCAGCCAGCACAGGTGGCGGCAATCTCCGGGCTTTTTACCGGGCTTGCCAGGAAGTGGGAGCTGTAGCGCTTGCCCTCCTCGTTCTTGGGTTTGCCCATATGGCAGTCAGCGCAGCTGAACATGCCGCCGTGGACACTGCCCTTGCCGGTATAGGTTTCAAACTCAGGGTGCTGTACCTTGATCATCTTGGCGCCGGTGCGGGGGTTGGTAAAATCCGCAAAGCCCAGCTGCTGGTAGTAGGCGTAGATGCTTTCGGGGGTGGCATTGGCATGGCCGTCATAGGGCAGCACCGTGGCCTTGGATTCGTCGGGGAAATAATACTCCACATGGCACTGGGCACAGGCCAGGGTGGCCGGCTTGATGCCGTCCTCTTCCTTGATGGCGTCGGCTAGGTAGCCGTGGGTCACCTGCAGGGTGGGCACCTCGTTGCCATGGCAGTTGTAGCAGCTGATGCCTCCGGCCAGCTGGTTGATTGTTTCATCAAAGGGCAGCTGGTAGGCGGCGTCGCCCATCTTGTTGACCATGGCGGTATAGTCGCCGGATTTGCACGTCAGGCAGTTGGCGATGGGGTGGGGCCGTTCGATGTTTTTAACATCCTCCAGGGTGTACTCATGGCCCCGGGCGGCATAGTAGGAATAGCCAAAGCCAGACCCCTCGTACAATACAGCAATCTGGGGGTGAGCAGCGACATAGTCGTAGGTTTCGCTGTTCTCGGCATTGCGCATAAAGCTATTGTACTGGTCGGGAAACTGCTGGGCCCATTGGCTGGCAGGCAGGGCTTCCGACGCAGCCCAGGCGGCACCCACCAAGGCAAGCAGCAGCAACAAGGCTAGCAAAAGTCGCTTCTTCATGGAGTCTTCCTCCTCTATATCCTGTTCTTGTCTTGATTATATCCATGATGCCCCATGGCGTCAAGGCAGAAAACAAGCCCTCCGCTGCAGAGCCCTTCCTCTCCTTTGCAAAAACAAAGCAGGTACAGCGCTTCAGGCTGTTAATTTACCGTATTTTACATGGTTGCCTTGACAGGCTTTAGTAACCGTGTTATTTTAACCCCGTACTCATTTTACGGAGGATTTATGCGACGCACGAACACTGACAACCTGCTGCTAACCAACCTGCTGGGCGTACGAATTATTATCGGCGTCAGCAGGTTTTGTTGTATACAAAGGAGCAGGTCCAAGGCTTAGTGAATAACGCTAATCGCCCGTCCCTTATGTATACAGGGGGACGGGTTTTTTATTTGAAAGGAGCAACAGGATGCAACTGACAGGCGCAGAGATACTCATCCAGGTTTTTCTTGAGCAGGGCGTGGACTGCGTATTTGGTTACCCCGGCGGCTCAGTATTGAACATTTACGATGAGCTCTACAAGGCCCAGGACAAGATTGCCCACATCACCACCTGCCACGAGCAAGGCGCCGCCCACGCGGCAGACGGCTATGCCCGGGTAACCGGCAAGCCCGGCGTGGTCATCGCCACCTCCGGCCCCGGCGCCACCAACCTGGTAACAGGCATCGCCAACGCTTACCTGGACTCGGTGCCCATGGTGGCCATTACCGGCAACGTGGCCCGCGCCCTCATCGGCCGGGACAGCTTCCAGGAAGTGGACATCACCGGCGTCACCATGCCCATCACCAAGCATAACTACATGATTAAGGATGTCAGCCGCCTGGCCGACACCCTGCGGGAAGCCTTCAAGCTGGCCATCTCCGGCCGTCCCGGCCCCGTGCTGGTGGACATCCCCAAGGATATCCAGAGCGCCCATGCCGAGTATGAGCAAAAGCCCAGGGTGGAGCGCACCAACGGCCTGAAAGCCGATGAAAAGAGCCTGAAGGCCGCCCTGGAACTGATTGCACAGTCCAAGCGCCCCTACATCTATGCCGGCGGCGGCGTGGTTATTTCCGATGCCTCCCAGGAGCTGATGACCCTGGCAGACATCCTGGACTGCCCCATCGGCACCAGCATGATGGGCCTGAGCGCCGTTAACAACGACCACCCCAGGCACCTGGGCATGTCGGGTATGCACGGGCGCTACGCCGCCAGCAAGGTGCTGAGCATGTCTGACCTGATTATCGCCGTGGGCACCCGGTTTTCAGACCGCGCCACGGGCAACAAGCAGGCGTACCAGCTGGGGCACAAGGTGCTGCACATCGACATCGACCCGGCAGAAATCGGCAAGAACATCATCGCCGACTGTTCCTTGATGGGGGACGTGAAGTTTGTATTAAAGCAGCTGCTGGATGCCGGGGTTTCCCGCTCCCCCAGCGACTGGGCCCAGCAGGTGGACAAGGTACGCCAGGCCCCTGACAACCACCTGCAGATGGACAAGGACGCCCTGAACCCCCAGACCGCCATTGAGGCCGTCAACGAAAGATTGCTGCCCGAGGATGTCATTGCTACCGACGTGGGCCAGCACCAGTTGTGGACGGCGCAGTACTACCATTTCCAGCGCCCCCGCACCTTTATTACTTCCGGCGGCCTGGGCACCATGGGCTACGGCTTTGGCGCTGCCATTGGCGCATGCTTTGGCCGGGGCAAGAAGCGCACCGTGCTGTTTACCTCCGACGGCTCCTTCCATATGAACATGAATGAAATGGCCACTGCCGTATCCAATAAGCTGCCGCTGACGGTGGTGGTGCTGAACAACCAGGCCCTGGGCATGGTGCGCCAGTGGCAGACCCTGTTCTATGAGGAGCGCTATTCCAACACTTCCTTAAACCGGCAGACCGACTTTGCCAAGCTGGCCGATGCCTTTGGCGCCAAGGGCTTCAACGCCTGGGATGTGGACAGCATGAACCAGGCACTGGATGAAGCCTTCCAGATTGAGGGCCCCACCCTCATCGACGTGTGCATTGGCTGCGACGTGAAGGTGCTGCCCATGATTCCCCCCGGCGGTACCATCAACGACATCATTTTGAAAGGGTGAGGAACATGGAGGGAAAGTTTACTTTATCCATTCTGGTCAACAACGAAGCGGGCGTGCTGACAAGGGTATCAGGCCTCTTTGGCCGCCGGGGCTACAACATCGACAGCCTGTCGGTGGGCGAAACGGAAGACCCTTCCTTGGCCCGCATGACCATCCTCTCCCGGGGGGATGTGGCCACACGGGATCAGATTATCAAGCAACTGCAAAAGCTGATTGATGTGAAAGCCGTCCAGCTGATGGAGCCCGACAGCATGGTGGCTAGGGAGCTGATGCTCATCAAGGTGAACGCCGAACTGGCCACCAGGGCGCAGATCCACCAGGTGGTGGACGTATTCCGGGCGAAGGTCGTCGATTTATCCACCACCAGCATGACCATCGAAATCACCGGCGAAAAAAGCAAGCTGGACGCCTTTATATCAAACCTTGTTCCCTACGGGATTCTGGAGCTTTGCCGCACCGGAGTCACCGCCATCGGAAGAAACGATGCAATATTAAACGATTTTGAAAGTGAGGAGAACTGACATGGCAACAATGTATTACGAGAAGGACTGCGACCTGAACCTGCTGAAGGGCAAAAAAATTGTGGTGGTGGGCTACGGCAGCCAGGGCCACGCCCATGCACTGAACCTGAAGGATTCCGGCATGGATGTCACCGTGGGGCTGTACGAAGGCTCCAAATCCTGGCAGAAGGCAGAGAAGGCGGGGCTGAAGGTCGCCACCACCGCAGAGGCCGTCAAGGGCGCCGACATCGTGATGATTCTGGTTAACGATGAAAAGCAGGCTGATCTGTATCAGCAGGACATCGCCCCCAACCTGAAGTCCGGCGCGGCGCTGGCCTTTGGCCATGGGTTCAACATCCACTACGGCCAGATTGTGCCCCCCCAGGATGTGGACGTTATCATGATTGCTCCCAAGGGCCCCGGCCACACCGTGCGCAACCAGTTTAAAGACGGCCGCGGCGTGCCCTGCCTGATTGCTGTATACCAGGATGCCACCGGCAACGCCAAGCAGCTGGCCCTGGCCTGGGCCATGGGCATCGGCGGCGCCCGTGCTGGGGTGCTGGAAACCACCTTCAAAGAAGAAACTGAAACAGACCTCTTTGGCGAACAGTGCGTGCTGTGCGGCGGCGTCACCGCCCTGATGAAGGCAGGCTTTGACACCCTGGTGGAAGCCGGCTACCAGCCCGAGAGCGCTTACTTTGAGTGCCTGCACGAGATGAAACTGATTATCGACCTGGTGGCGGCAGGGGGCTTAAGCTTCATGCGCTACTCCATCAGCGATACCGCTGAATACGGCGACTACACCGTAGGCCCCCGGATGATCGGCGAAGAAACCAGAAAAGAAATGAAAAAAGTGCTGGGAGAAATCCAGGACGGCACCTTTGCCAAAAACTGGATTGCTGAAAACAAGTCGGGCCGCGGCAAATTCCTGCAGATGCGCAAGGATGCCCAGGAAAGCCTGATTGAAACCACCGGCAAAGAGCTGCGCGACAAGATGACCTGGCAGCGGGAAAGCTACGAAGAATAAGGAGAATACCATGCTCAGAAGCGACAACATGAAGCAGGGAGCGGGGCGCGCGCCCCAGCGCTCCCTGCTGAAGGCAGCGGGGCTGACAGACGAACAGATTTATAAGCCTCTGATTGGCATCGTCAACTCGTTCAACGAGATTGTCCCCGGCCATATGCACCTGGATAAAATCAGCCGCGCGGTGAAGGATGGCGTGCTGTCTGCCGGCGGAACGCCGCTGGAGTTCAACACCATTGGGGTATGCGACGGCATCGCCATGGGCCACGAAGGCATGCGCTATTCCCTTTGCACAAGGGAATTGATTGCTGACTCGGTGGAGTGCATGGCGCGTGCCCACGCCCTGGACGCGCTGGTGTTTATTCCCAGCTGCGACAAGGTGGTGCCCGGCATGCTGATGGCAGCGGCCAGGCTGGACCTGCCCTGCATCTTCTTCTCCGGCGGCCCCATGTTGTCCCTTCAGGGCGAACAAGGCCCCATGGACTTAAACTCCGTGTTTGAAGCCGTGGGCGCCCATACCATCGGGCAGATGAGCGAGGAGGAGCTTCGGCAAGTAGAAGACAATGCCTGCCCCTCCTGCGGCTCGTGCTCGGGCATGTTTACCGCCAACTCCATGAACTGCCTGTCTGAAGCCCTGGGCCTGGCGCTGCCGGGCAACGGCACCCTGCCGGCGGTGTATTCCGCCCGGCTGCGCCTGGCCAAGCAGGCGGGCATGCAGGTGATGAAGGTATTGGAAAAAAACCTCACCTGCAAACAGATTTTGACAGAAAAAGCGCTGAAGAATGCGCTGACGGTGGATATGGCCCTGGGCTGCTCCACCAACTCGGCACTGCACCTGGCTGCCATCGCCCATGAGGCTGGCATCCCCTTCAACCTGGACATGATTAACGAAGTCAGCGCCACCACCCCCAACCTGTGCAAGCTGGCCCCTGCCGGCACCCACCATATGCAGGACCTCCACGCAGCTGGCGGGGTGTACGCCGTCATCAAGCAGCTCTTTGATGCCGGCAAGATTGACGGCAGCGCCCTGACGGTGCTGGGCATCCCCATGTCAGAAGCTGTCCAGCCCCATCGCGTCAAGGACCCCACCGTGATCCGTCCCATGGATACCCCCTATGCCAATGTGGGCGGCCTGGCGGTGCTGCGGGGCAACATCGCCCCCAAGGGTGCCATTGTCAAGCAAAGCGCTGTTGCCCCTGAAATGCTCAAGCATGAGGGCCCTGCCCGGGTGTTCGACTCTGAGGACACGGCAGAAGCGGCCATCTTCGGCGGCAAAATACAAAAGGGTGATGTACTCGTCATCCGCTATGAGGGCCCCAAGGGCGGGCCGGGCATGCGGGAAATGCTGAAAAACACCAGCGCCATTGCAGGCATGGGCCTTGACAAGGACGTAGCCCTCATCACCGACGGGCGTTTCTCCGGCGCCACCAGGGGCGCGGCCATCGGCCATGTTTCTCCCGAGGCGGCGGCCAAGGGCCCCATCGCCCTGATAGAGGAAGGGGACATCATCGACATCGACATCCCCGGGCGCAGCCTCAACCTGCGCATCACAGAAGAAGAAATGGAAAAGCGCCGCAAGGCCTTTGCCCTGCCCCCCCGGAAGAACCTGACAGGATACCTGAAGCGCTATGCCATGCTGGTATCCTCCGCCGATAAGGGCGCAGTATTTGAAGAAAGCGAGGGCTAATATGAGAACCATCAAAATATTCGATACCACCTTGCGGGACGGGGAACAAGCCCCCGGCTGCAGCATGGATTTGAAGGAAAAGCTGGAATTGGCCCTGGCGCTGGAAAAGATGGGCGTCAACATCCTGGAGGCAGGGTTTGCCATCGCCTCCCCGGGGGATTTTGAGTCAGTGAGCGAGGTGGCTAAGATTATAAAAAACGCCGCCGTTGCCTCCCTGGCCCGTGCCACCCGCAAGGACATTGACGTGGCGTACGACGCCGTCCGCCACGCTGTGGCCCCCCGCATCCACACCTTTCTGGCCACTTCCCCCACCCATATGGAATATAAGCTGCGCATGACGGAGCAGCAGGTGCTGGACACCATCACCAGCATGGTGGGCTACGCCAAGGGCAAGCTCAGCGATGTGGAGTTCTCCTGCGAGGATGCCACCCGCTCGGACAGGGCGTTTCTGGTCAAGGCGGTGCAAGCCGCCGTCAACGCCGGGGCCACCACCATCAACATCCCAGACACGGTGGGTTACACCACCCCGGAGGAAATGGGCGCCCTGATCCGCTTCCTGCTGGAAAAGGTGGACGGGCTTGATAAAATCGACCTGTCGGTGCACTGCCACAACGACCTGGGGCTGGGCGCCGCCAACACCCTGGCCGCCATCCAGGCCGGCGCCACCCAGATAGAAACCACCATGTGCGGCCTGGGCGAAAGGGCGGGCAACGCCGCCATGGAAGAAGTGGTGATGACGCTGCACACCCGCAAGGACATCTTCCCCTTCACCACCAACATCGACACCACCCGCATCTACCCCGTCAGCCGCCTGGTGTACTCCATCATCGGCATGCAAGCGCCGCTGAACAAACCCATTGTGGGCGCCAACGCCTTTGCCCATGAAGCGGGCATTCACCAGCACGGGGTACTGGCCAACCGCGAAACCTACGAAATCATGACCCCCGAATCCGTGGGGCTTAACACCAACAAGATGATTCTGGGCAAGCACTCCGGCCGCCACGCAGTGGAAGACCGGCTGAAGGATTTGGGCTATACCCTGAGTAAAGAAGAAATGGATGATTTCTTCACCCGCTTCAAGTCGCTGAGCGACAGGAAAAAGACCATCAACGACAGCGACCTGGAAGCCCTGGTGCTGCACCGCATCTCCACCAACGGCGCCCCCTGGAAGCTGGATCGTTTCACCGTCAACTCGGGCAACTATGTGGCCTGCAGCGCCGTGGTGCGCATGACCCATGAAGGCAAGCTGTACGAAGAGGTTGCCCTGGGCGACGGCCCCATCGACGCCGCCTTCAACGCCGTGGACAAGATTATGAAAGCCCCCGAGCACAAGCTGGAGGATTACGCCATCCAGACCATTTCCGAGGGCATGGATGCCCAGGGCGAAGCCATTGTCAAACTGGGTTCGGGCAACCGCAGCTATACAGGGCGGGGCCTGAGCACTGACATTGTGGAAGCCTCCATCCTGGCGTACATCAACGGCATGAATAAGCTGCTGTAAGGAGGCGTGATGAAGAAAATTCAGATATTCGACTCCACGCTGCGCGACGGCGCCCAGGGCGAAGGCATCTCCTACTCGGTACAGGATAAGCTGTCCATCGTAAGGGCCCTGGACGACTTTGGGGTGGACTATATCGAAGCAGGCAACCCTGCCAGCAACCCCAAGGACATCGAGTTCTTCCACCGCTTGAAGGACTTTCCCCTGCGCCACGCCAAGCTATGTGCCTTTGGTTCCACCAGGCGCAAGGGCGTCAAGGCCCAGGATGACAGCAATGTGCAGTCCCTCCTGGCCACCGACACCCCGGCGGTGTCCATATTCGGCAAGTCCTGGGATATGCATGTGGAAAAAGTGCTGCGCGCCACGCTGGATGAAAACCTTGACCTGGTGTATGACACCATCAAGTTTATGAAGGACGCGGGGCGGGAAGTTATCTTTGATGCCGAGCACTACTTTGACGGGGTGCTGAACAACGAAGAATACGCCCTGAAGGTACTCAAGGCCGCTGTGGAAGCAGGGGCTGATTGCCTTGCGCTGTGCGACACCAACGGCGGCACCCTGCCCCACATCATCTTTGACAAGGTACAGCAGGTGGTGGAGCTTTTCCCCCATGTCAACGTGGGCATTCACTGCCATAACGACACGGGATGCGCGGTGGCGTCCTCCATCGCCGCAGTAACGGCTGGGGCCATGCAGGTGCAGGGCACCTTCACCGGCACGGGCGAGCGCTGCGGCAACGCGGATTTATCCATCATCATCCCCAACCTGCAGCTGAAAATGGGCTATACCTGTGTGGACAGCGACCTGTCGGGCCTGTCAAGGGCTGTGCGGCATGTGTGCGAGGTGAGCAACATGCGGGTGTACCAGTCCAAGCCCTATGTGGGGGACAGCGCCTTTGCCCATAAGGGTGGCATGCACATCGACGGGGTCAGCAAGCTGTCCTCCACCTTTGAGCATGTGTCCCCCGAGTCGGTGGGCAATACCCGCCGCTTCCTGATGAGCGAGGTATCCGGCCGCACCACGGTGATGAAGAAGCTGGAAAAGGTAGCCCCCGACCTTCAGCGGGATGCCCCGGAAGTGGCGCAGATTTTAGAAAAGCTAAAGGCGCTGGAAAACAAAGGCTACCAGTACGAGGCGGCGGACGCCAGCTTTGAACTGATGGCGCTGAAAACCCTGGGCCGCTATCAGGAACACTTTGTGCCCATTATCTACCGCACCATCGGCGAGTACCCGCCCCCCAACGGCGAGCGCAGCGCATCGGCGGTGCTGAGCCTGAAAGTGGACGGCCGGGAAGAAACCACCGCCGCCATGGGCAATGGCCCTGTCAACGCCCTGGACAATGCCCTGCGCAAAGCGCTGGCCGTGTTCTACCCGGATCTAGGCCAGGTGCGGCTGAGCGACTACAAGGTACGCGTGCTGACGGGGGCTGAAGCCACCGCTTCCATGGTACGGGTGCTGATTGAATCCACCGACGGGGATACCTCCTGGAACACGGTGGGGGTAGGCACCGACGTGGTGGCTGCCAGCTGGGAGGCGCTTTGCGACTCCTTCGAATATATACTGCATAGAAAGGATGAAAAAAACGCATGAGCATGACCATGACGCAAAAAATCATCGCCGCCCACTGTGGCAAGGATACCGTAACCCCCGGCGAAATCGTGCTGGCCAACGTGGACATGGTGTTGGGCAACGACATCACCGCCCCCGTTGCCATCAACGAGTTTGAGAAGGCCAACTGCCAGGAGGTCTTCAACAAAGAGAAGATTGCCCTGGTGCTGGACCACTTCACCCCCAACAAGGATATCAAGGCCGCTGAACAATCCAAGAAAGTGCGCGAGTTTGCCTGGAAGCATGGCATCGTCAACTTTTTTGATGTGGGCCAGGCTGGCGTTGAGCACGCCCTGCTGCCCGAAAAAGGCCTGGTTACTGCGGGAGACCTGGTGATTGGCGCGGACAGCCACACCTGCACCTATGGCGCCCTGGGCGCTTTCTCCACAGGCGTCGGCTCTACCGATATGGCGGCAGCCATGGCGTCGGGTAAGGTATGGCTGCGGGTACCCGAGGCCATCAAGGTGGAGCTCAAGGGTAAGTTCCAGCCCCATGTGTCGGGCAAGGATCTGATTCTACACCTCATTGGCATGATTGGGGTGGATGGTGCCCTGTACCAGTCGCTGGAATTTGTGGGCGAGGGCGTCAGCAGCCTGACCATGGACGACAGGCTGTGCGTGTGCAACATGGCCATTGAAGCAGGCGGCAAGAACGGCGTGTTCCCGGTGGACGAGGTAACGGTGCAGTTCCTCAAGGAAAAAGGCGCCAAAGCGCCTAAGGCCTTCTATGCTGATGAGGATGCGGAATATGTCCGCACCATCGAGATTGATTTGGGCAAGTTGACCCCCACCGTCTCCTTCCCCCACCTGCCGGATAACACCCGCACCTTTGACGAAATCCCCCAGGATATGCTGATTGACCAGGTGGTTATCGGCTCCTGCACCAATGGGCGGTACAGCGACTTTGTCATCGCCGCGGATATCCTCAAGGGCAGAAAGGTGCATCCCCGGGTGCGCTGCCTGATTATCCCCGCCACCCAGCAGATTTATCTGGACTGCATGCACGCCGGGCTGTTTGACATCTTCATCAATGCCGGTTGCGCCGTGTCCACCCCCACCTGCGGGCCTTGCCTGGGCGGCCACATGGGCATCCTGGCCAAGGGCGAACGCTGCGTATCCACCACCAACCGTAACTTTGTAGGCCGCATGGGCCATCCGGAGAGCGAAGTCTACCTGGCCAGCCCCGCTGTGGCGGCAGCCAGCGCCATCCTGGGCCGCATCGGGCAGCCCGCGGAACTGTAAGGAAGGAGAAGAACATGAATTTGAACGGAAAAGCCCTGCGCTACGGGGACCATGTGGACACCGACGTCATCATCCCCGCCAGGTATCTGAACACCTCCGACCCCAAGGAGCTGGCGGCCCACTGCATGGAAGACATTGACAAGGATTTTTTAAAGCGCATGCAGCCCGGCGACATCATCGCCGCCGGCAATAACTTTGGCTGCGGCTCCTCCCGCGAGCATGCACCTTTGGCGATTAAAACCAGCGGCATCAGCTGCGTGGTAGCCAAATCCTTTGCCCGCATTTTCTACCGCAACTCCATCAACATCGGCCTGCCCATCGTGGTCAGCGACCTTGACATTAATGACGGCGACCAGGTAGAGGTGGATCTGGACAATGGCGTGCTGAAAAACATCACCCAAGGCACCCAGGACACCTTCCCCCCCTTCTCCCCCTTCCTGCAGGAGTTGATTGCCGGCGGCGGCCTGATGAACGCACTGAAGGAGGGCAAGCTGTGAAGTACCATATCGCATTAATCCCCGGGGATGGCATCGGCCCGGAAATCATCGATTCTGCCTGCCAGGTACTTAACAAGGTAGGCAAGACCTATGGCCACGAGTTTGTGTACACCTGGGTAAAGGCCGGCGGCTGCGCCATTGACGAGTTTGGCGTACCCCTGCCCGAAGGCGCATTGGAACAGTGCCTGGCAAGCGATTCTGTGCTGCTGGGCGCCGTGGGCGGCCCCAAGTGGGACACCCTGCCCGGGCACCTTAGGCCGGAGCGGGCGCTGCTGAACATCCGCAAGGGCATGGGGCTGTTTGCCAACCTGCGCCCCGCGCGGCTGATGCCCATGCTGAAGGAAGCCAGCCCCCTGCGCCGGGAGACGGCGGAGAAGGGGTTTGACCTGCTGATCGTCCGGGAACTAACGGGCGGCATCTACTTTGGCAAGTCCGGCCGCTACCAGACGGAGGATGGCGAGACCGCCTTTGATACCGAAACCTACTCGGTGAAAGAAATCCGCCGCATTGGTAAGGTGGCCTTTGAAACGGCGCGCACAAGGCGCAGCCATGTAACCAGCATTGATAAGGCCAACGTGATGGAATCCTCCCGCCTGTGGCGCGAAACCATGCACGAGCTGGCCAAGGAATACCCCGACGTGGAAATGAAGGACATGCTGGTGGACAATGCCGCCATGCAGCTGGTGCAAAACCCCAGCCAGTTTGACGTGGTGGTAACCAGCAATATCTTCGGCGACATCCTGTCGGACGAAGCCAGCCAGCTGACGGGTTCCATCGGCCTGCTGCCCTCGGCATCCCTGGGCGAAACCAAGTGCGGCATGTACGAACCCATCCACGGCTCTGCCCCCGACATCGCCGGGCAGGACATGGCTAACCCCATCGCTACCGTGCTGTCTGCCGCCATGATGCTCAGGCTTTCCTTCGGCCTTGAAAAGGAAGCCGCCGCCGTAGAAAAGGCCGTGGACGATGTGCTGGCTGAAGGCCTGCGCACCAAGGACATCGCCTGGGGCGGCCCCAGCGTATCCGGCAGCGCCATGACGAAAGCCCTGGTTGATCGACTGTAAACAACCCTTTCTCTTGAACCCTTCAACCCAAAGGAGGCATTCCCATGCTGCGCATTGATACACAATTGGCCACCCAAAGAAAGGCCAAGCCCCAGGACGAGAGCAAGCTAGGCTTTGGCTCCCTCTTCACCGACCACATGTTTGTGTGTGACTACACAGAGGGGACAGGCTGGCATGATGCCCGCATCGTGCCCTACGGCCCCTTCCAGCTGGACCCCAGCAGCGCCGTGCTGCACTATAGCCAGACCATCTTTGAAGGCATGAAATGCTACCGCCGGCAGGATGGGGACATCCAGCTGTTCAGGCCCCGGGATAACTTTGCCCGCATGGCCCGCTCAGCCAAGCGCATGGGGATGCCGGAACTGGATACCGATACCTTCATGGAAGGGCTGATGCAGCTGCTGCGCATCGAGAAGGACTGGGTGCCCCATAACCCCGGCACCAGCCTGTACATCCGCCCTACGTTGATTGCTACTGACCCCAAGCTGGGGGTGCATGCAGGACATCAGTATTTGTTCTATATTATCCTCTCCCCGTCAGGGGCCTACTATCCGGGCGGGCTGTCCCCCAATGACATCTATGTGGAGGATGAGTATGTCCGCGCCGTACGCGGCGGCATCGGCGAAACCAAGGCCGGCGCCAACTATGCGGCGTCGCTGCTGGCAGGCATGCATGCTGAAAAGAAGGGCTTTGTGCAGGTGTTGTGGCTGGATGGGGTGGAGCAAAGGTATGTGGAAGAAGTCGGCTCGATGAACATCCTGTTCGTCTACGGCAATAAGGTGGTGACCCCTAAGCTGAATGGCAGCATCTTGCCAGGCATCACCCGGGATAGTGTGCTGAAACTGGCAAAACATCTGGGGTATGAGGTGGCGGAAGAAAAGCTGGACATCCATGAGCTGCTGCAAGATATTGAGTCGGGTAAGCTGACGGAAAGCTTTGGCTCGGGTACCGCCGCGGTGATATCACCGGTAAAAAGCTTCAGCTATAAGGGCAAAAGCTACCAGGTGGGCGATGGGGGAATCGGCCCCGTGGCCCAGAAACTGTACGATACCCTGACGGGCATCCAGTACGGCACGGTGGAGGACACCCTGGGCTGGATTACCAAGGTTTAACAATAAAGAGGCTGTAACGAAAAACCGCGGATTCCAAAGGGGGTCACCCCCTTTGGTGGGGCGTGGGGCAAAGCCCCACATGTACACCAGCAGTAAAAATAGCGAAGCGCATTTTTTCGGCAAACAATACCCCCAATAAAATCCCACCCCGTTACAGCCTCTTTTTGTTTACCATTCTTTGCCTCTTTTTGCTTGCCATCCATTGCAAAGGAAGCTATGATAAGGCCATCTTACCTATAGGAGGGCGACAATGACCACTCCCCTTTCAAGCCTGCTGCGCGGCAAAAAACTCTATCTTTTAGACATGGACGGCACCCTGTACCTGGGCGACCGGCTGTTTCCCACCGCCCTGCCCTTTTTGCAGGCCATCAAGGAGTCCGGCGCACAGTACCTGTTTTTAACCAATAACTCCAGCCGGGGCACGGACAGCTATGTAAAAAAATTAAACGGCATGGGCATCCCTGCCCGGGAGGAGGATTTTTTCACCTCCACCGACGCTGCCTGTGTATACCTGCGCAATCACCACCAGGGGCAGAAGATATACGCTTTGGGGACACAATCCTTCAAGGACCATCTGCGGGCAGAAGGTTTCTCCATCACCGATACCTTGGAGGACGATATCAACTGCCTGCTGATGGGCTACGATACAGAGCTGACGTACCAGAAGCTGGTTGATGCCTCCATCCTGCTGGGGAGGGGCGTTGCCTACCTGGCCACCAACCCCGACTGGGTGTGCCCCACCGCCTTTGGCTATGTGCCCGACTGCGGCTCCATCGCCCAAGCGCTGGAGCATGCCACCGGCCGCCTGCCCCGGTTTCTGGGCAAGCCCCAGCCTGAAATCGCCCTGCTGGCCATGGAAAAGGCAGGCGCGCAGCCCAGTGAAACGGTGCTGATAGGCGACCGGGTATACACCGACATCGCCTGCGGCAAACGGGCGGGCACGACGGCCATCCTGGTGTTCAGCGGGGAAACCACACCGGAGATCCTGGCAAAGAGCGATACCCAGCCCGACTACGCCGCCAGGGATGTAGGAGAATTAGCCGAAGCGCTGAAAAAGCTAAAAGAAGTATAATTGTCAGGGCGCCCGCGCGCCATGGCACCCCAAAACAAACGCAAACCAGTTTGCGTTTGAGAGGAGGAATCCTGAAGTGTACGCCCCCGGCATGCTGGCATGCCGGGAAGGAAACGAAAGGCATTCCGACGAGGCTGCATCACGCAGCCTTTTGTATTTGTGTAAAATTCTTGTAAAGTTGCGGTCTTTATGGTATTCTAAGGGCATAAAAGATGGGTCGAATGCCCAAAATAATCGTCAGGAGGTTTCCCCGACATGAAAAAACTCATCGCTATCTTTCTTTGCGCGCTGATGCTCCTGCCCGCCGCCAGCCTGGCTGCCAACGAAGAACTGACCGGCAAGGTGGTCATCTACACCTCCATGTACCAGTTTGTTATCGACATGATGGACGAAGCCATGGCCAAGGAATTCCCCAACCTGGATGTGGAATTCTTCTACGGCGGCACTGGCGCTCTGCAACAGAAGCTGGCCGGCGAAATCGAAACCGGCAAGCTGGGCTGTGACATGATGCTAGTGGCCGAGCCCGCCTACTCCCTGGAGCTGAAAGAGGGCGGCTGGCTGCACCCCTACGTGATTGAGAACGCCAGCGACCTGCTGCGCTTCCCCTACGACGAGGAAGGCTACTGGTACCCCGTGCGCGTGTGCAACATGGTGCTGGCCTACAACCCCGAGCTGAACAAGCCCGAAGACCTGCCCAAGACCTTTGAAGAGTTTGCCTACAGCCCCGACATGAAGGGCCTCATCTCCATGGGCAACCCCCTGACCTCCGGCACCACCATGGCCAGCGTGGCCGCCCTGAGCGACCTGTACGGCTACGAGTATTTTGATGCCCTGGGCAAAAACAATGTGATGATCGAGTCCGGCTCCGTCGCTTTGACCAAGCTTGAAACCGGCGAATGCAAAACCATCATGATTCTGGAAGAGTCCGTGCTGAAAAAGCGCAAGGAAGAGGGCAGCAAGCTGTCCGTCATCTACCCTGAAGACGGCGTTATCCTGATCCCCTCCACCGTGATGACCGTAGCGGAAGACCGCAGCGCCAACATGAACATCGCTGCCGCCGAAGCCATCACCGACTGGCTGCTGTCTGAGGCGGGCCAGAAGTTCGTCCTGGAGGGCTATATGCACTCCGTTTTCAAGGGCAGCACCGAGATCCCCTTCGACTCCATCGACACCAAGGAGCTGATTGCTTCCGACATCGGCGTGGACTGGGAGCGCACCTACAAACAGCGCGACGAAATCCAGAACGCCTTCCAGCAGAGCGTCACCATTTCCAAGTAAAAATCTTTTACCATCAACAGGCGGAGGCAGCCGGTATGCCCGGTGCCTCCGCCCCTTTTAAGAGGATGCATAGATGAAGACTCCCTCCATCGACACCGCCCAGCGCGCCGGGGAACGCCGCTCCAAAGTAGCATTAAGCCTTCTTTTAGTGCTGGCTATTTTGATGATTACCCTGGGGGTTGGCGGCATTCAGGCGTTAAGCCAGGCGGGCTATGATGAAGCCCGGGGCTTTGCCCTGGTACAGAAAGCGGGCAGCAACGCCCAGGGGATTGCCCAGCAGGACGCGGCAGCCTTTGCCGCCCTGCCCCAGGAACTACAAGCCCCGGCCCAAAAAGCGTTGGATGATGCCCTGGGCCTTGTCTGGCAGCGGGTGCGCTATGCCGGAGAAACCACCCAGGATTTTTCGCGCATGGAGGAAGCACGCCGGCAAAGCGTGCTGCATTCCCTGCTGAAGGAAACCCAGGACGAAGGCCTGCGCCAGAGCACCAGCAACGCCCTGGACGCACTGAAAACGGCACACCTGGGCATGGCCCCCGACGGGATGCCTGCCTACGAAAAGCTGCTGAGCGCTGTCGCCGCCTTGCTGCCCAAGGAAAGGGGCGATGCCCTGCTGCAGGAAGTGGAAACCCTGAAAATACAGGATGCCGCCGCCCTGCAGGCAGACATTGCCCACCGCGCCCAAAATTTGTTTGAGGAAGCTGTGGCCGAGCGCCGCCTCTCCCGCTTTGTGGACGGAGGCGCCGGGCTGATTCCCCTGAGCAAAGCTCTTTTTACAGAAATCAATGCAGCCGCACCTGAAGCCGATGTAAGCGAGGCCTTTGATCTGCTCAAGCAGGTGCCCCGGCAGCCCGAGGCCTACGAGGCGTTGTTTGATCAACCTGCCATGGAGGCCATCCCCCAGGTGTTAAACCTGCTGGATTTAAAGGAACTGGCCGGCGCGCGGCTGGTGGCCTTCAACAAGGAATTGTACGCCGTTTTGAAGGAGAACCACCCCCAGATTGACAACTTGGACCACCTGCCCCTGATTGCCCTGCAGGCAGAAGCCATGCAGGCAGAGTTTGGCGAGGCACTGAGCCACCAGGCAGACCTGCTGGCCGCCACCGCCTGGAACGAGCGTTTAAAGCCCCTGTTGAATCAGGCCCTTGTGGAAGCGGTACCCGTGGCACCGCAAAGCGAGCAGGCCATGCTGGCTTCTCTGCTGTCTGTTGTAGAGGGCAAGGATATTTCCAAGCTGGAGGACGGCCTGGCAGACAAGCTGGTTGCCCAGCGGGATGCCGAAACTGCCCAGAACATCGACCAGTACATCGGCAGCCTGCCGGCAAGCAGCGCGGTGAACACCAAGCTGCTGTTGCTGCGGGGGCTGTTTACCTTTGACGCCCCCCGCCTGCCCGCCGCCACCCAGAAAGCCCTGGAGGCCCTGGACAAAAGCGGAAGAGAAAACCTGCGGCAGGATTTGCTCAAGGCACTGGTTAACGGGGATGCACCCCTACCCGTCATCGCTGCCGATGCCCTTTCAGAGGATGGCCCCTCCCAGAGGGAACAGCTTTTGTACCTGTTCCTGTTAAGCGGCAACAACAGCGGCCACCTGTTCAGCGAACAGATCGACACGGGGCTGCGCCTGGCCATCCGCCAGAACGGGCCTCGGGTGCGCGCTGCCCAAACCATCGCCCAGGGGGGCGGCAGCCCCGTCAAGCAGTTCATCAACAGCCAGGGCAAGGTGCTGACGCTGCTGGGCGCTCTGCTGCTGATTGACATCCTGCTGCTGTTCTTCCTGATGTATTCCGGCAGGGACTGGCGCTTTGACTTCAAGTGGCTGATGATCCTTTTAATTGTAGACTTTATGCTGGTTTTCCAGATACTGCCCCTTGGGTACCTGCTGTTTAAGGCCATCATGCCCGAGGGCAGCCTCAGCTTTGTTACCTTCGGGCGGCTGTTCAGCTATAACATGAACCGCAGCGCCTTGGTGAACACCATTGTGGGTGGCCTGGCCGCCATGGTGCTGGGCACCCTGCTGGCCTTCCCGCTGGCGTGGATGGTGGGGCGCACCAACATGTACGGCAAGAAGTTCTTCCGCAGCCTGTTTGTGGTAACCTACATGGTGCCCCCCTATGTGGGTGCCATGGCGTGGCTGCGGCTGCTAAACCCCAATGTGGGCACCATCAACGTGATGCTGCGGGGCCTGCTGGGCATCAATGCAGCGGCAGGGCCCATCAACGTGTACTCTTTAGGCGGGCTGGTGTGGGTGCTGACCACCTTCTACTACCCCTACGCCTTTATTACCATCTCCCGCGCCATGGAAAAGATGGACCCCTCCCTGGAGGAGGCTTCCCGTATCTCCGGCGCGTCTCCCTTTGTTACGCTGATGCGCGTCACATTGCCCATCATGACCCCTTCGCTGATTGCCGGCGCATTGCTGGTGTTTGTCAGTGCGGCCAGCTGCTACGGCATCCCCTCCATTATCGGTGCGCCAGGCCGCGTGCATACCGTTACCACCCGCATCATCGAATACTATGGCCGCGGCACCCAGGGCCTAAACGACGCCACTGGCCTGGCGGTGTTCCTGATGGCGCTGGCCATCCTGATCCTCTACCTGTCCGACTTTGTGGTGGCGAAAAAGCAGTACATCACGGTGTCGGGCAAGTCCACCCGCCCCAACATTGTGGATTTGCGGGCCTGGCGGCTGCCCCTCACCATCCTGGTGGCGCTGTTCGCCGTGCTGGTGGTATTGGTGCCCTTTACCACCATCCTGACCACATCGCTGAAGATTGACGTGGGCAAGCCCCTGATGGCAGAGGGCAACTTTACCTTCTCCCAGTGGACCACCATCTTCTCCCGCTCCGAAACCATGGATTCGCTGAAAAACAGCCTGATATACGCCGCTGTGGCAGCCACGGTGGGCATATTGGTGGCCATCACCATGAGCTACCTGATGCAGCGCACCCGCATCAAGGGGCGCAAGCTGCCCGACTTCCTGATTACTTTAGGCTCCGGCTCCCCCTCGGTGGTTATCGCCCTGGGCCTGATTATGACCATGCAGGGGCGCTTTGGCGTTAACATCTATAACACCGCCTACATCATCATCGTGGCGTACTTGATCAAGTACATGATGATGGGCATGCGCACCGTTACCAGCGCCATCAGCCAGATTCATATCTCCCTGGAGGAATCCTCCCAGGTTTCAGGCGCTTCCTGGCTGATGACCATGCGCAAGGTGACAGGGCCGCTGATTTTCCCCTCCATTGCAGCAGGCTGGTTCCTGATTTTCATCCCCTGTTTCTACGAACTGTCCATGACCACCCTGCTTTACTCCAACACCACCAAGACCATCGGTTTCCAGCTGTACGAATATTGGACCTACACCAGCCAGCCCCAGGCCAGCGCTATGGCCTTTGGCATTCTGCTGATTGTTATATTCATCAATCAGTTCTTCAACCGCCTCACCAAGGGCGAGTTCACTATTTGATCGGGGATAAGAATTATGTCAAGCGTAACAATCCGCAATGTCACCAAATCCTTCGGCACCAACCTGATCCTCAGCCAGTTTGATGAAAAGTTTCAGGACGGCGAGTTTGTCACCCTGCTTGGGCCCTCCGGCTGCGGCAAAACCACCATGCTGCGCATGATTGCCGGCTTTGAAAAGCCCACCACAGGGGAAATCTACATCGATGACACCCTGGTGTCCTCCGACAAGGTGTTCCTGCCGCCGGAAAAGCGGGGCGTGGGCATGGTGTTCCAAAGCTACGCCGTGTGGCCCCATATGGACGTGTTCCACAACGTGGCCTATCCCCTGACCATTGCTAAAAAGGATAAAGCTACCATCGAAAAAAAGGTGGCCCATGTGTTGGATATTGTCCACCTTAGCCAGTACGCCCAGCGCTATCCCAACCAGCTCTCCGGCGGCCAGCAGCAGCGCGTTGCCCTGGCCCGGGCCCTGGTGGCAGAACCCAAGCTGCTGCTGCTTGACGAGCCGCTCAGCAACCTGGACGCCAAATTAAGGGAATCCATGCGCTTTGAAATCAAGGAAATCCAGCGCAACCTGGGCATCACCGTGGTATATGTGACCCACGACCAGACGGAGGCCATGGCCATGAGCGACCGGGTGTTCCTCATCAACCGGGGCGTGGTACAGCAGCAGGGTACGCCCGAAGAAATCTACCGCCAGCCCGTCAACCAGTTCGTGGCAGACTTCCTGGGCAAGGTAGACTTCCTCAAGGGCGTGGCGGAGGACGGCCTTATCCGTCTTAACAACACCCAGGTTGTATTGCCCTACCAGGGCGACAAAAAGGGCGCGGTGGAAGTGGCTGTGCGCCCCGAAAACATCACCATGTCCAAGGAGGAAGGCACCATTGAAGGCACAGTATCCGCAGGCTACTACCTGGGCGATGCCAGCGATTACCGCGTCACGGTGGATGGCATTTCTCTAAGGGTCATCACCGAAGGCCGCGCCTATCGCGACTTCCTGCCCGGCGACAAGGTGCGCCTCACCCTCAGCGACTTTATTGTTTACGATGACGACGGATCGCTGGAGGATCAGCTGAAGATACAGACTTGAG
>CAYFSQ010000022.1:0-26086 GCA_964345895.1 uncultured Oscillospiraceae bacterium
ACCATGGTGCCCTGCCTATTAACGGGCCTGGTCAACGGCTTTCTGGTGGCCACCTGTAAGCTGCCCCCCTTTATTGGTACCCTGGGTACCATGACCATTGCCCGGGGCATCGCCCAGCTGGTCAACGGCAACATGAACACCGATGCCATCGGCGCTGGAGCATCCGCCTGGCGGGACTTTTTCTACTATGGAAAGTCCCTGGGGGTGTACAACACCTTCTGGGTGGCCATCGTGCTGTGGCTTGTGTTTAATTATCTGCTATCCCGCACCCGCACGGGGCGGCATGTGTACGCCGTGGGCAGCAACGTGGAGGCTTCCAAACTGTCAGGCGTCAACGTGGCCGCCACCACCACCAAGGCCTATGTGGTCAGCGCTTTTTGCGCGGGGGTTGTGGGCCTGATCACCTGTGCCCAGGCGGGCATGGGCGCCATGGACGCGGGTAACGGCTACGAAATGTACGCCGTAGCCGCTTCCGTCATCGGCGGTATCTCCACCCTGGGGGGCCAGGGCATACTGCTGGGCAACATTGTGGGCGCCAGCGTATGGGGTGCCATGTACAACGGCCTCTCCCTGGTAGGCGCGCCGGTTGCCTGGCGCAACATCGTGGTAGGTTTTATCGTCGTGTTGTCTGTGCTGATCGACGTTGTTATCCGCAGCGGCGGTATGGGCAAAGGCCGCTTGCGCGCCATGTTTCAGAGGAATCAAAACGCAAAAAGCGTTTCGATAAAATAAAAGGAGGACACCACAACCATGAAGAAACTCGTAGCCATTTTCCTGTCCCTGATGATGCTCCTTGGCATCAGCTCCGCTTTTGCGGCGGAAGAGTACAAAGTGTACCTGATCACCATGGACCTGATGGACCAGCACTGGGTCAACGTGGATGCCGGCTGTAAGGATGCCGTCGCCAAGCTCAAAGAGGAAGGCGTGACCGTCAACTACAAGTGGGACGCCCCCACCCAGGGCAAGAACGATGCTGCCCAGATTGAATCCATCAACAACGCCTATGCCGACAATGCCCAGGCCATCCTGCTGGCCTCCAACGGCCCGGACACCCAGGTGGCCACCATCCAGCAGTATCAGGCTGACGGCGTGAAGTTCATCTATGTGGACAGCCCCGCCAACACCCCGGCCGAGCAGACCCTCGCCACCGACAACAAAGCCGCCGGCAGAGTTGCAGGTGAAGAAATGCTCAAGAAGTTAGCTGAAGATGGCGTTACCGAAGGCAAAATCGGCATCGTCAACGTTAACTCTTCCACCACCTCCACCCAGCTGCGTGAGGATGGCTTCCGCTCTGCCTTTGAAGGCACCAAGTTTGAGATTCTGGAAACCCAGTACGGCGAAGGCCAGGTTGCCGCTTCCCAGACCATCGCGGAAAATTACATCACCGAAGGCTGCGTAGGCATTTTCGGCTGCAACGAAGGCAGCACCACCGGCACCGGCAACGCCATTAAAGAAGGCGGCGCCAAGGTTGTGGGCGTGGGCTTTGACAAGTCCGACGCCATCCTGCAATTGATTCAGGAAGATGCCCTGCTGGCCACCATGGCGCAAAACCCCTACAACATGGGCTATGAAGGCATCATGAGCGCTGTCAAGGTGCTCAAGGGTGAAGCCATTGCCGAGGACGCCAAGGTGGTTGACACCGGCGTTACCGTCGTCAACAAAGCATTCCTGGAAGCCGAAGGCAAGTAAGACGAACTTTTTTAAGGGGGGCCGGGGCTTGCCTCGGTCCCCCGACTTATGCAAGCATAGAGAGCGGTAATATGGAGATACGGAAGATTTTTTCAGGCAGTACCCCGGTGCGCGTCCTGGTGCTGGATTTTGACGGCACCCTGTCCACCTTGCGCCATGGCTGGGAAAGGGTGATGGCGGATATGATGGTGGACTACCTGGGTGAAGAAAGCCAGGGGGAGATTGCCCAGTATATCGAGCAGTCGGCCGGCATACAGACCATCCATCAGATGAAGTGGCTCAGGGACAGCATACTTGCTAAAACCGGCAGTGCCCTGGATGCCTGGGCTTATAAGGATGAGTACAATCACCGTCTGATGCAGGATGTGGAGCGGAAAACCCTGGAACTGCAATCGGGAAAAGCAAAAGCTGAGCAGTATCTGATGGCAGGCACCATCCCATTTTTAAAGGATATGCGGGCACGGGGCTTGAAAATGTACATCGCCAGCGGCACCGATCAGGAGGATGTACAGCGGGAAGCTGCGCTGCTTGGCATCGCGCCTCTGGTGGACAGCGTGTCTGGTGCGCCTTTCAGGCAGGAAAACTGCTCCAAGGAAAGGGTGCTGGAGGAGCTGATTGCAGGTCAGGGCTTCCATGGCCCCCAGGTGTGCGTCATTGGGGACGGCCGGGTGGAGATTGCCCTGGGTGTGCGCCATGGTGCCAGAACCCTGGGCCTTGCCAGCGATGAAGAGAAGGGCAGGGGACTAAACCCTGTCAAACGCAGCCGCCTTGTTGAGGCGGATGCAGAAGCCATCACCGGGGATTTTTTGGACCTGGACACCCTGATCAACTGGATGAACCTGAAAGGATAGCGGATGAAACAGCTGGATTTTTCAAACATACAAACACAAACCGCCTTTGAACGCACCAACTTGGTGCGCATTGATACCTTAAGAACCCCGGGGGAACAGACTGCGCCTTTTTCTGCCGACGGCTTTGAGGAACTTGCCCAACGAGTACTGGATGCCCGGAAGAAGGGGGGACAGGTTATCTGGTCCCAGGGGGCCCATGTCATCAAGAATGGCTTGTCCCGTTACCTGATTGCCTTGATGGAAGGGGGCATTATCACCCACCTGACGGGCAATGGCGCTTGCGCCATCCACGATTTTGAGCTGGGCTACCTGGGCGGTACCTCAGAACATGTGCCCACCGCCATTGAGGATGGCAGCTTTGGCATGTGGGAAGAAACCGGCGCCTGGATGAATGAGGCCATACAGTTAGGCGCCCGGGATGGGCTGGGGCTGGGCGAATCCCTTGCCCGCTATATGCAGCTGTACCCCGAGCGCTTCCCTTACCGCAGGGATTGTGTGCTGTACAGGGCTTATGAGCTGGACATCCCCTGCACCTACCACATTGCCCTGGGGACAGACATCATCCATCAGCACCCTTCCTGCGATTTTGCCGCCATCGGTAAAGCCTGCCAGGTGGATTTTAAGGGCTTGTGCCATTCCGTTTCCTTAATGGAAGGCGGGGTGTTTTTAAACTTTGGATCCATGGTGATTGGCCCTGAGGTGTTTTTAAAGGCGTTGTCCATCGCCCGCAACCTTGGGTACCCAACCTTCAACATCACCACCGCTGATTTTGACTTGCGGCCTCTGGGGGATTTCCGCAAAAAGGTAGGGGAGGATAACCCTGACTACTACTACCGTCCGCGCAAAAATATCGTTAACCGACCCACCAGCCGGGGCGGTATGGGCTGGCATTTTACCGGGGAACATCAGGTAACCATCCCCGCCCTGTATCACCTGTTGAAGGAGAAAGGCTGGCCGCTTAAATGAGTTTGCTGCCTCTGTTTTCTAAGCTGGACACCCTGCGCGTCGCCGTGCTGGGGGATTTTTGCCTGGACATGTACTGGCATGCCGACATGCAAAGGAGCGTTCTTTCCAGGGAAACGCCCCATTTTCCGCTGCCTGTTGTGAAGGAGCGCTTCTCTCCCGGCGGTGCGGGCAATGTGGCTTGCTGCGCCCAGGCGCTTAATCCCCTTTCTGTACAGGCACTGGGGATTATCGGGCAGGATTGGCGGGGTGAACTGCTGCTGCAATGCTTACATACTGCTGGCGTTGATACCAAGGGATTGCTTGCCCTGCCAGACAGGTTTACCAACACCTACATCAAGCCCCTGCGCCAGGGCATTAGTGAACTTACCTACGAGGATCCCCGCATCGATTTTGAAAACTTCACCTCCCTTGAGGAGGCAGCCCAGGAACAGCTGATTGACGCCCTCCACGCCCTTTCAGGGGTTGATGTGCTGCTGGTGTGCGACCAGATGGCCTATGGCTGCGTAACGGAAAAAGTGCGCAAGGCTGTAGAAAAACTTGCCGCCAAGGGCCTGCCGGTGGTGGTAGACAGCCGGCAGAACGCTGGGGTTTTCCGCCATGCCATGGTGAAGCCAAACAGGTACGAAGCCGCCCAGGCCACAGGGGAAGAGGACATGGAAAGGGCAGCCCTGCAACTGTCCCAAACCACCGGCAAACCGGCTGTGGTTACCCTGGGGGCAGAGGGGTGCCTGTTGGTGGAAAACGGCGTTGCCCACCACATCCCTGCCGTTCAGGTGCCGCCACCCCACGACTATGTGGGTGCGGGAGATGCCTTTATGGCGGCATTTTCCCTGGCTGCCGCCGCTGGAGAGGGGCTTCAGCAAGCCTGCACCCTGGGCAATGCAGCAGCGGCAGTGGTGATACAGAAGCTGAATACGACAGGCACTGCCACCCGGCAGGAGTTGGAGGCAATATGGTAGGGGAGTACTGGGGGCTGGATATTGGCGGCACCAAGACTGCTTTTATTGTGGGGGATGCACAAGGGAATGTGCTGTCCCGGCGGGAGGTGCCCACCCAGGGTTATGCCTCCTGGCAGGATGTGCTGAAGGCTGTGCTGCCTGATGCAGGCACGCCCTTGGCCATCGGTGTCAGCTGCGGCGGCCCCTTGGATGAAGAAAAGGGCCTGATTCTCTCGCCGCCCAACCTGCCCGGCTGGGACGAGGTGCCCATCACCGCCTGGCTGCGTGAAACCTACAAGGTACCTGCCTACCTTGAGAATGACGCCAATGCCTGTGCCCTGGCAGAATGGCGTTTTGGCGCTGGTAAGGGATGCCGTAACATGGTGTTTCTAACCTTTGGCACCGGTTTTGGTGCGGGCTTGATTTTGGATGGCCGCCTGTACCGGGGCACCAACGGCATGGCAGGGGAAATCGGCCATGTGCGCTATGCCCCCGATGGCCCCATCGGCTATGGCAAGGCCGGATCCTTTGAGGGGTTCTGCTCTGGAGGCGGTATCAAGCAGTTAAGCGGCGTTTCTGCAAAGGAAACGGTGGAAGGAGCGGCCCGGGGGGATGCCGCCATGCAGCAGGCCCTTAAACAAAGCGCTCAGGCGCTGGGCATGGCCTGTGCAGTGCTGATGGATTTGTTTAACCCTGAGCGTATCGTGATTGGCAGCATATTCGCCCGCAGCGAAACCTGGTTTCGTGAGGGCATGGAAGAGGTTATCCTACAGGAGGCTTTGCCCCATACACGGGGGGTGTGCCAGGTGGTACCTGCCCTGCTGGGGGATAAGGTGGGGGATATCGCGGCACTGTCTGCCGCCATGAGGGAGGGTGAACATGCGTAACACATTGGAACAGGCTGCGCAAAAGTTGATTGCTTGCTTTCAGCAGGGAAATAAGCTGCTGCTGTGCGGCAACGGGGGCAGCGCGGCGGATTGCGGCCATATTGCTGGGGAGCTGTGCAAGGGCTTCCTGTCCCGGCGCACTCCGGATCAAGATTTTGTAACCAGCATAGGAGAGGGCTGGGCAGCTAACTTGCAGCAGGGCTTGCCCGCCATCGACCTGACGGCTCAATCCCCCCTTATCACCGCCATTATCAACGACATCAGCGGCGAAGATATCTTTGCCCAGCAGGTGATGGCCTATGGACAGCCGGGGGATGTACTGCTGGCCCTCACCACCTCCGGCAACGCGGAGAATGTGCGCCGGGCTGCCTTGGTGGCGAAAGCCCGGGGGATGGCTGTTATCGGTATGACGGGACTAACAGGCGGTAGACTTAAGGATGTTTGCGACATCCTGCTGAATGTGGATGAAACGGAAACCTACCTGGTGCAGGAGCAGCACATCAAGCTGTACCATCATTTGTGCATCCTGGTAGAGAATGCGATGTTTGAAGGAGAAAAGTCCAGTGGGCAGCCATCAGCAGCTGATTGATCACTGCCTGTCCCTGCCCCTTTGCTATTGTGACCATCCCTTTGGGGATGGCACCCTGGCTGTGCGGTATCAAGGGAACAAAAAAATATTCGCCATGTTTCTGCACCATGGCGGTCAGGATTTGCTTAACTTAAAGTGCGACCCCCTGCTATCTGACATATTGCGTCAGCAGTATCAGGGGGTTCAGCCGGGGTACCATATGAATAAAATCCACTGGATCAGCGTGGTACTGGGCAGTGACGTGCCCCGGGAGGAAGTTTTCCGCCTGATTGAGCACAGCTACGGCCTGATTCGGGGTTAGGCTTAAAGGGCCTCTTCCGGCTGCCACCGGCAGGCATCCATATTGACTTTCCCATCCGGGGTGAAGAGTACGCCCTCCTTTTCCAGCACTGCGCGGCGAAGGGGGGCGTAGTCGCCCCCTACAATGGCGCCGTCTGCCTTCACCACCCGCTGCCAGGGCAAAGCGTCGGGGCAATGGCGCATGGCCCAACCTACCTGGCGGGCGCCCCGGGGCATGCCCAGCATCCATGCAATCTGCCCGTAGGAAACCACCTTTCCCTTGGGAATGCGTGCCACGATATCATAGACACGGGTAAAAAACGTATCCTTGCCTGGTTGTTCCTTCACAAGAAAGCGCCCCTATCCTCTGTATATCTTTTCCAGCTTCTTGCCTTTGGCCAATTCGTCAATCAGCTTGTCCAGCCAGCGGATTTTCTGCATCAGGGGTTCCTCAATATTTTCTACCCGCACACCGCATACTACCCCGGTTATCAGGGAGGTATTTGGGTTCATTTGCGGCGCCTGCGCGAAAAAAGTTTCGATATCGTTTCCGCTATCTATCTGCTGCTGTAAGCCTTCGCTGTCATATCCCGTCAGCCAGAAGATGACGGCGTCCACCTCTTCCCGGGTGCGCCCTTTCCGCTCCGCTTTCTGTATATAGAGTGGATACAAGCTGGCAAAGGTCATGCGGTATACCCGTTCGTTTTTCATAGTAATCTCCGTTTCTTTACTGCCAGAATTCGTGCAACATCAGTTCACCGTTTTTACCGCTGATTTCCACGGTAAAATACCGGGTGCTGCCATTTTCCTCCATAAAGGAGATGCCGTTATTGGGAAGGTCACCGTAAAACACCAGGTGGGCCAATAAAGGCTGCTGGGCGGTCAGTTGGTCCTGGCGATACACTTCCTTTATATCGAACACCAAGTGACTGCCGTTCATATCCAGTGGGGTCAGCGCCAGGAGGCGTACATCCTTCACAGGGTGGGAGGCGGTAAACAGCACCTTTGCCAGGGGTTCCGCCGCTGCCTTATACTCAGTATACCCGGCGGGGATGTCCGCTATGCTTTCTGCCCAGTGGGCCTGAAGCGGCATATCATTGGCTGCGATGATAGGGGAGGGGACATATTCAGCAAAGGGAATAAGCACCATGTCCTGCACCAACTGTTCCAGCTTCGCTTCCATCTGCCAGAATTGCCCCTCGGATATGGTCAATTCCTCGGATGCGGCAGGCTCCGTGCTTCCTGACTGGTTGTGATACAGCCCCAATTCTTCAACGTTATTTTCTTTCTCTTGTGTAAAATACAGATCATTGCAGATAAGGTTTGTGCCATCAGCTGAGAGGGAATAGGTGCCAAACATGCTGAATGCGGCGCCGCCGGACCCTTGATAGAAGAACTTTCCATCCCCCATCCAGGAATGCCGGCTGCGTCCCCACCCCTCAAAGGTTAACTGGGGCTCATTTTCCTTGCAGGCATACAGCGCATAGATTTCATTGCCGTAGGCTCTGCCCTCCCCATGCCGGGTGATGGCGCCTATCAGCAGTTCGGGCATGCCGTCTCCGCTTACATCCACAATGGCATAGCCTACGCTGTCAAGAGGTGTCCCCTGGGTCGGGTACATTTTAGCCTCCCACACGCCTGTCTCGCCCACCCCATCGCCTTCAGCGTCCTCTTTCACAAGGAGGGTATGGTAGCGGTTCAGCACCTCCTGATAGCTGAACGCACAGGGGAAATCCTCCGTTTCAGCTTGTGTATTGGTGCCAGGCAGCGTAAGAAGAACAAGCAGTAGCCATAGTATGATATGTTTTAAATGCTTCATTTTTGCACCTCGTAAGCAGTCGTCAAAGATTGTTGATACCTATAAGATACCATGCTTTTGGTACTTTGTAACCCCGCATAGCAAAAACCGCCGGAACAATTGTTCCAGGCGGTTTGGCGCAGGGGGTGGGATTCGAACCCACGTGCGCTTGCGCGCAAACTGATTTCGAGTCAGCCCCGTTATGACCACTTCGATACCCCTGCAAGGAGCAGTTTTCGGCGGATGGGTTTAGCATCTTACGAGTGATAAAACCGCTCGGAACGTCACTCCACCAATTTGCGCCGAAGCATCGCTGCTTGCGCGCTGCCGCTTAAAGCGGCACGGAAAAGATTCCGCATAAAATATCATACGCAAGGCCACCAATCTTGTCAAGTGAAAATATGAGTAAAAGGTGACCGGAACCCACATGAAAAGCGCCTCCCCATGGAGGCGCTTTAAAGGAAACCTTTGTGCTAAGGCCTTGTTAGCATGGTGCCGGGGAAAGCCTCGGTCAGCTGCCCATCCAATACCACAGGCTGTCCTGCCACAAACACATGGGGGATGCCCTTGGGCTGTGTGGCGGGAGCTGCGTAGGTGGATTGATCGGCAACAGTCATAGGGTCAAACACCGTGATGTCTGCCCGGTAGCCATCCAGCAGCAGGCCCCGGTCATTAAAGCCCAGGATGTCGGCAGGCAGCCCTGTCATCTTATAGACTGCGTCCTCCAGGGGCATCAGGTGGTTGTCTCTGACCGTCTGCAAAAACCGGGGAAAGGTGCCAAAGCTGCGGGGGTGGGGCTTGTAGTCCAGGTCGTAGCCAAAGTTATAGCCGTCACTGCCCACGGCGATGCGCATATCCTGCATGATGGTTTTCACATCCTCCAGGTCGATGCTGAAATAGATGGTAGCCACCGCGCCCTGGCAGGCAAGCAGCACATGGCAGGCAGCCTGAGCGGGGGACAGGCCTAATTCCTGGGCAATATCGCTTAAGCGCCGGCTTTCCCAGGCGGGGTGATGGCCATAGGTAGAGGCAATCTCCACACAGTGGGCGCCGCCACGCCTGTTGATTTCGTCTTCAATGTCCATTAACAGCTGATCTGAAGGGGGCTGCATCCTGCTGAGCATGCTGTCTACGCCGCCATCCTGGGCCCAGCCGGGTACCAGGGCAGAAAGCCCGGTGGAGCTGGCCTCATAGGGGTACTGGTCACAGGTGATGGTAGCACCCTGCTGCCGGGCGCCTTCTATTAACGCCAGCAGTTCCTGGGCGCGGCCCCATTGGGCTTTGCCGATCAGCTTTAAATGGGAGATGTGCAGGTGTACCTTGGCGGCCAGCGCCACGTCCAGCATTTCCTGCACGGCTTCAAATATGCGGGTGCTTTCTGAGCGCATGTGCACGGTTAGAACCTTGCCATGCTTTTTCAGCACCTTGCCAAGGGCGGTAAACTCTTTCAGGTTACCGTAGCTGCTGGGGGGATAGATGAGCCCCAGGGACATGCCAAAGGCGCCGGCTTGCAGTTCCCTGTCCAGCAAAGCGCACATGCTGTTTAATTCGTCGTCAGTGGCTTCCCGCTCGTGAAAGCCCATCACATTGCCGCGGAGGGTGCCGTGGCCCACCAGCGTGCCGTAATGGATGCGCTTGGGGGCTTGATCCATGGCCCGGGCATAGTTCTGCATGCAGGTGATGGGTTCTTGCCCCTTGGGCATAATTTCCACCGTACGCTGGCAAAAATTCAGGATTTCCTTGCCGTATTTTTCATTCAACGGAAAGATAGAGATGCCGCAATTGGCGGCGATATTCACGGTAGCCCCCTGGAAGGGGGCGCTGGCCTGGGCACCGGAGGCCAGGGCGCAGGCATCGGAATGGGTGTGGATGTCGATAAAGCCGGGGGCAATGCACAGGCCGGTACAATCGACGACCTGGGCACCTTTCCGGGCTTCAAAAGAAGGGTGGAGGGCAATACGCCCGTCCTTAAGCAGCACATCTCCCCGGTACCCAGGGGCACGGGTGCCGTCTACGATCAGTCCGTTTGTCAGCAGATATTTAGGCATATTGCCCTCCTTCCTATTATGTGTGAATTAGAACAGGCCCGGGCCCACGAAGGCCCACACTACAATGTAGATAACCAGGGGCACAATGCTGATCCAGCAGCCTTTCAGGATGGCCTTGGTGTCGCCGGAGCGGGCAATGCCCATCTGCCCCACCAGGTTGCTGGTGGGGTACACGCTGCCGGTGATGCGGGTGGCAGCCAGCAGGGAAACGGCAAACACTTCCATGGGCAGGCCCACAGAGAGGGCCATGTCCTTAAACATGTCGGCGATGATTTTAATTTCCGCCACAGCAGCTGCCTCAATGCCAAGGCCGCCAACCACGGAGGAAATCAGCATGACGCCTGCAGCACCCACGTTTTGTATGATGCCCTGAAGCTTGATGCTCAGCGCCTCAAAGCCGCCGGCCATGGTAACCATGTTCAGCAGCACGTCGATGGTGACAAACACCAGGAAGAGGTTGGCCATGCTGGCAGTGCCATCCACGATGGACTCCATGCCTTCGTTCATCTTGATGCGGCCAAAGAGCATGACAACAACCATCAGCAGAATCATCACGATGATGGCGTAGGAGGTGCCCTGTCCGCTGAGGATGCCGTAGAGCACCAGGCCCAGGAAGGCCAGAAGGAAAATCATGGTGGAGGTCTTTTCCTGCTGGGTGATGTTCAAGCCGTCGCCGTCGATATTCTCTGGCACGTCGTACTTTTCGTTGCCCTTGTTGCGCTTTTGCAGGTAGTTGGCAGCAATCCACGCACCGGCCAGCCAGATCAGGCCAAAGGGGAGGCCGGCAACCAGCATGTACTTGCCGTAGGACATGCCGGTAACGCCCAGCAGGGTCAGGGTGACGCCGGTCAGCGGCCCCCAGATGAGGCCAACTTCGCCTGCGGTTTTAAACAGGATGGTAACCACCGAGGGGGCGATGCCAAACTGCGCCATGATGGGGATGATGATGGGGGCGATAACCGCATTGCCGCCGCCCAGGGTGCCCAGCAGGCCGCAGATGACAATGGATACAATAATCAGCGTCAGACGCGCTTTGCTCTCGCTGTTGACGCCGATTTTTTTAACAATCCAGTAAATCAGGGTGTGGGTGATGCGGGCTTTGTTCATCAGTTTGCCCAGGCCTGCGCCCAGCATGATGATAAAGCCAATCTGCACCACAAAGGAGCCGAGGCTGCCGGCAAACATTTTTGCCAGGGGCCCAACGCCCGTGCCCGTCAGGATGGCACCGGCAAAAATACCCACCGCCATGGCGATGATGTTGTCATAGTTCATAAATACCATGACGATGTAAATCAGCAGGGGCAGCAGACCCCACAGCGAGGGGGCCGAAATCAAGGCCCAAGATCCAAGTTCCATACAAAATCCTCCGTTCATTCTTTGCGCGCTATGCGCTTTGATAGGGTACCTGGATGGAAACTATCGGCGTTGCTACCACCTTCCTTTTATGAAGGGCATGTATTCCGGCACTCTGTCGCGAGGAATACAAACCCCAGCTATTAATTGAAAGTATACCACCCATTTTAAAGCCGGTCAACGCCCGAAACACTTTGAAAACACTGGCAAAAACTGCGGAAAAAATCTTTTCAGAGATGCTTGACAAAATGGAACAGGCATGGTACATTGTTAATGCGGATTAGCACTCATCAAACGAGAGTGCTAACAGCGAGAGGGGAAGGGAGGACGGTCCATGATCAATGAGCGGAAAAAGCATGTGCTGGAAGCCGTGATTACCGACTATGTCCTCACGGCAGAACCAGTTGGTTCCCGCACCATTGCGCGCAAGTACATGCAGCATCTCTCCAGCGCCACCATCCGCAACGAAATGAGCGATTTGGAAGAACTGGGCTACCTGGAGCAGCCCCATGTCTCCGCTGGGCGCATTCCCAATGTCCACGCCTACCGGCTGTATGTGGACCACCTGATCAGCTCCGGCCTCATCGACACCACCCCCCGGGAAGACACCCGCAAGTCGCTGACCGCCCGCCTCCAGCAGATGGAGGATGTGGTTTTCGCCTTTGCCCAGGCCCTAAGCGAGATGACAAAGTACACCGCCGTCATCATGATGCCCAGGCAAAGCGAGCTGAAGATCAGCACCTTGCAGTTGATTCCCATTTCCCCGGCGACGGCGCTGCTGGTTATTATTACCGACGGCGGCATCATACGGGATTCGGTGGTCCATGTATCCGACGCCCTGGACGCAGACGGCCTGTACGCCATCAGCAGAATGCTGACTGAGCGTTTCGGCGGCCGTTCCCTCAGGGAAGTGCAGGGCATGCTGCGGGGCTACGCCTCCTCCATCGAGGGGGATCCCAGGGTATTGCTGGGCATCGCCGAGCTGGCGGAGCAGATTCAAAAGCAATCTGCCAGCGACAACCTGACGGTGTCAGGCCCGCAGAACATCCTCAACCACCCGGAGTATGCCGATGTCGACAAAGCGCGGCGTTTCCTCTCGGTGCTGGAGGAAAAGGACCGTCTGCTGCACCTGATGCGCAGGGGCGGTCAAAGCGGGCTGGCTGCCTACATCGGCCCTGAAAACGGCATCATGGAGATGGATGATTGCAGCGTCGTCACCGCCTCCTATGAAGTGGGCAACGGCAACCGGGGTACAGTGGGCCTTATTGGCCCCATCCGCATGCCCTACCAACAAATACTATCCACCCTGGCGTCTACCGCCGGGATGCTCAGCAGGATGCTGAAAAATGATGCACAGTAACCGGAGGGAAACATGAAACGAAAACACGCAGAACCAAAGGACATGGAAATCCTGGAGGAGCAGTCCGCAGAAACCACGGAAACCACGCCAGAGAATCTGGAGGAAGTCCACACCCAGCTGCTGGAAGCGGAAGCCAAGCGGGATGAGTACCTGGATATGGCCCAGCGGGTGCAGGCAGAGTTTGACAACTTCCGCCGCCGCAACCAGCAGGTGCGCGCCGAAGCTTATGAAGATGGCGCCCGGGCTTTCATTAAAACGGTGCTGCCCGTGGTAGACAACCTGGAGCGGGCCCTGTCGGCAGACACAACGGATGCCGCCATGCTCGAAGGCGTGCAGCTGGTATACAAGCAGCTGCTGGAAACATTGGAAAAGCGCGGCGTCGCGGTAATCGACCGCAAAGGCGAACGCTTTGACCCCAACCTGGAGGATGCTGTTGTGCAGGGGGATGCCTCGGAAGGCGAACCCGGCACCGTCAGCCAAGTACTCCTGAAGGGGTATAAAATGGGGGACTTTGTTCTCCGCCACGCGATGGTCAAGGTCATCGCAGAATAATCAGACAACAACCAATGAATATATGGAGGAAAATTTCAATGAGTAAAATTATCGGTATTGACCTGGGCACCACCAACAGCGTCGTAGCTGTTATGGAAGGCGGCGAACCCGTCGTTATCCCCAGCCACGAAGGCGCCCGTACCACCCCTTCTGTCGTTGCTTTCACCAAGGAAGGCGAGCGGCTGGTCGGCCAGATTGCCAAGCGTCAGGCCATCACCAACCCCGACAGGACCATTTCGTCCATCAAGCGCAAAATGGGCAGCGATTTTAAAGTGAAAATCGATGACAACAACCTCAATCCCCAGGAAATCAGCGCCATGATTCTGCAAAAGCTCAAGGCTGATGCGGAAGCCTACCTGGGCGACAAGGTAACCCAGGCGGTTATTACCGTGCCTGCCTACTTCTCTGACAGCCAGCGCCAGGCCACCAAGGACGCCGGCCGCATCGCCGGCATGGAAGTGCTGCGCATCATCAACGAGCCCACCGCGGCTTCCCTGGCCTATGGCCTGGACAAAGAGCATGCCCACAAAATCCTGGTATATGACCTGGGCGGCGGCACCTTCGACGTAAGTCTGCTGGAAATTGGCGACGGCGTATTTGAAGTGCTGGCCACCAACGGCGACACTATGCTGGGCGGTGACGACTTTGACGATCGCGTTATGAACTTTGTGGCCGACCAGTTCCAGAAGGAAAACGGTATTGACCTGCGCAAGGACCGCATGGCGGAACAGCGCTTGAAGGAAGCCTCCGAAAAGGCCAAGATTGAGCTGTCCACAGCCATGTCCACCAACATCAACCTGCCCTTTATTACCGCCGACGCCAACGGCCCCAAGCATCTTGATGTCACGCTGACCCGTGCCAAGTTCAACGAGCTGACCCACGACCTGGTGGAGCGCACCGTTGGCCCCATGCAGACAGCTTTGAAGGATGCCGGCCTTACTGCCAACGACATCGACAAGGTCATCCTGGTGGGCGGCTCCACCCGTATCCCTGCCGTGCAGGAAGCAGTGAAGAACATCACCGGCAAGGAACCCTTCAAGGGCATCAACCCCGACGAATGCGTTGCCATCGGCGCTGCCATTCAGGCTGGCGTGCTGGGCGGCGATGTGAAGGACGTGCTGTTGCTGGATGTTACCCCCCTGAGCTTAGGGCTGGAAACCGAAGGCCACATCTTCACCAAGCTGATTGAGCGCAACACCACCATCCCCACGGAAAAATCCCAGGTGTTCTCTACCGCTGCTGATGGCCAGACCACGGTTGAAATTAACGTGCTGCAGGGCGAGCGCCCCATGGCGTATGACAACAAATCCTTAGGCCGCTTCCAGTTGACCGGCATTCCCGCCGCCCCCCGTGGCGTGCCCCAGATTGAGGTGAAATTCACCATCGATAAGAACGGCATCGTCAACGTCAGCGCCAAGGACCTGGGCACGGGCAACGTGCAGAACGTTACCATCACGGCCTCCACCAACATGTCTGAGGACGAGATCAAGGCTCGTGTCAAGGAAGCTGAGCAGTTCGCTGAAGAAGACAAGAAGCGCAAGGACGAGGTGGAAACCCTCAACCGTGCTGACAGCCTGACCTATGAAATGGAAAAACAGCTCAAGGACAACGGCGACAAGCTGTCTGATGAAGACAAGGCCACCGTGCAAAGCGAAATCGACGCCTTCAAGAAGGTGCGCGAAGGCAACAATCCTGAAGAAATCAAGACTGCGATGGATCAGCTGACCGAAAAGGTCTATGCCATCTTCGGCAAGCTCTACCAGGATCAGGGCGGCCAGATGCCTCCCCAGGATGGCGCCGAGCAGCCCTTCCAGAACTCCGACGGTTCTGTCAACGCCGACGGCGACGTACAGTAATTATTTATCATGATCAAGGCGAAACGGCTAAGCGCGGCGACGCGCTTAGTCCTTCGCTGTAAAAGGACAGGAACATGGCAAACAAACGAGATTATTATGAGGTGCTGGGGGTTGATAAAAAGGCCTCCCAGGATGATATCAAGAAAGCCTACCGCAAGCTGGCCAAGGAAAGTCATCCCGACCTGCACCCAGACGATAAAACTGCAGAAGCTCGCTTCAAGGAATTAAACGAAGCCAACGCTGTGCTGTCTGATCCCGACAAACGCGCGAAGTATGACCAGTTCGGCATGGATGGCCCCATGGGCGGTGGGTTTGACCCCTCCCAGTTCGGCGGCTTTGGCGGCTTTGGTGGTATGGGCGGCTTTGACAGCATATTTGACCAGCTCTTTGGCGGCATGGGCGGCGGGCAGCGGCAACGCAACGCCCCCATGGCAGGCAACGATCTGCGGTATAATCTGCGCATCAGCTTTGAGGAAGCGGCGTTTGGCGCCAAGAAATCCTTCGAGTTCAACCGGGAGGAAAACTGCGACACCTGCTCAGGTTCCGGTGCCAAACCGGGCACCCATGCGGAAACCTGCCAGACCTGTCAAGGCACTGGCCAGGTACGCGCCTCCAGCGGCTTTATGGTAACCGTGCGCCCCTGCAATGCCTGCGGCGGCACAGGTAAAATCATCAAGGAACGCTGCCAGGACTGCGGCGGCAACGGCCGCGTGCGCAAGAAGCGCACCGCCAACATCAACATCCCCGCCGGTATCGATGATGGCCAGGTGATTGTGATGAACGGCCAGGGTGAACCGGGCTTCAACGGCGGCCCCAACGGTGACTTGCAGATTGTCATCAGCGTCCGCCCCCACAAGCTGTTTAAGCGCGATGGACGGGATTTGTACCTGAGCATGCCCATTTCCTTTACCCAGGCGTCCTTAGGGGCTGACATCGATGTACCCACCCTGGAAGGCAAGGTCAAGTACCGCATCCCCGAGGGAACCCAGACGGGTGCCCGTTTCCGCTTAAAGGGGCAGGGCATCAAGCAGCTTAATGGCTCGGGCAAGGGCGACTTGCTGTTAACCGTACAGGTGGAAATACCTAAAAAGCTGAATGACAAGCAGAAAGAACTGCTGCGGCAGTTTGAGGAAACCCTCTCCGGCAAGGAGTACGCCGACAGCAAAAGTTTTCTGGACAAGGTAAAGAGCCTCTTTAATTAAACCACACAAAAGCGCCATGCATCAGAGCATGGCGCTTTTGTATTGCTGTCTTTTAGGTTTCTGTCCAGATTTCTGCTGCCCAGTCCGGCTGCTTTTGTATAAGCGCCTTTTTCGCATTGACGCACACGGGGTGTCCTGTCAGGCTCATCACAGGGGCATCGCTGAGGCTGTCGCCGTAGGCGCTTCCCCCTTGCCAGTCAATGTTCATATTATTATCCTTTGCCCACTGCTGCACACGGCGCACCTTTTCTTCACCCTTGCAGTTGCTGCTGACGACCCCTTCAACGCTGGTGGGGGAGGCCAGCACGTCATGGACGGGCAAAAAATCCTTCAGCTGCTGCATATAACAGGCGGGGGAGGCAGACACCAGCAGGATGATGTGTTCTTGCGCCCTGTGGTACAAAAGCCGCTTGGTTGCCTGGGGGAAAACCCTGGGCAGGATACGCTCTTGTAGAAACCTTGCGTTGAAGGCCTGCTGTTCCTCCTGGGACATGTTTTTGAGAAACCGGAGGGCGGCTGTCTTGCCCTTTTCTGCACTGATCAGCCCCATCACCCCCAGCAGGGAAGAGGGCAGCACCCGGAGGGCGCCGGGCAGGGACAATTTGCCCTTTTGAAAGGCGTACTGAAGGTAGGGCACAATGCTGTCCCCTTTGATCATGGTGCCGTCAAAGTCGAATATGGCGATGGGGGTTGCTTTGTTTGTCATGGCAATTCGTAGCTGGTCCGGGCGGCGACATAACCGTCCAGGTAGAGGGTAAAGGTGTAGGTGCCGCTTTCCGCTTCGTTCAAACTCAGGTATTGATTAATGACATGGTCAATGTTGATGGCATAGCGGGCGTTGCGCACATCATAGTTTTCCAGAAACATGCTGTTGTTATCAAAATATTCGCTGCCGTCGGGGGCTTGCATCACCCACAGGCCTGTGGCATCGGGCTGGGTGCGGATGCTTTCTTCAAAACCATAGGTGACAACCAGGTAATAATGGACATTGTCTTTACTGATGTCCTTTAGTTCCGCTGCCGTGCCATCTGAAATCACATAGGTATCCTTGCTGGAATACCAATCGTCGCCATCGTTGGAGCGGTATACCTCCACCTCGGTGGCCTGGAAGCCCCGGTGGAGGTAGGGTTTTTCGGCGGGCAGGGTAATGTCGATGTATCGGCTGGCATCGCTGTAGATAAAGGAGCGCACCTCCTGCACGCTGCTGCCAACGCTCAGGCGGTAGGTGCGGCCGGGAATCAGCCAGTCAAGCAGGAGGGAATTGCCTTCCACCTCTTCATAGCTGAAATAAGGATCCTCCACTTTTTCATACAGGGCGACATAGGGTCCCCTCTCTCCTTCCCAGTTAAGCAGCAAGCTGCCCGGCCCCAGAAGTTCAGCGGTGAAGTTGCTTACATCGCTGGGGGACGGGGCACTATCTTCCCCGATCAAGGCGATGTCCTGGGCAGCAGCCAGCATGCCATTCCAATAGAGGGAGGCAGAATATACGCCTTGGGGCATGGTGCCGTGCACCTGTTCAATTTGTGTAAACAGCCCGGCGTAGGGCAGGGCGAGATAGCCATCTTCTAAAGTATTTTCTTCAGCAGTGAAGGTAAGCAGGTCTGTTTGGCAGGCCACATCCCCTAAGGGCGATTCCAACACCCAGACCACAGGGTTTGTGGTGTCCTCGTCACCGGCATTCATGGTATAGCTTAGCATCATGTACAGGTCATCTGTAAGGGCGGCTGCATCAAGGGCAGGCGGGGCGCCCGATATGATTTCAGGGCTCAGGGCGTAGGGGTCTGCGCCAGGGGATACCAGAAAAGGGAGAAAGGACACCGCCTGGAAACCTCGCATCTTGAAGGGGCCGCTGCTTCTTGGCATCGTCATCGCGACGGATCCTGTAGCGTTCAAGCGCTTGATGGCATCTTCCTCATCCGTCCCGGTAGCGAAGGTATACCTTTTGCCGGGTATCAGCGTTTCCACCAGCAGGGTATCCATGGTGCCAAAGGTGCGCTCGGCCTGGGCCTGGGTTCCGCCCTCCACCTGCCAGGCAAGAAAAGGCGCATCGCTGTCAGGAAGGGTGGCGATAATGGTTCCAGGCCCCAAGGTTCTGATCTGCAGGCTTACGCCCGCAATGGCGGGGACGAGCAGCGCCAATAAAATCAGCAGCATCATCCGCAATCGTCTGCCCGGATTGTTCATATGAAACCCTCCTCTGATACAAGTAAATCCATCAACAATGATACTAAATGCGCCCTTTAAAAGCAACCAAAAACAAAACAGGGGCCTGGCAAGCGCCAAGCCCCTGTTGGATGGGCAGAATTACTGGTTGTCCACCTTGGCCATGTAGCGGATCAGTTCCACAACCTTGTTGGAATAGCCCCACTCGTTGTCGTACCAGGAAACCAGCTTGACAAAGTTCTCTGTCAGGCCGATGCCGGCGGTGGCGTCGTAGATGGAGGTGCGCTCATCATGCATGAAGTCGCTGGATACAACGGCGTCTTCGGTGTAGCCGATGATGCCCTTCCAATGTGCGCTCTCACTGGCTTCCTTCATGGTCTTGTTGATTTCTTCCATGGAGGCGGGCTTTTCCAGGGTGCAGGTCAGGTCAACCACGGACACGTTAACGGTGGGTACGCGGAAGGACATGCCGGTCAGCTTGCCCTTAAGTTCCGGGATAACCACGCCCACTGCCTTGGCAGCGCCGGTGGAGGAGGGGATGATGTTGGCGGAAGCCGCGCGGCCGCCGCGCCAGTCCTTCTTGGAGGGGCCGTCCACCGTTTTCTGGGTGGCGGTGGTGGAGTGCACGGTGGTCATCAGGCCTTCCTTGATGCCGTACTTATCGTTGATAACCTTGGCCAAGGGGGCCAGGCAGTTGGTGGTGCAGGAAGCGTTGGAAACAACGTTCATGCTCTTTTCGTACTTTTCGTTGTTGACGCCCATGACGAACATGGGGGTTTCCTTGTCCTTGGCAGGGGCAGTGATGATGACTTTCTTGGCGCCGCCCTTGAAGTGGGCAGAGCAGGCTTCGGTGGTGTTGAACACGCCGGTGGCGTCGGCAACGTACTCTGCACCGGCTTCGCCCCACGGAATCTCTTCTGGCTTCATGGACTCATAGGCTTTGATTTCGTGGCCGTTGACCACCAGGACGCCCTTGTCGAGGTTCACGGAGATGTCAGCCTTGAACTGACCCTGCACCGTGTCATACTTGAGCATGTAAGCCATGTATTCCAGGTTGACGAAGGGATCGTTGACAGCAACGACCTGCACGTCAGAAAAGTTTTCGATGGATGCGCGAAGCACCAGACGGCCAATGCGGCCAAACCCGTTAATACCAACTTTAATCAATGGAATTACCTCCCTAAGTAGTGTTGTGCGGCACATATTGCCAAAATGATTATACCAATGCAACTGTATTTTCGCAAGTAAAAAACAGAGCAACCAGCCTGAATACGAAAGAAAGAGCTCGATTGGGGGAAATGCGTCCCACTGGGACGGGTTTTAAACTGCTGCGGAATACCTGCAATAACAGTTCGGATACGGAGGTTGCGTACAAAAAAAGAAACCTGCCGGAGCAGGTTTCCCTTTAACGATGTTAGTACTTGCGCTTGCGTGCGGCTTCGGCTTTCTTCTTGCGCTTCACGCTGGGCTTTTCATAATGCTCGCGCTTGCGGACCTCTGCCAGTACACCGGAGCGGGCGCACTGCCGTTTGAAACGCTTCAGGGCGCTTTCCAACGACTCGTTTTCCTTGACTCGAATTTCAGACACGTAATTCCCCCCCTTCGCTCATCTCGCCTTGGCGTCGCCGCGTACACGGCGGATGGCGACCGTGCTTGTATTATATAACGCCTTGTTTTTTCCGTCAACCCGTAAATTTGGGTTTTACAAACTTGTCACATTCCAAGGTGCACTTTTATTGCCTGGCAATTGACATCCTGGGGTGGAAACAGTAAACTGAATTGTAACGACTATCCGGAGGGAAAATATGATAAAAACATGTGATCTGGTCATTATCGGCGCCGGTCCCGCGGGCATTTTTACCGCGGTACAACTTTTACGCCGAGGCACCAAGAAAAAAATCATCATGGTGGAAAAAGGCGCACCCATAGAAAAGCGACATTGCCCCAAAGGCAAGGTGGGGTATTGTGTCAACTGCCGTCCCTACTGCCATATCACTACTGGTTTTTCCGGGGCAGGTGCTTTTTCTGACGGCAAGCTGTCTCTGTCCTACGAGGTAGGGGGCCAGCTGCCTGAGTTAATTGGCGAAGACTACGCCCAGAAGATGATTGATTATACTGACAAAATCTACCTGGAGTTTGGCGCCGACAGCCATATCGAAGGGGCAGAAGAAACACAAAAAATCAAGGACATCCGCAAGCGCGCCATCCAGGCAGGGCTTAAATTGGTGGATTGTCCCATACGGCACATGGGTACAGAAAAAGCACAGGATATTTACGGTGCCTTCCAGCAAAAGCTGTTGGACAGCGGCGTAGAAATCCTCTTTGGGTGGAACTGCACCGATTTAATCCTCAAGGATGATGTCTGCGTGGGCGTCTCGCTGCAAAGCGCCAAAGGTGATGAAACCATGGAAATTACGGCAGGCACCACCGTGGTGTCCACCGGCCGCCGTGGGGCGGACTGGCTGGAAAAGGTGTGCGAGGAACACCACATCGCCCACCAGCCCGGCACGGTGGATATTGGCGTGCGGGTGGAAGTGCGCAACGAGGTGATGGAGGAAGTTAACGAAGCGTTGTACGAAAGCAAGCTCATCGGCTACCCCAAGCCCTTTAAAGACAAGGTGCGCACCTTCTGCCAGAACCCCGGCGGCTTTGTTTCCCAGGAAAACTATGATAACGATCTGGCGGTGGTCAACGGCCACAGCTATAAGGATTTAAAATCCAACAACACCAACCTGTCCATATTGTGCAGCCATAACTTTACCTACCCCTTCAACCAGCCCATTTCCTACGCGCAAAAGGTAGGGGAGCTGACCAATATGCTGGGCAACGGCAGCATCCTGGTGCAGCGCTTTGGCGACATCCTGGATGGCAAGCGCACCTGGGAGGAGGAGCTGACCCGCTCCAACGTGCGTCCCACACTGCCCGATGCCGTGGCGGGGGACATCACCGCCGGCATGCCCTACCGGGCGATGACCAACATCATCCAGTTTATCCAGGCCATGGAGCTGGTGGTGCCGGGCTTCGCTGCCCGGGAAACCCTGCTGTATTCGCCGGAGCTTAAGTTTTACTCCAATCGCGTCAAGATGGATAAGGACTTCAACACCAACATCAAGAACTTCCACGCCCTGGGCGATTCCAGCGGCTGGACAAGGGGCCTGATGATGGCATCGGTGATGGGGGTTATCATGGGGGATCGGTTGGCCGAAAAGGAACAGAAATAGCCTGTTAAGCTTATACAAAGCCCGCAGCCAAAGAGCGGCGGGCTTTTTGCTGCAACAAAGGATTTTAATGACTATTCTTTATATGAGGAATATTTGAATATTTTACAAAGAATGTCTTGCAAATGTATGTCGTTATCGTTACAATAGAAAAGAAATTCCATGAAACGAGGATGTCCATGAAACGCTTAATCATTCTTTTGCTTTGCGCCTTGATGCTGGTGCCGATTCTTGCGCTGCCCAGCGTGGCGGAACCCGCCGCTGAGGAGTTTGAGGTGGAGTTGGTATCCTCCGAAGCCAAACCCTTAAAGTTTAAAGACAAGGGGGATGCGGTCAAAGCGCTGCAAACAAGGCTGAAGGATGTCAGGTATTATTCTGCCAAGGTAACAGGCAACTACTTAAAGTCCACCCAGGATGCGGTGAAGAAGGTGCAAGAGGCTTATGGTTTGCCTGTCACCGGTGATGCTGATGCCGCTACCTTAGAGATTATCTACGGCGATTGCCACCGCCCCCTTTCCCGGGGCATGCAGGGCAAGGATGTCAGCCGCCTGCAAACCCGGCTGAGCGAGCTGGGCTATTATTGGGGCAAGGTCAGCGGCAACTACCTGGATGGCACCACCGCCGCTGTGGGCAACTTCCAGCAGGACAACGGCCTGGATAAAACGGGCAAGGCAGATGTGCAGACGCTGCTTAAGCTATACAGCGACAATGTGTACATGCCCACCCCCGACCCCAACGCCACCCCGGCCCCCTCTAGGGAGCCCACCCCTGTACCTGATATGACCTTCCCGGGCAAGCTGTCCTACGGCTCCACGGGTGCCAAGGTTAAGCAGATGCAGGAAAGGCTGAAGGAACTGGGCTACTTTACCCGCAACACCACCACAGGCTTTTATAAGACCACCCAGGCCTCGGTGCAGGCCTTCCAGAAGCAAAACGGCCTGAAGCCTGATGGCGTCGTAGGCGAAGAAACCTGGAATGCCCTCTATGCCCCCGATGCGGCCCGCCCCCATGACCCGGCTAAACCTACGCCGGAGCCCACCCCCATTCCCTTTTTCCTGGAGGTGGATGTCAACAACCAGCTGATTAAAGTTTTCGAGCGGGACGAGCAGGGCGAATACACCAAGTTTGTCCGCGCCATGTGGTGCTCTACCGGCACCACCGGCTATCCCAGCGAACCGGGCCTATATACCCTGACAGAGCGCCGCGCCCGCTGGGCGGAATTCCCCAACTGGGGCGGCGGTAAAGCCCAGTACTGGGTGCGCATTACGCCGGAAATCGCTTTCCACTCCGTTATCTACAACGCCTACGACAACAAGGCGGTCAGCATGAAGGCAGTGAACGCCTTGGGCCGCCGCGCTTCCCACGGCTGCATCCGGCTGACATTGCAGGATGCTAAGTGGATGTACCTCAACGCCGGCGCGGGTGTGCAGGTGCGCATCCACGAGGATGCCCCGCTTGATCCAGAATTAAAGGCCGCCCATAAGCCGGGCAGCTATGATAAGTCCCTGTACGCCCATCCCGTAACGCCTGCGCCTACACAAATGCCGGCCTTTAACGCTCAGGTACCGCCCCAGGGGGATATACGCACCCTGAAGGTGGGCAGCGAAGGGGAGGATGTGTTCTGGCTGCAATCCAAACTGAAGGAGCTGGGCTACTTCAATGGCACCATCACCGGGGAATTCCGCGAGGGCACCCGGGATGCAGTTGCTGCATATCAAAAGGCCAAAGGTGTCAAAGCAAAGAGCGGTACGGCGGACAAGAAAACCCTGGAAGCCCTGTATACCCAAACATTGGAAGAGCATATGACCCCCACGCCGCTGCCTACCGATGTGCCTCCGGTGGAAACAATTGCGCCTCCAGCGGCAACGCCGGTGCCCCCTGAAGATACGCCTGCGCCTCCCGTCCCGACAGAGGATCCAGATGCGGTGGGCTGAATAATCAACTCCAAACCTCCGCTATTGCGGGGGTTTAGCTCGTCAAAAAAGGTCTTTCAGACCCTTTTTTGCCGTTAAGGAACGATGGAGGCCGTTTGCCTCTCGCTGCGCTCCCGGACGGCAAACGGCAAGGTAACTTTTGCTACGCAAAAGTAAACCGCATCACCGTACACGCCGCTGATGCGGATGAAAGTAGGAGGGGTGCCCCCTCCTACACCTCCCCTTGCGTGCTGTACAGCGTTCTTACGATTGTCTGTACCTCCGCTATCGCGGGGGTTTTCTATACGAGGTGAAGCATGGGTTTCCTGAAGGACTACTATGTAAAATACAGAGGCAGCATCCTGCTGGGTCAGTTTTTCAAGTTGATTGAAGCTGTCCTGGAGCTGCTGATCCCCCTTGTAATGGCCGATTTGATTGACCGGGGCGTGGCTTTTAACAACCAGGGGGTCATCCTGTCCCGGGCGGGGCTGATGGTGCTGCTTGCCTTTGTGGGCATCTGCTGTGCCCTTGTCTGCCAGGTGGTGGCCACCAAGGCGTCGGTGCGCTTTGGTACACAGCTGCGCCATGATGTGTTCAGCCACATCAACCACCTGTCTCCCCAGGACCTGGATGATATTGGCACCGCCTCCTTGGTAACCCGTCTGACGGGAGACATCAACAACCTGCAGGATGCCTTGGCCATGCTAATCCGCTTGGTGGTGCGCGCGCCTTTTCTGGCGGTGGGTTCGGTGGTGATGGCCATCATCCTGGATGTGCACCTGTCAGTGGTGTTTTTAATTACCACGCCGCTGATTGTCATCAGCATGTTCGCTGTGCTGCGCATTACAGCCCCTCGCTTTTCGCGCCTGCAAGCAAAACTTGACATCCTGGGCCGCATGGTGCGGGAAACCCTGTCAGGCACGCGGGTTATCAGGGCTTTCTCCCGGGAAAGGGAAGAAAGCCGCCGCTTTCAGTCAGCAGGGGAAACATATACTTCCGAAGCCCTGAAAACCGGCAGGCTGTCAGCCCTTTTATCGCCAGTAACCAGCGTGATTATGAACCTGGGTATTTTAGGTGTCCTGCTGTTGGGAGGCGACCGGGTCAATGCTGGAAAGATGGAGGTGGGCATTGTCATTGCCTTCATCGAATACCTGGCGCAGATACTGTTGCAAACAGCGGTGGTGGCCAACCTGGTGATGCTCTATACCAGGTCCTACGCTTCGGCCAAAAGGGTGGGGGAGCTGATGGACATGCACCCCTCCGTCAAGGATGTGCGCTGGACCGACCGCAACATGGTACCCAGCAAAGAGGCAGCACGGTTTGATCATGTGTCCATCCGCTATCCCGATGGCAAAGCAGCGCTGCAGGATGTGTCCTTCACCCTTCATAAGGGCGAAACCCTGGGCATCATCGGCGGTACTGGTTCGGGCAAAAGCTCGGTGGCATCCCTGCTGCTGCGCTTTTACGATGCCACCGAGGGCAGTGTAACGGTGGCTGGGGAAGATATTAAAAAGATTCCACTGAAAACCCTAAGGCAGCGCATCTCCCTGGTGCCCCAGCATGCAACGCTGCTGAAGGGCACCATCCGGGATAACCTCTCCATGGGCAACGAGTTGATCACCCAGCGCATGATGCACAATGCCCTGCAGGTAGCCCAGGCGGACTTTGTCAACCAGTATCCCGAGGGGCTGGACTACCTGGTGGAAGAAAACGGCCGCAACCTCTCCGGCGGGCAGCGCCAAAGGCTGACCATCGCCCGGGCGCTGCTGCGGCAGGCAGATATCCTGATATTGGATGATGCCTTCAGTGCGCTGGACTTTGTAACGGAATCCCGGCTCCGCAGGGAATTGAACCAGCATAGGGGCGAGGGTGCCTATATCTACATCTCTCAGCGGGTCGCTTCCTTGCGCCATGCCGATAAGATACTGGTGCTGGATGAGGGGCGCGCAGTGGGCATTGACACCCACGAAAACTTGCTGCTGAGCAACCGCATCTATCAAGAAATCTACCAATCCCAACAGCAGGAAGGGGGGGAGAGCGTATGAAAGATAACCTCAAACGCCTGCTGTCCTTTACCCGCTTTTCTAAAGCTGCCTTCCTGACGGCCCTGGTGTCCGCAGTGCTGGGGTCTGTGTTTACCCTGGTGACGCCCCTGGTGGCAGGCCGGGGCATCGACCGCATGGTGCGGGGCATGGTGGACTTTTCCGGCCTGGCGCAGGATGTGCGGCTGCTGCTTGTCTTATATCTGCTGGCAGCCTTTTTCCAATGGGCGTTAGCCCAGGCCTCCAACCACATCGGTTACCGCACGGCAGAAGCCCTGAGGCAAATGGGCTATGAGAAACTGCACACCCTGCCGGTGCAGGCCATCGATACCCATGCCCATGGGGATTTTTCCGCCCGTATTTTGCAGGATACAGATGCCGT
>CAYFSQ010000023.1:0-17889 GCA_964345895.1 uncultured Oscillospiraceae bacterium
TGTGTGTAAATTATTACCAAAACATTGCAAAGAGCATAAAAATCTATTACAATAAACATATTATTTTCGCCCGGGAGGACATCATGCAGCAGTTATTCGGCAGCCTGTCCGGCAGCATTGTCAATTTCGTAGTCTATACCGCCATTGGCCTGGTGGCGCTGGTGGGTGTTACCAAGTGCATCCTGCCCATGCGCCGCCTGACGCGCATTTTCCGCAAGGCCATCCGCTCCCTGGAAATGATGACCATCACCGAGGGCACCCGCCCCCTGTGGCAGGACCTGCTTTTTCTGGGCAAGCCCCTGCAAAGGCAGTGGAAGCGTTTCCTGACCAACGCTGAGCAGCTGGACCAGCGCGGCTTAAGCTGCGACACGGAAGACTACATCAACGACGATACCGTCTTTGTCGACTACGCCCATTTGCAGATCGCCGAAATGGTGCCCGGCCTGCTAACCTCCCTGGGCATCCTGGGCACCTTCATCGGCCTGATGCGCGGCGTCAGCGGCCTGGATGTTACCAATGCCGATGCCACCATGCAGTCCATCTCCCAGATGATTGGCGGCATGACCTTTGCCTACGGCACCTCCATCGCAGGGCTGACCTGCTCCATATTGTTCAATATCTTTTTCCGCTCTGCCCAGGGCAGCGCCGCCGACGCTTTGGACGATTTCCATGTATCTTTCCGGGACCTGGTGATGCAGCAGCCCCTGGAAGAGGGGGTCCACAACATCTGCTACCTGGAGGACCAGGCCTTGTTCCTGCGCCAGAGCGCCGGGGAAATGAGCACCCAGCTATCCGGCGGTATCACCACCGCCATCGACCACGCCTTTGCCCCCATCGGGCAACAGATGAGCAACTTCATGCTTGCCCAAACCCAGGGGCAGCTGGATGGCCTCAACCGCATCGTCAACCAGTTTATGCAGCAGATGGACGGCGCATTGGGCGGCCAGTTCAGCCGCCTGGCCCAGACCATGCAGCAGATGAACCAGGCCCAGAGCATATCCTTCACCGGCGTCAACCAGGCGCTGTCCTCCGCCGAAGGGCTGATGCAGAACATGCACGAGATGAACACCCTGACTGCCTCTGTCATCGACCGCTTCGATGGCTATGTCAACGAGCTGGCCGCCTCCCAGGCGGGCAACGCCCACCTGGCGGAGGAAACGGGCAAGGTGCTGGGTACGCTGCACAACGCCATCCGCCGGCAGAACGACAGCTACAAAGCCCTGGAGGAGGGGCAGCGCACCCTGTCCGAGCAGATGGAGCAGTATGCGTCCTGGTCGGGGCGGGTGCTGGGGGCAGTGGAAAAGCAGTCCAACGCCGCCGCTGCCCAGGCCCACGAGGTGGCCAACGAGATGGCCTCCTCCGGCAGGCTGCTAAAGGACAGCTATGCCTCCTTCGTGGGGGATATTTCCAAGGGCCTGGCCCGCACCATGGGCATGTTTGAGGACAACATGCGGGATATGATGGCGCAGTTCTCCAAACAGTTAAGCGAACTGCAACAAGGCGCCCAGCAAAGCGGCGACGTGGTGGATGTACAGGCCATCAGCCGCCTGCAGCAGGCCATGGGGGAAATGACCCAGGCCCTGAACCGTGCCGCCAAGGCCCTGCCTTCCGCGGGGGACAGATAAATGGCCACCAAGCGCAAAAAAAGGCGCCTCATCGGGCGGGACACTGGGGAATATTGGATTTCCTATTCCGACATGCTGTCCTCCCTGCTGCTGGTGTTTATGCTGGCCGTCACCTTCTCCATCTACCAGTATTACAGCCTGCTGGAAATAAAAACCCGGGAGCTGGGCGAACAGCAGGCCGAGCTGGACCGGGTGCAGATTTCCCTGGTAAAACAGCAGGACGAGCTGGAAACCACCCGGGTCACCCTGATGGGCAAGGAGGAAGAGCTGGCCTCGGTGCAAATTCAATTAGACCAGCAGGAAAGCGACCTTTTCGCTGCCCAGGACGCCCTGAAAACCAAGGAAGAGGAACAGGCAGCCCTGCAACTGCAACTGGCCCAGCAGCAGGGGGTGTTGGCCACCCAGCAGCGTCAGATAGACGAACTATTGGGGGTGCGCACCGCCATCATCCGGGAGTTGAGCCAGGCTTTATCCGCCGCCAGCATCAACGCCAATGTGGACAAGCAAACCGGCGACATTGTGCTGGACAGCCAGCTGATGTTTGAAACAGGCCGCGACCAGCTGGCCTACGAAGGACAGCTGCAGCTGCAGCGCTTGATCCCCGTGTACCTGGAGGTGCTGCTGCGCCCTGAGTACAAGGATTATGTGGCGGAAATCATCATCGAAGGCCATACCGACTCCAAGGGCACCTATGTGTTTAACCTGGATTTGTCCCAGCAGCGTGCCCTGAATGTGGCCACCTTCTGCCTGGAAATGCCGGGGTTGACCACCCAGCAGCGGTCCTTGCTGGAAAGCATTTTAACTGCCAAGGGGCGCAGCTATGCCGACCGCATCTACAACCCCGACGGCAGCGAGAACATGGAGGCCTCCCGCCGGGTGGAGATTAAGTTCCGCTTAAAGGACACCGAGATGATAGAGCGCATGAACGACATCCTGAAGGACATGTGACGGATGAAGAAGATCGCCATCACCTTGACAATATTGGTGCTTTTGCTGGGGGGGCTTATGGTATACGCCCTGGTTGGCACCCAGATGCAGGTAAGCATTGGGCCAAGTCACCTGCAGGCGCTGCCCGCCAGCGAGCAGCCCCAGCAGTTTGCCCGCTGGATGGATGCCCTTCAAAACGACAGCGTCCAGGGAACGGTGTACGACCCGGACGCCGCGGGCAGCCCGGAGGACTATTATTTTACTGTCTACGAAATTACTGTAGGCAACACCGGCCTGTTGCCTGCCGACATGGTGGAGGTGCAGATGGCGCCGCTAAAGGGCGACGTGCTCAGCTACTCCGGCCAGGTGTCCATGGGGCAGGATATCAACGTCCCTGTCAAAGTGGCCCCCGGCAAAAGCGCTACCTTGCAGCATGTGGTGCTCTCCCGCCAGAACACCAACCATGCACGGGAGTTTATCATCACCTACTACATCTGGGGCAATCCCTTTACCGTGAAAAAATCGTGGAGCGGCACCTGATGCACCGCTGATTACCGCCTTCTACGCGCTGGCCCTTTGTGCCAGCGCGATTTCATTTTCGGCGCGCCAGTCTTTTTCTTCCCGGGCAATGGTGCGCCCGGCGCAGCCCACGGCGGTAGCGCCGGAGGGGACATTATGCAGCACCAGGGCATGGGCGCCCACCTTGGCGCCATCGCCAATGGTAATGTTGCCCAATATGGTGCTGCCTGCCCCCAGCAGCACATGGCTGCCCACGGTGGGGTGGCGCTTTGCGCCCTTCTGGCTGGAAAGGCCGCCCAGGGTTACGCCGTGGAACAAGAGGACATCGTCCCCCAGGACGGCGGTTTCCCCGATGACCACCCCCATGCCGTGGTCGATAACGATGCGGCGCCCCAGGGTTGCGCCGGGGTGGATTTCAATGCCGGTGCGCCTGCGTGCCTTGTAGGCGATGCGCAGCGCCCGCAGCTTTTTGCCCTTTTGCCACAGGGTGTGGGCTTTGCGGTGGGCGGCCAGCGCCCGGATGCCGGGGGAATATAACAGCGTGGCCATAAAGGAGGTGGCGGCAGGGTCCTTTTTCATCACTGCCAGCACCAGTTCCTTGATGTATGCCCATTGTTTCATGGTTCTTCCTCTTTCTTCTTGTTAAACAGCCCGCTGGAGAGATATCTCTCCCCCGTGTCGGGCAGTACGGTGACGACGGCGGCGCCTGGCGGCAGTTGTTTTGCCACCTTCAGGGCGGCGGCCACATTGGCGCCGGAGGAAATGCCCACCAGCAGCCCTTCGTGTTTTGCTAAAGCCCGCGCCATGTCCATGGCTTCCTCGTCGCTGACGGCCACCAGGCTGTCCACCACCTGGGCGTTGTAGTTGCCGGGGATAAAGTTGGCGCCGATGCCCTGTATCCCATGGGGGCCCGGGGTGCCGTTTGCAATCATCCGGCTGCCTTGGGGCTCTGCGCCGATAATTTGAATGCCCGGCCACGCTTCCTTCAGCCGCTTGCCTGTGCCGCACAGGGTGCCGCCGGTGCCGATGCCCGCCACAAAGGCGCGGGGCGTCATGTGCATATCCCGGATGATTTCTGCGCCGGTGCCCTGGATATGGGCCTTTACGTTGGCGGGGTTGTCAAACTGGCGGCACTGGAAAAAGCCGTACTCCTCAGCCAGATGCTGCGCCCTTTGCACGGCGGCTTGCATGCCGCCCTCGGTGGTCAACTCTAACTTGGCGCCGTAGGCGGCCATCAGCTGCCGGCGCTCGAGGCTCATGCTGGCGGGCATCACCAACACGACATGCAGCTTCAGCGCTGCGCCCACCAAGGCCAGGGAGATGCCCATATTGCCGCTGGTGGCTTCAATGATGGTGTCGCCGGGGCGGAGCTGGCCTTTGTCCAGCGCGTCGCGCAGGATGTACAGCGCAGCCCTGTCCTTGATGCTGCCGCTGGGGTTATTTTTTTCTACCTTGGCGTATATGGTACAGCTTCCGGCCACCCTTTGCAGGTGTACCAGGGGGGTATTGCCGATAAGAGCCAGAGTGTTGTTTTCCATGTTTGTATCCTCCTCATAAAAACGCCTCTGTATGCAAGCATACAGAGGCGATAATCCGCGGTTCCACTCTGATTGTGGGGGGGCTGAAAACCCCTTCTTAGGCACCAACATGCCCGTGTCCTGTAACGGGGACGACCGTATCCTTTACTCAGCCAGGCAAAGCCTGCGCCTTTCCATTCAACCCTCCGGGGTGCACTTCATCCTTCGTCAGCTTAGGCCTTTCGCAGCATACGGCCCTCTCTGAAAGCGTTCAAACGATTACTTTACCCCATCACCGGATGCACGCAGTATATGCCCAATGCCGTGGGCTTGTCAAGGGGGTGATTGCATAAATATTGGATTTTTGCAGCGGACACCGCCTTGCGCCTGCTTCGGCCATATGATAGGATAAGAAAAAACCAAAGGAGTTCTTTTATGGATAAAAAGCAAGTGCTGTCCCATGTGGACCATACGCTGTTAAAGCCCACCGCCACCTGGGCGCAGATGGAAAAGGTGCTGAAGGAGGCGGCAGAGCACCGCACGGCCAGCGTCTGCCTGCCCCCAAGCTACGTGAAGAAAGCCCACGAAGCCTTTGGCGATCAGGTGGTGCTGTGCACCGTGATCGGTTTCCCTTTGGGGTACAACACCACCGCCATCAAGGTGGCAGAGGTGCAGGACGCCCTTCAAAACGGCGCCAAGGAAGTGGACATGGTGGTTAACCTAGGCTGGGTGAAGGACGGATTGTTCGACCTGGTGACGGAAGAAATCAAAGCCCTCAAGGCGGCGGCGGGGGATAATGTCCTGAAGGTGATTGTGGAAACCTGCTACCTGACGGAGGAAGAAAAGATCGCCCTGTGCAAGTGCGTCACCGATGCCGGGGCCGACTACATCAAAACCTCCACCGGCTTTGGTACCGGCGGTGCCACCATGGCGGATATCCTTTTGTTGAAAGAGCATATCGGCCCCCAGGTGAAGATAAAGGCCTCCGGCGGCATCCGCACCAAGGAAGACATCGAAGGCTACCTGAAGGCCGGGGTGGACCGCATCGGCGCCAGCAGCGCCATACAGGCTTACGAAGAGTAACCTACTCCTTTACTTGACAGTATCGCGCAAAACGCCCGCCTTTTGTTGAGGCGGGCGTTTTGCTATGGTTGTTTGATTATTAAGGGATTTAGTTCCCCGATATGGTGATGCCATCCACCGCCAGCCAGGGCAGCACGCTGCCGCCGTCCTTCAGGGTCTCCCTGGAGATGCCCCGCACCTGGTTAAGCATGGAAGCCAGGCTGCCCGAAATCATGGTTTCGGAGACGGCCTTGCCCACCTTGCCCTTTTCGATGAGGAAGGCATTCTTGGCCACGCCGGAAAACTCGCCGCCGGGGCCGGGCTGGCCGCCGGAGAAGCGGCCCACCAGCAACCCCTTGTCGATGCCGGCAATCAGGCTCTCAAGGCTCTCATCGCCGGGGGCTACCACCAGGGCGAAGGCGCTGTTGGGGGCGCGGCGCAGCCCTAACTTGTTGGCAGCGTAGAGCGACAGCATAAACTGCTTGAGGACGCCGTCTTTGATGATATCGTAATCCTCAGCAAGATAGCCTTCCCCCGTATAGTTTTGCCCGGCAACAATGTCCGGATGGCTCACCATGCTGGAGATGGTCAGCCCCTTGTCCGCCACCTGCTGGCCCAATTTGTCCTTCCAGGGGCTGGTGCCTTCTATGATGCTGCTGTCGGAAGCAAAGGTATTCAGGGCGCTGCCCAGCATATCCTGCAAACAGCCGGGGGTGAAAACCACGCTGCCTTCATACTTGCCCTTGCCCGGCACGGTATGGATTTGCAGCTCGGCCTCCTGCAGGGCGGCGCGCATGCCGTCGGCCTCAAGGAAGGGCTTGTCCAGATTGTCCGTTACAAACCCAATGCCGCTGAAGGAAGAGGAAACCTCCCCCTCCCTGCCCAGGAAGGAAAAGTTCAGGTGATACAGGCCGGAGTCGGACAGATATTCGATGTCTGCGCTGCTGACATAGGCGCTTTGTGTCTGCCGGTGGGACACCACCAGCTGGTTGATGACCACCTTGGGGTATTCTTGGTTGATGCTCTGCACCAGCTCCTGGGTGCGGTGAAACAGGGCATCTAAATCTGCTGTGGTGCCGCGGCGGAAGGTTTTCTGCTGCTTGTCCTCTGCCAGGGCCCAGGCTTCATCCGGGGGTGAATTTTCTGCGGCCTGCAGGCACTCTTCCACGGCTTTTTCCATGGTTTCATCGCTTAAATCGTTAACGGCCACCACCCCGCGGCGGTTGTTCTTGATCAAAACCAGGCTCAGGGAGGCGTCAAAGGTGGTGCGCATCAGGCTGAAGGCGCCGGTGTCTACGTTCAGTTCGTTTAATTCGCTTAAGGCACAGGTAGCGCAGGCGCTGTCAGCGCCCTTTTGCATCATCATGTTCAGGGCCTTTTTGGCAATATCCAAAGGCTTGTTCATTTATCTGCCTCCTATCGTAATCCGGCACTTAAGCTCCGGCCCGCCCATGCCCACGGTCATGGGCTGTTTTTTGCCGCAGAAACCGGAGGAGGACCAGCTCATCCTGTCGCTGACCATCTCCACGCTCTTTAGCATATCAAAGGCGACACCGGAAACGGTGGTGTCCAGCAGGGCTTTGCCCAGCTTGCCGTTTTTAATCTCGTAGCCCATGGTAATGCCAAACATAAACTCGCCCGTCATGTCCGCCTGGCCGTTCATGGAATCCAGCAGGTAGTACCCATCGTCGATGGAGGCGATCATATCCTCCAGCTTGCTGGTGCCGGGCAGCACCGCGGTGTTGCGCATGCGGATCAGCGGTTCGTCGCTGAAGCTCCACGCCCGGGCATTGCCCAGGGGCTTGGCGTCCAGGCGGGCCCCCATCTCCCGGTTTACCATGTAGCCCGTCAGGATGCCGTTTTCAATCAGCACGGCGTCCTCTGCCTTAACGCCCTCATCATCCACATACACGGGCAGGGGGGCAGGCTGGCCAAAGGCGGTGTGGGCAAAGTCCACCATGTTGACAAGGGGGCTGGCAACGGGCTTGCCCAGCATGTTCAGCGCCACCGAGCCAGAGAGCACCAGGTCGGCTTCTACGGTATGCCCCACGGCTTCGTGGGCCAGCATAGCGGCCAGCATGCCATCGAGTATGCAGGTTTTCAGCCCCGCCTCGGCATATACCCCTTCCTTTTTGTGCATCAGTTTTTCGTGCATCAGGGCAATGCCCTCGAACAGATCCTCTGGGTTTTTAAAGTTCTCATCAAAGGTGCCCCGTCCGCCAAAGGCTTTGAATACGTCCACAGGGCCTGCATCCTTTGTATCTGCCGTGAGGAAAACATAGATATAGCTGCGGGGAGAGATGATGTGGCCTGCGTACCCGTCGGAGGTGGCCAAGGCCTTCTCCATGGAGTCGGCGGTTGCTGCCACCCGACGGCTAACCAGGTGGGGATATTTTTGGGCGATATGGGCGTCCACCGCCTGGATAAAGTCGATGTAGGTTTTCTGGGGCACGTCCAGCATGTCCTTGTCCCTGGGCGTTGTCCCCTGCTGCAAACTGGGCAGCGGGCCTTTGTTAAGGCCAATCCGCTGGTCCAGAAAGGCTGCGTTGTAGGTGGCTTTGCTTAGTGCCTTTTGTACGGCGGTGTCGCTTAATTCTGCCGCAGAGGCAAAGCCGTAGAGCCCGTTTTTATATACCCTGGCGCTTACCCCTGCGGTATTGGTGCGCACATTGCCCACCAGGTTGCCCTTTTGCAGCACAACGCGGCGCTGCAGGTTGCGCTGGGCGCGCAGCTCGGTGCTGGCGCCGGGGGCAAAGGCCGGGCGGTTGCTGATTAAATCCTGTAGCATGGTTCCTCCTTGTGGATGCTGTGGGAAAAGCAAGCCCCTGCCTGGTTTTCCCCTGAACAGTCTGTTTCATCAGTATAGCATGTTTGAAAAACCCGGGCAATGAAGAGGGGTGTCGAGGATAACCGACAAGGGGGCAAAAAAAGCATTGCCTGTCGGTTATAGACGACAGGCAATGCTGTGCAGGGCGGTATTTTAATTTTACAGGGGCAGCGTCCGCTGGGCAATGCGCTCCTTCAGGTCTTTTATTTTGGTTTCAATGGTGTCCATCACGGCAAAGAAGGCTTCTTCCCCTTGGCCGGTGGGGTCATCAAGGCCCCAATCCTCCCGATGCTTGCAGGGCAGGTAGGGGCAATGCACGTTGCAGCCCATGGTAATCACAATGTCAACAGGGGGAATGTCCTCCACCAGTTTGGGGCGCTGGCGCTCCTCCATGTCGATGCCGTAGCGCTGCTTCATCAAGCCCACGGCATCCTGGTTGATGCGGTCACGCTGCTCTGTACCGGCGGAGAAACTTTCAAATACATCGGCGGCAAAATGCCTGCCCAGGGCTTCCGCAATCTGGCTGCGGCAGGAGTTGTGCACACAGACAAAGGCAACTTTCGGCTTGCTCATCCTTGTATCATCCTTTCCGTTTCTCTGCCCCTTGTTTTGCTTTTCTGGCAGGCTGTACATCCTATTTCATGGGGACGAAGGTTATCCAGCGAAGGGGATGGGTTAAAACTTATGGGTGGGCCTTTCCGAGCAGCAGAAGACGCCCTCGGTCTGTTCGCCCACCAGGTGCTCCACGCCGTAGCGTTTGCGCAGCACGGGCTTTTCTATTTTGCCCGTGGGGTTGCGGGGCACATCCCCCCAGATGTAGCGGCGGGGGCGCTTGTAGCGGGGCAGGCCCTTGGCAAATTCTTCAATTTCTTCCTTTTGCAGGGTAAAGCCTTCCTTGACGGACACCACCGCTGCGGCAATTTCCCCCAGCCTCTCATCGCCAAGGCCAATTACCGCCACATCCCGCACGGCGGGGTGACGGCGCAAAAAGTCTTCAATCTCAACAGGGTACAGGTTTTCGCCGCCGGTGATGATGACGTCCTTCTTCCTGTCCACCAGGTAGATAAAGCCGTCCTCATCTGCCCGGGCCATGTCGCCGGTCAGCAGCCAGCCATCCTTTAACACTTCTTCGGTGGCCCTTGGGTTATTAAAGTAGCAGGTCATCAGCCCCGGGCCCTTCACGGCCAGCTCGCCGATGTCGCATTGGGCAACCTCTTCGCCCTTGTCGTTGACAATCTTGGTTTGCCAGCCATAACCCGGCACGCCGATGGCGCCTACCTTGCGGATGTTATCCATCCCCAGGTGCACGCAGCCGGGGCCCCCCGACTCGCTCAAGCCGTAGTTGGTGTCGTACTGCTGGCCGGGGAAGTATTTCTGCCACCTGTGCACCAGGCTGGGGGGCACAGGCTGGGCGCCGATGTGCATCAGCCGCCACTGGCTGACGCTGTAATCAGACAGCTTCAGTTCGCCCTTGTCCAGGGCATCCAGAATGTCCTGGGCCCAGGGCACCAGCAGCCAGGCAATGGTGATGTTTTCTTCTGAAATGGTGCGCAAAATCCACTCCGGCCGTATGCCCCGCAGCAGGATGGCCTTGCTGCCTGCAATCAGGCTGCCGAACCAGTGCATCTTGGCCCCGGTATGGTACAGCGGCGGGATGCATAGAAAAATATCTTCCCGGCCCTGGAGGTGGTGCTTTTGCTCGGTTACGGCGGCCTCCGTCAGCATGCGGTGCTTGTGCAAGATGGCCTTGGGAAAGCCCGTGGTGCCTGAAGAAAAATAGATGACGGCGTCGTCGTCCTCGCTAAGCTGCACCCCAGGGTCGGAGGAGCAGCAGTTGGCCGTCAGCCTGTCGTAGCTTTCAGCAAAGGAGGGGCGGTTTTCCCCAGCGAAGAACATCAGCCGCACCTGGGTTAGGTTTTTTACAATGCTTTCTACCCGGCCAATAAACTCGGGGCCGAAAATCAGCGCCGATACCTCGGCCAGGTTCAGGCAGTAGCGGATTTCCTCTGCCGAGTAGCGGTAGTTCAGCGGCACCGCCAAAGCGCCGGACTTGAGGATGCCAAAGTACACCGGCAGCCATTCCAGGCAGTTCATCATTAAGATGGCCACCTTGTCGCCCTTTTTAATGCCCCGCTGCATCAGCAGGCGGGCAAAGCGGTTGGCCTTCTCTTCAAACACGCTCCAGGTCATATCCCGGCGGTATTCCCCGGCGGGGTTGTTCTCAATCAGCTCGTATTCGCTCCAGATGACGTGGTGCTCTTCCTGCAAATCCAGGTTGATTTCCACCAGCGCTGTTTCATCGCCATACATCCTGGCGTTGCGGGCTAACAGGTCGGTAATTGGCATATAATATCCTCGGTTTTCTATCGTAATGCGGACATCATTATACCATGGGGGAAAGGGACAGTATGTTCCGTTTCTGTTTTCTTCGGCGGACTCCAGCTGAAAAAACATGTGCCGACCCCCTTGACATTTCCACATTGTGGGTATACTGTATATACATAATATAGACAGTAGAGAGGAGGGGCGCTGTGGACATCATCGTATCCAACCTGGCGGGGGTGCCCATCTACCAGCAGATTAAGGAACAGGTCAAGGCCGCCATCATCGCCGGCACCCTGCGGGAGGGGGACATGCTGCCCTCGGTGCGGCAGCTGGCGCGGGATCTTAAAATCAGCGTCATTACCACCACCCGGGCCTACAGCGACCTGGAGCAGGAAGGCTTTGTGGTGAACATGCAGGGCAAGGGCTGCTTCGTCAAGCCCCCCGATGTGGAGTTTATCAAGGAAAAAACCCTGAAGGACATGGAGGAGCACTTTGCGGCCGCCATCCAGGCTGCCCGGCTGATTGCCCTGCCGGAAGAAGACATCCTTCAGATGCTGCGGATACTACTTGAGGAGGAAGACAATGGATAATATTTTAGAGGTACAGGGGCTGAGCAAGCAATTCAAGGGGTTTTCCCTGAAGGATGTGTCCTTTGCCCTGCCCCGGGGCTACATCATGGGCTTTATTGGCCCCAACGGCGCCGGCAAAACCACCACCATCAAGCTGCTGCTGAACATGCTGCACCGGGACAAGGGGGATATCCGCATCTTCGGCCTGGACAACATCCAGCATGAAACCGACATCAAGGAGCGCATCGGCGTGGTGATGGACAATCCCTACTATGTAGAGGACTGGCGCTTAAAGGATGTGGAGCAGGCCCTCAAGCCCTTCTACCAGAAATGGAGCAGCCAGACCTTTGCCGCCCTGCTGCAAAGGTTCGAGCTGGACAGGCAAAAAAAGGTAAAGGAACTGTCCCGGGGCATGAAGATGAAACTGATGATTGCTGCCGCCCTCTCCCACGAGGCGGAGCTGCTGATCCTGGACGAACCCACCAGCGGCCTGGATGCCGTGGTGCGGGACGAGCTGATGGACATTCTGCTGGAATTTGTGGGGGACGAAAACCGGGGCGTGCTGTTCTCCACCCACATCACGTCGGATTTGGAGAGGATTGCCGACTACATCACCTTTATTGCCGCCGGGCGGGTGGTTACGTCCGATTTGAAGGATAATTTGATGGAGCATTACTTTGTGCTTAAGGGCGGGCTGATGACACTGGACGCCGAGCAGAAAAAGCACATCATCGGCTACCGGGAGCATAGCGTCGGCTTTGAGGGGCTGGTGGATATGCAGTACCTTCCTAAGCTGCACAAGGATATCCTGGTGGAAAAATCCACCCTGGATGATCTGGTCATTCACTTCAATCTGGAGGGAAAAAAACATGATGCGTAACATTTTCCGGTTTGCCATGATGGATTTTCGCACCATCAACATCTATACCAAGAACCTCCTGCTGATGCCGCTGCTGGGTATTGTGCTAACCATCGTCCTGCGCTCGGTCAACATGCTGAACACGTATTTAATCGTTATCGCCATGATGATGACCTCCTATCCCTTTGCCATTGCGGAAGCCAGCAGGCTAAACATCCTGTATTCTACCCTGCCCATCATGCGCCGGGACGTGGTGGCGGGCCGGTATCTGTATGCCCTCCTGTCGGGGCTGGCGGTGTTTGCTCTGGGGGCTGTGGCAAGCGCCCTTCTGGTGCTTTTGATGCCTGGCCTTGGCGAAGTGGAGGGGCCTGCCTTCAACATGGTGATGCTGGGTGTCTATGTGCTGGTGGTCTCTATGCAATACCCCTTATACTTTGGCATGGATTACACCAAATCAAAATCTGTTGCGTACCTGCCCATGATGGTTGTGTTTCTGGGCGTAACGTTGTTGCCCACCCTCAACAAGACGATGAACCTGGGCATTGATAATCTGGAAGCCCTGTTGTCGGGGAATGCTTTTTCCACGCCACTGGCAGCGGGGGGCATTGCTGTGGTCATTTTGGTTGTGGCGCTGGCTTCTGCGTGGCTGTCCTGCATTCTTTATTCGCGGCGCGACCTGTAACAGCTGTTTCTCTTTCTGCGGTTTTCGGAATGTCTCCCTTTTGTCCTTTGGCGCTGGTGCCCTCAGACAAAGGGGGGGACATTGTGTTAGAATATCCACAGGAGGATGAGAAGATGAAGATATTTGAAAAAGACATTTTGATACGTTCCGGCGTCTGCGACCGCTTTGGCCGCTGGAAGCCCAACGAAATCCTCATGGCCATGCAGGAAATGGCGGGGGAACACTCCGAGCATATGGGCTGCGGGCGGGAAACCCTCATCAAGCGCTCCAATTGCATCTGGATACTAACCCGCAGCGAGTTTCATGTGCACCGCTACCCTGTGTGGCTGGATACCATCCACGCCCGCACCTTTCCCACTGCGCCCCGGCGCACCCTGTACCCCCGCTTTTTTGTCTTTGAAAACCAGCAGGGAGAGCGGGTGGCCACCGCTTGCAGCTACTGGGCGGTGATGGATTTATCCACCGGCACCATGGCATCCCTGGACTGGGTCACCGCCTGCATGCCCGACAACAGCGATGTGGAAAAACCCATGGGCTACCCCTCTGCCGTGCGGGCTGCCGATGCCCCCGAGCAGCGCAGCCAGTACATCCCCCGCTTTTCCGACCTGGACTTAAACGGCCATGTCAACAACACCCGCTGCGCCGACTGGGTCACCGACCTCCTGGGGGAAGAGGTGCTGGGCAAAACCCCCATCCAAACCATGGCGGTCAACTACAACCGGGAAATACGCGGCAAGGAAGGGGTGGATTTTTCCTTCCGCCTGTCCGACACCGCTTACTCCCTCCGGTGCCTAAGGGGCGATACCCCCTATGTGGACGTAGGCGGCCTGCTGATGGCACAAGGCGCTGAGGGGGGCAAACCCTCGCCCCTGGCAGCGCTGTAGGGTTCATCTGGTTTATCGTCTTTGCGTAGCTGTTTGCAGCTGCGCTTTTTCTATGGGGCATGCTTCTTTTACAACACTGTTACACCCTTCGCCCCTGCCTGTATGCTACAATGTGGCCATAGGAGGGATACCATGGCAAATATATTGGCGGCAGACGATGAGCAGAGCATCGTTAAAATGCTGGGCATGCATCTGTCCCTGGCGGGGCATGTTTGTTTTCCTGCCCGGGATGCGGTGCAGGCGCGGGATATCCTGAATAAAGAAAATATCGACCTGGCCCTGCTGGATATCATGATGCCGGGGGAGGATGGTTTTTCCCTGGCGGAAGCCTTCCTTGGCCGGGATATTCCTGTGCTGTTTTTAACGGCGCGCACGGCGGTGCATGACCGGGTGCGGGGCTTGCAACTGGGGGCGGATGATTATATCCTGAAGCCCTTTGAGCCGGCGGAGCTGCTGGCGCGCATTGAAGCGGTGCTGCGCCGCGTGCGCAAGGGGGATGCCCCCTACGAGGATGCACGGCTCCGGGTGGATTATGACGCCCGCACCGTGCTGCTTTGCGGCAGCCCCAGGAGATGCAATTCCCCGGGCTCTGGCCTGAAGAGAAGGCCCGCCTTCCCGCCATTCAAGCAACATATGATGCCGGACAGCGCCCCCAGGAAAGCATCCTGAACAAGGTGGAGGATGTGCGGGTGGGGGTCTATACCCTGAACCCTGAGGACTATGAGGGGCAGCAAAACTACCTGTTGCTGCCTGTCCGGGCGCTGACCGATGAGGAATTGCTGCAGATCATCGACGCCTATGCCCAGCTGAACCTGGTGTTCGATGGGGACAGCCTGTCCTTTCGCAACTGCATGCGGGGCGGCGGCGTAGAAACCAGCCGCTTCATGCAGGAAGATGAACAGCAGCGCCTTGCCCTGCTTGCTTCCCTCTACCGCCGGCAAAGCCTGAAGCCGGACAGCCCCTTCACCCCCCTGCCCGGGGATGACGGCGTGGGCGAGGTGGGGCTTTATCGGGATGATTACGCAGGGCTGGAGAGCTTCCGCTTTACCCCCTACCGCCCCATGACGGATGAAGAACTGCTGCGCATGGTGGCCGAGCGGGCAGGAGGGCAGGAGGCGGCTCCCTCTGAATACGCCCAGTACGAACGGCAAATGCGAGCCGAACTGCAGCGCCTCTTCAATGCCCCCCTGGCCCTGGAACTGACGAATGAAGAGATGGGCTACGTCAGCGATAACAGCATCTTCCTGGATAAGGTGCGGGTATACAAGGCAACCTTCGTGTTGGCAGGAACGCTGGAAAAACAGTACTTTGCCCAGTTGGATATCCAAAGCGGTAAGATTATCTTCGCTTGGCCCACGGCAGACTACCAGAGCTACAAGCGTGCCGACCTGCACATGGACCCCTTCGCCCCCCAATGGCAGGACAAGGTGCGCGAATATATCACCGGAATCCGTCAGGATGGGGTGGGCATTGCCGCCATTGAACCCATGGGGGAAAGGAACGTCCAATATCTGGGATACGGCGCATTGTTTGCTGTCATCATGGAGGATGGCGGGTACTACGAGGTAACCGTGCCCTACCAGTTGGAGGAAGTGTACGGCATGTACCAGTACTACGCCCAGCGTCCCCGGGACCTAACAAAAGAAGAGTATTAAGGAGGAAAGACCATGAAACGCCTGATAATCTTGTTGCTGCTGCTTTCCTTCGCTCTGGGCGCTTCTGCCCAGACCCTGGACAGCTATACCCTCTCCCCCCGAGACATCGACATGGAAGCCCTGAAAACCTTGGCCTTTGGTGAGGACAAGGACAAAGCTACCCGGGAGGATCGAACAGACGACATCCTTTACCAAATCGACAAGAACGGCCCGCCCTTTGCCGGGCTGGGCAAGGGCCAGTACCACCCCCAGCAGAGCAGCGTATCTGTGGTAAAGCTATGCAGCCTGAAACAGCGCCACGAGGAAGGGGTCTACGACAACGTGGTGCCCACCGGCATCGCTCCCATGGCCACCACCCGGGAGGCGGCGCTGCAAACTGCCCAGGATGCCATGGCGCTGATGGGCCTTGATGACCATGTGCTGCAAAGCATCACTGCTTACGGCAGACGGGACTTCCTGGCCCCCAGCTATAAAGTTGCCTTCGGGCAGACCCTCCACGGCCTGCCCGTCTACTGGGCAGCCCAGGACAGGGCGGATCAAACCTTTATCGATAGCAACCGTGTTCAGATAACCATTGGGGATTGCGGGCTGTACCGCATCCAGGGGGACTGGAGCGCCTTCACCCCCGCAGGCAAGCCCGCTGAAATTTTAACAGAGCAACAAGCCCTGACAGCCTTCCACGCCCTGAACATCCCCGCCGAGAAAGCCGAACTGTGCTACCTGCTGGACGGCACCTCCCATCCCGCCACCGCCACCCCTGCCTGGCGCTACCGCAACAGCTTCATCCATGCAGGGACGGGAATTGTGATGCAGTAAACTGATTTATTGATAAACAGGGCAGCCCCCTCCGCCGTAATGGACGGAGGGGCTGCTTTTTGCCATGCCATCAGGTTGAAAAAAGCTGTATTCCTATTGAATATTTACTCCAAAGCAGCCGAAACACATTGCATTATCTTCCTTTCTCTTGTATACTCAAACCACATGCATAGACGCGGGAAGCGCCGTGCTACAATTGAAAAGGAGGATTTCCTATGACTGGTATCCCGTTGATTATTGCCTTTGTGGTGGCCATCATCCTGATGATTGTGCTGATCTCCAAGTTCAAAGTGCATGCCTTCATCGCCATCATGCTGGTGTCCCTGTTGTTCGCCCTGGTGGGCGGGCTGCCGATGGAAAAAATCCCCGACATCATTGGTGAGGGTTTCTCGGGCACCTTCAAGTCCATCGGCATCGTCATCATCCTGGGCGCCTTGGTGGGCACCCTGCTGGAAAAGACAGGCGCAGCCCTAAAAATGGCGGACGTTGTTGTCAAACTGGTGGGCAAGAACCACCCCGAAGCCGCTATGCTGATTATGGGCTGGATTGTGTCCATCCCCGTGTTCTGCGATTCGGGCTTTGTTATCTTAAACCCCATCCGCAAGGCGTTGGTGAAGCGCACGGGGCGCTCCTCCGTGGCCACCACCGTGGCGCTGAGCATGGGCTTGTACATCTCCCACTGCTTTATTCCTCCCACCCCCGGCCCCATTGCGGCGGCCAACACCCTGTTTGAGCAGGGCTTGGGGCAGGAAGCCAACCTGCTGCTGGTGATGGGCGTTGGCGCAGCGGCCTCTATTCTGCCGCTGATTGCCGGGTATGTGTATGCCCTGTATATCGGCAAGCGGGTCAAGGCCAACGATGAAGCTGACATGATGCAGGATGGCGAAGTGGTACAGACCTATGAAGAACTGGTCGCTTCCTACGGCAAGCTGCCCGGCGCTGGATTGAGCTTTGCCCCCATCGTGGTGCCCATCCTGCTGATGGGTCTGGCTTCCGCCCTTAGCATGGCCAAGAGCAACGTAGGCTTGATTGTGTTCCTGGGCAAGCCCATCATGGCGTTGACGGTGGGCGTCATCCTGGGTGTCATCCTGCTGCAGCAGTCCGGCAAAATGAAGGATTTCTACAAGCTGACCGATGAAACCCTGCGCGTTACCGGCCCCATCCTGTTTGTTACCGCTGCCGGCGGCGTCCTGGGCAAGGTGATTGCCTCGACAGACCTGGTGCCCTTCATCCAGAACAATGCCACCTCCCTTAGCTCCCTTGGGCTGCTGTTCCCCTTCCTGATTGCCGCTATCTTAAAGACGGCTCAGGGTTCCTCCACAGTGGCCATCACCACCACAGCGGGCATCATTGCCCCGCTGCTGGTTACCTTAAACATGGCAAGCCCCGTGGATGCAGCGTTGGTTACCATCGCCATTGGCGCTGGTGCCATGACGGTGTCCCACGCCAACGACTCCTATTTCTGGGTGGTTACCAACTTTGGCGGCATGAAAACCGAGGACGGCTACAAAACCCAGACCATGGGCACCCTGGTCATCGGCATTGCCGCCATCCTGAACGTATACCTGCTGTCGCTGATATTCTGATCGAGCCCGCTCAAAGGGGAGCGCAAGCTCCCCTTT
>CAYFSQ010000023.1:17989-25814 GCA_964345895.1 uncultured Oscillospiraceae bacterium
TGATGAGCGCAAGCTCCCTTATTTTCAAAACTGGAGGTACCCATGTCCCTGTATAACGACGCGAAACAAATCATGACAGAAGCCCTGCACGCTGCCCTGCCCGACACGGCGGTGCAAAAGGCCCTCAAGGGGCTGGACTTGTCCGGCAAAAACAAGGTAAAGCTGGTGGCGGTGGGCAAGGCGGCCTGGCAGATGGCCCAGGCGGCACAGCAAGCCCTGGGCAGCCGCATCGACGGCGGGGTGGTCATCACCAAGCACGGCCACGGCATGGGGGACATCCCCGGGCTTACCGTGTTTGAGGCGGGGCACCCTGTGCCTGATGACGATACCGTCACCGCCACCAATGCTGCCCTTGAAGAGACAACAGGGCTGAAGGCCCAGGACGCTGTGCTGCTGTTGGTGTCCGGCGGCGGCAGCGCTTTGTTCGAAGCCCCCAAGGTACCCCTTGTTGAGTTGCAGGATATCACCCAGCAACTGCTGGCGGCAGGGTGCGACATTGTAGAAATCAACACCGTGCGCAAGCGCTTAAGCCATGTCAAAGGCGGGCGTTTTGCCCTGCACTGCGCCCCGGCCCAGGTGTACGCCGTCATCCTGAGCGATATCATCGGCGATCCTCTGGATATGATTGCTTCCGGCCCTGCCTACCCCGACACGTCCACCACGGCGGATGCCCTGCGCATTGTGGAGCGCTACAATTTAAAGCTGTCCCCTCAGGCCATCACTGCCCTTCAGGAGGAAACCCCCAAGGAGCTTTCCAACGTAACCACCATGGTGACGGGCAGCGTTACCCAGCTGTGCCTGTCCGCTGCCGAGACGGCAAAGGCGCTGGGCTATACCCCCCATATCCTGACGGCATCCCTGCGGTGCCAGGCCCGGGAAGCGGGCAGTTTCCTTGCCTCCATTGCAGAATACCATCAGGATAGCGATGCCTCCCTGGCCTACATACTGGGCGGCGAAACGGTGGTGTACCTCAAGGGCAAGGGAAAGGGCGGCCGCAACCAGGAGATTGCCCTCAGCGCCGTGCCTACCCTGGCCACCTGCCGGGATACCTGCATCTTCTCCCTGGGTTCTGACGGCACCGACGGCCCCACCGATGCTGCCGGCGGCTATGCTGACGACACAACATTGCAAAGCATGCAGGCGGCGGGGGTTGATCCCCTTACCATGCTGGATAATAACGACGCCTACCATGCCCTCAAAGCGGTGGACGGCCTGATTATGACCGGCCCCACCGGCACCAATGTGAACGATTTAACGGTGCTGCTGATTAAGCGGTAACGAATGATTGCACCATTGAAAACCATGGCTCTGCGCTGTGGTTTTTTTGTTTGAATTTTTCCTTGGATGATCTTCAGGAATGCAACAATTTTGGCCTGTTATCCGTCCTATTAGGTAGATGGTATACTACCATCAGAATCAGTAATATTGGAGGGCGTATGCGAAAATTTCTGGCTCTGCTGCTGGCAGTCCTGCTGGTGCCCCTGGCTTCTGCCCGGGCGGAACATGGGGCAGCCGAGGCGGTCACAGGGTATTTGAACGCCCTGAGGATAGGCGACCCTGCCGCACTTAACTTCCTGGCCGACCCTAGCACCCTGGAGGAGCGGCTAAACAACCGCACCCTGAAGGAGTTGGTCTACCCCGCCGTCCAGGGCTTTGAGATCATCCGGGTGGAACAGTCCGGCGACCGCGCCTTGGTGGATACCCGCATCCGGCAGTGGGATGTGGCCGAAACGCTGCGGGATGTGGATTTTTATATCGATTGGGAATATCAGCCGGATAATTACCCGGATTTTGACGGCTGGCTGGATGCTCTGCGAGGGGATAAGGCCATGCTGGAACACTTCCGCCTGGTTGCCGCCCGGCATGAAATAACCCTGGATGCCCGGTATGTCTGCCTGCAAAGGGAGGGGCAATGGCTGCTTTCATTGGAGGAAACCGCTGATATGCAGCGCAGGTTTGCCCCTTCGTTCAACTTGCAGGCCACCTCCTATGGCCTTATCACCCCGGATTACGCCACCCTGCGCTACCACGACAAGGCGGGGCGGGAAAACCCGCCCAATATCTGGCTGCGCCTTGATTCGACAGAGCCCCGCGTTGCCTTGGAATACCTTAAGGATTTTCAGGTCGTGCAGGGCAATGCCCGCAGCGCCGATAAACCGGTGGGCATGGTCAGTCTGCCTTCGGATAACATGTGGACAGTGCTGCACTTCGCCCCCAAGGGGGAATACAGCCGCGGCGTGCTGGAAATGTGGCTTCAGGCGGGGGAAAACATGGACAACCTGGTGCTGCAATGCACCCGGCAGGTTCATGCGATGGATGTGCTGTACTATGAAGACGTGCTGACATTGCCTCTTCAGGGCATTCCCCTGGACAGCGGCTACCCGGAAAATGGTGCCCGCTTTGCGGCGCGGCAGTACGCCCGCTACCTGTGGACAAAGGAGCAGGTGGAAGAAAAGACCAAATTCCGGCAATCCCAGCTGCACAATGCTGCCCAGGATGTGGATGCTAAGGGGATAACGGACATGCTGCAGGCGGTCACCGGTGGAGTAACCATCGAGGATATGCTGACGGGAGAGAACCAGCCCATGCCCGGCTTGCCCCTTCAAGTGTTGAAACTGCCCTACGATACAAACCAGGTGCAGCTGTATGCCCTGCAAGGTACCATCACCAAGAAATCCGGCTCCTTTGGCGTGTATGATGTAACGTTCAGCCTGGAAAACCCGCCGCCGGGGGTGTGGGTGGCGGCTTATTCCCAGTGCGACAGCTGCGCTGAAATCGACACTTTTGACATGGATGGCAACGATATGTCAAGGCCCAATGGCCTCTCCGACATCCAGGACGAGTTCTACCGCCCCTTCGATGAAGAGCTGGAGAGAACCTTCGAAATCTTCGTGCTGGTGCGCACCGAAAATCGCACCCAGCAGGAGATCACCGCCCTGCTGCAAGGCGTGGAATTGCAAGCCGCCTTCTCGGCAGAAAAGTTAGACATCAGCTATGAACAGCATGGCACCACCAGCCGTGTCGGCCCCCGCAGCACAGAAAGGGTGGACATGCAGCACCTTGCCTTTGTGGAGGGCGTGTACAACACCCTGCAGGGCTGGGGGCAAGAATAGCATGCTGCGGTGCTATGCGGCGTCCTGCTTTTTTGATATACTGTGCAAAAACAGCATGGAGGCAAGAATATGGCAGAAGCAAAGAAACGCACCGCCCGGCAGATTGATGCCCTGATCAAGCAGGCGGATGACAAAATTGACAAGTACAAGGGCTACATCGCCAGGCTGCAGGCTGAAAAGAAAGAGCTGAATGCCGAGAAGCGCAAGCTGACCACAGCTGCGGCTAAAAAAACCACGACGGCCAAGGCAACCTCCAAGACAACCGCCAAAAAACCTGCGGCGAAAAAGACCACCGCCAGCAAGACTACAACCACTAAGTCCACCGCCAGCAAGACAACAGCTAAGAAACCCGCGACTAAAAAGACCACAGCAACGAAAACAACCACCAAAACCACCCGCAAGCCCGCTGCGAAGAAGGAAAAATCCCTGCTGGATGGGCTGCTGGAGGGCGTGAAACAATCCACTGGCATGGATGCCGGCGACCTGCTGGAGAGCATCCTGGGCAAGAAGTAGCCCCCGGGGAACAGCCCATGGCGGTACAGGAAAAAAGCAGTTTTTACTGTTTATTTCTGCCGCTTTGTGCTATCGTTAAGCTATCGCCATGCAGCAATGGCGCAAGAAAGAGGAGGTAACAACCATGATTATTACCAGCACTCCCCAGGTGGAAGGCCGCAGCATTGTTGAATATAAGGGCATCGTTTTCGGTGAGGTGATTACCGGCATCAACTTCCTGAAGGATCTGGGCGCTGGACTGCGCAATGTGTTCGGCGGCCGTTCCAAAGGCTACGAGGAAGAGCTGCTTACCGCCCGGGAACAGGCCCTGGAAGAGATGAAGCAGCGCGCCAGCCAGATGGGTTGCGATGCCGTGGTGGGCGTCAAAATGGATTACGAGGTGCTGGGCACCGGCGGCAACATGCTGATGGTGACCTGCTCGGGCACAGCGGTAAAACTGGGCTGAGAACAGCAATAAAAGCGGCATCAGGCCAACCTGGTGCCGCTTTTTTGTGCAAAAATTTACCGGCATTTTACAAGATATTGGGGCAGAGACAATGTGCCTTTGGTACGCTGATACAATCATGAGGATGTACAGCGCTATGCGCTCATCCGGCAGCGTTGGGGGAAAGGTATGCGGCTTACCATTGCAGGGGGTGTCCGGGAAGAAGGGGGCGACTGCTTTCTTCTCAAGGGGGAAAAAACAAGCCTGATTGTGGATGCAGGGATGAAGGCGGATGGTACCTATCCCCGCCTTGGGCAGGCAGATATCCAGTCTGCCGGCTACATGCTGCTGACCCAGTCCCGCACAGACCATGCCGGAGGGTTGCCCTGGCTGCTTGATCAGGGGTTTGCGGGCACCATCATCCTTTCAGCGGAAACGGCGCTGCAACTGCCCTACTCCTTGCCCAATGCCCTGTGCCTGCCCGTGCCCGACGGGATGGGGGAGCTGCGCCTGCCGGGCCTTACTTTGCACTACGGCATGTCGGGCCATTGTGCGGGAGCGCTGTGGTACCACCTGAAGGTGGAAAATACCTATGCTTTCTTCAGCGGGGATTTTCATTTTAATTCCCATGTATATCAGTACACCCCCGTTAAAAGCCGCAAAGCGGATGTGGCGGTGGTGGACAGCAGCTACGAAACGGGCAGCGTGAATACCATTGCCTTCCAGAAAGAATTATCCCGCTTGATTAAGTTTCACGAGCGGGTGCTGCTGCCGGTACCCCAGCACGGCCGGGGTCTTGATATCCTGCTGATGCTTGCGGAGCAGTTTCCCGACGTGTCAGTCACCCTGGACAGCCACATGCAAAGCGAAATAAACCGGCTGAAGTCTTTAAAAAAGTGGCTGCGGCCTGAGGCGTATAAAAAACTAAAGAAACATAACTTCCAGAAAGAGGACACCCAGCGCCATGTGCTGATGCTGGCCGATGCCAACCTGGAAACGCCCATGGGGCAGCAAGCTGCAAAAATATACGCCCAGGAGGGGCACCCCATCCTGCTGAGCGGGCCTGCACCCAACAGCCCCTTTGCACAGGAGCTGTTGGATATGGGAAAGGCCAGCCTGGTCGTTCTTCCGGTACACAATAACCATGAAGAGTACAAGGCCATGAAGCGAATGAACAGGTTTGAGCGCACAATCCCCGCCCATTCCCCCCTGCGGGGCAAGACAGAAGAAGTGGAGTTGTAGATATGACGAAAATTGCTGTTGCCCTGGTACTGGCGCTGTTGTTTTCCGGCGCTCCTAAGGCGGCATCCCCAGCCCTTTATACCGATGGCGTGTACCAAGGCGCAGCCCATGGCCACTTTGGTGAAGTGCGCCTCCAGGTGAAGGTATCAGGGGGGCGGATAACCGACATAGAAACGCTGTCCTGCAAAGAAACCCCCGGCTTGTATGCCGCGGTGGAGGAAAGCCTGTTCCCCGCGATACTTAAGGCCCAAAGCCTGGAGGTAGATTGCGTCAGCGGCGCGACAGACAGCAGCAAAGCCGTGCAGAAAGCGGTCAAAAAAGCCCTGGGGCTGTAGCGCCAAGGCATGTGTATTACTCCTGTCTGTTCTATGGCTCCTGTGCTGCAAGAAGCAGCATTTTGCTTAATGTGTTGCGGTTGCGCACGGTGACAGAGATGCCAAGGCCTCTTTCCAGCGCGGCGTTGTTCAGCTTGCTCCGTGCGGCGCTGCCGGGGATGAAGAGATAGGCGCATCTTTGGGTGATGTGCAGCCTGTCCTCCCCCCAACCCTTCGTCTGCATGAGGTCGGCCTTCTCTTTGTCCGGCGGGGTATTGTACAGGGCGTAAAACACCCGGTCTTGCCGTGGTTCCTCCACAAAGGGGTTTTCCAGCAATGCCTGCTGGATTTCTTCGGCGGTTTTTACAATGACAGCCAGCTCCGGCCCGATGCTCTCCCGGATGGTATCCTGCACTTTCTGTGCCGTTTCCATGGGGCTAAGGGGCGTTGTTACAACGGCGTTGCCGCTTTGTATCCAGGTGACAACGTTTGTAAACCCCGCCTCGGTCAGCGCTTTTCGCAAATCCGCCATGGGCACGCGGTTTTTGCCGGTGGGCATGACGCCCCGCAGCAATACGATGTAGGTGTGCATGGCTCCCCCTCTTTCCTTTGGTATAGGCTATTATACCCTGTTGTGATCCCCTTGCTTGCTATAAATCCGCGTTGCAATTGCTTTGATGAGTGGCTATAATTCAGACAGGAACATACCACAAGGAGGGTTTGCATATGAAACAATCCATGGACAGGCGCCAGTTCATCAAGACGGCGGCAGGCGGCATGGCCAGCGCCGCGGCGCTGGGGGTCATGGGGGAGCTGCCCCACGCCCTGGCGGAGGAGAAGCCCGCCCCTCTTTTCCCCGGCAAAAAGCAGTTTGCCGGCAGCGGCACCGTCCGGAAGGTGACGGAGGATATCCTCTACATCGGCGTGGACGACCGCCGCATCGCCCTGTTTGAAAACGTCTACCCCGTGCCCCGGGGTGTCAGCTATAACAGTTACCTGCTGCTGGATGAAAAGACGGTACTCTTTGACACGGTGGATCGCACCGCCATTAACCCCTTCTTTGAGAACCTGGAAACGGCGCTGAAGGGCCGGGGGCTGGATTATATGGTGATCCAGCATATGGAGCCGGACCACTCTGCCGCCCTCTCCCAGGTGATGGCCCGCTACCCCGGGGTGAAGCTGCTGTGCTCTGCCGCCGCGGCGAAGATCATCAACCAGTTCTTTGACTTTCGTGTGGAGGATTGGGGCTACATCGTCAAAGAAGGCATGGAACTAAGCACGGGCAAACACAACCTGACCTTTGTGGAAGCCCCCATGGTGCACTGGCCCGAGGTAATTGTCACCTACGACAGCACCGACAAAGTGCTGTTTTCTGCCGATGCCTTTGGCACCTTTGGCGCCTTGGGCGGCAACCTCTTTGCTGATGAGGTAAACTTTAAGGAAGAGTGGCTGTCCGATGCCCGCCGCTACTATACCAACATCGTGGGCAAGTACGGCCAGCAGGTGCAGGATGTATTGAAGAAGGCCGCTACCCTGGACATCCAGATGCTGCTGCCCCTCCACGGCCCCCTCTGGCGCGAGGATCTGGGCTGGCTGCTGGATAAGTACGACAAGTGGAGCAGCTACACCCCCGAAGAGCCCGAGGCAGCCCTGGTGATGTACGGCTCCATCTACGGCGGCACGGAGAATGCCGCCAACCTGCTGGCCAAGCGCCTTTCCCAGGGGGGCCAGCGCAATGTGGCCACCTATGATGTGTCCAAAACCCATGTCAGCGAGCTGATTGCCGAGGCCTTCCGCTGCGGCCATATCGCCTTGTGCAGCGTGACCTACAACATGGACGTGTTCACCCCCATGAAAAACGCCCTGAACGACTTTGCCGCCCACAACCTGCAAAACCGCAGCTATTCCCTGGTGGAAAACGGCAGCTGGTCCCCCGCTGCCGCTGCCAAAATGGAGGCCATCCTTGGGGGCATGAAGAACATGCGCAAGGTGGGCGACACCGTCACCCTTCTGTCCACCCCAAACGAAGAAACCGCCCAGCAGCTTGATAAACTGGGGGACGACATCCTGGCCGCCCTGGGCGGCGCCGCCCAGCCCCAGGATACCGCCGCCCAAGCCGCCGCCGCCGTGGCGTGGAAATGCCGTGTCTGCGGCTACATCTACGAAGGCGACCCCCTGCCCGACAACTACACCTGCCCCGTCTGCGGCGTAGACGCCAC
>CAYFSQ010000024.1:0-25704 GCA_964345895.1 uncultured Oscillospiraceae bacterium
TCCCCGACAAGCCTGTAACGGCAAAACCCGCTGAAACCCGCATGGGTTCCGGTAAGGGATCTCCCGAGTACTGGGTAGCCGTTGTGAAGCCCGGCCGCGTCCTCTTTGAGGTTGGCGGCGTGGATGAAGCCGTAGCCAAGGAAGCGCTGCGCCTTGCGTCCAACAAACTGCCCCTTCGGACCAGAATTATGTCCAAGGCGCAGAATCCGATTGAAATGGGTGGTGATAGTCAATGAAGGCAAGCGAATACGCAGCAATGAAACCCGAGGAACTGACCGCGAAAATCGCCGAGCTTAAGTCCGAGCTGTTCAACCTTCGTTTCAAGCTCGCCACCGGTCAGCTGGAGAACACCATGCAGATTTCTGAAGTCAAGCGCGACATCGCTCGTGCCATGACCATGCAGACCCAGGCAGCCAAAAAGGCGACCCGATAACCGTGAAAGGAGGCAAATGAATGTCAGAAGTAAGAGGACTTCGCAAGACCCGCGTTGGCGTAGTGGTCAGCGATAAAATGGAAAAAACCGTCGTCGTTGCTGTGAACCGCCGTGTCCGCCATCCCCTGTATGGCAAGATTATGAAGCGCACCAGCAAACTGAAGGCCCATGACGAACTCAATGCCTGCGGTATCGGGGATACCGTGAAAGTAATGGAAACCCGCCCCATCAGCAAAGACAAGTGCTGGCGTGTGGTGGAGATCATTGAGAAAGCGAAGTAATTCGTGTACGACCTCTCATGCGTCAAGTAGGCCCATGATGAGGAATCTATAAAGGAGGAACCTCTATGATTCAGCCACAATCTCGGCTCAAGGTAGCCGATAACTCTGGCGCTAAGGAAATCATGTGCATCCGCGTGATGGGCGGTTCATTCCGCCGCACAGGATCCATCGGTGACATCATCGTCGCCAGCGTGAAGTCTGCGGCTCCGGGTGGCCAGGTAAAGAAGGGCGAGGTTGTTAAAGCCGTTATCGTCCGTGTACGTAAACAAAGGCGTCGTCCCGACGGCAGTTATATCGCATTTGATGATAACGCCGCTGTCATCATCAACGATGCCAAGCAACCCCGCGGAACCCGTATCTTTGGGCCGGTGGCCCGTGAACTGCGTGAGAAGGATTTTATGAAAATCGTCTCCCTCGCGCCTGAAGTACTGTAAGGAGTAAAGGCAATGAAAATGCATGTAAAAACCAAGGATGAAGTCATTGTCATCTCCGGTAAGGACAAAGGCGTCAAAGGTAAAGTTCTGCAATCCTACCCCAAGAGCGGCAAAGTGGTTGTTGAAGGTGTGGCCATGGTCACCAAGCATCAAAAATCACGTGCCCAGGGACAACCCGGCGGCATCATCAAGAAGGAAGCTGCCATTGATGCCAGCAACGTCATGTTGGTGTGCCAGAAGTGCGGTAAACCCTCCCGCTCCGGCGTGAAGGTCACCGACGGCAAAAAAATCCGTACTTGCAAAAAGTGCGGCGAACAGATTGACTAAGGAGGAGGAAACAGCAAATGGCAACACGCATGAAAGAAAAGTATACGTCTGAAGCTGTCCCTGCCTTACAGCAGAAGTTCGGCTATAGCAACGTGATGGAAATCCCCAAGCTGTCCAAAATTATCATCAACATCGGTTTGGGCGACTGCAAGGAAAACGCCAAGATGCTGGAAACAGCAGTGGCCGAGCTGACTGAAATTGCTGGTCAGAAGCCTGTGGTAACCAAGGCAAAAAAGTCCGTCGCAAACTTTAAAGTTCGTGAAGGCATGAACGTCGGCGCTAAGGTCACCCTGCGCGGCGCCCGCATGGAAGAGTTCTTCGACCGCCTGGTCAGCATCGCGCTGCCCCGCGTCCGCGACTTCCGCGGCGTTTCCAACAAAGCCTTCGATGGCCGCGGCAACTATGCCCTGGGCATCAAGGAGCAGCTGATCTTCCCCGAAATCAACTACGATAAGGTGGAAAAGATTCGCGGCATGGAAATGATTTTTGTCACCACAGCCAACACCGACGAGGAAGCCAAAGAGCTGCTGAGCCTTCTTGGCATGCCTTTCGCACAATAAGGGAGGATTGAACAATGGCAAAAACAAGCATGAGAATTCGTCAGGCCCGCAAGCCGAAGTTCTCCACCCGTGCGTACACTCGCTGCCGTCTGTGCGGCCGTCCGCACTCGGTGCTTCGTCGGTACGGTGTCTGCCGTATCTGCTTCAGGGAATTGGCTTACAAGGGTCAAATCCCCGGCGTGCGTAAGGCAAGCTGGTAACAGGAATACGGAAAAGGAGGTTCGACTATGATTATGAATGATCCGATCGCCGATATGCTGACCAGAATCCGCAACGCGCAAGTCGCCAAGCATGACTCGGTCATCATCCCCGCGAGCAAAGCTAAAAAAGCGATTGCCAAGATTCTTTATGATGAAGGCTACATCAAAGCCTATGAAAACATCGATGACGGTGTCCAGGGCCAGATCAAGCTGACCATCAAGTATCTCAACGGCAAGAGCCAGCCCGTTATTGCAGGCCTCAAGCGTATTTCCAAGCCTGGTTTGCGCGTGTACGCCAACTGCGATGACCTGCCCAAGGTTCTGGGCGGCCTGGGTATCGCTATTATCTCTACATCCAAAGGCCTCATGACTGACCGCGCAGCCCGCAAGGAAAACCTGGGTGGCGAAGTCATGGCCTATATCTGGTAAGCTGTAACGCATTGGAGGTGCAATTATGTCTCGAATCGGAAAACTTCCGATCCCGGTGCCTGCGGGCGTGACAGTAACGGTCGATGATGAAAACAATGTTGTCGTCAAAGGCCCCAAAGGAACGCTTTCCCAGAAGGTTCACCGTGATTTTAAACTCGTCCAGGATAATGGCATCCTGACGCTGGAGCGTCCCAGCGATTCCAAACCCCACAAGTCCATGCATGGCTTGTATCGCTCCCTGGTGCATAACCTGGTTGTAGGCGTAACGGAAGGGTTTGAGAAAACCCTGGAAATCGTTGGTACTGGTTACCGTGCCCAGGCAGAAGGCAAGAAGCTGACTGTAAACGCCGGTTATTCTCATCCCGTGGTGTTTGATGCCCCCGACGGTATCTCTTTTGAAACACCCAGCCCCACCACCATCGTGGTGAAGGGGATTGACAAACAGGTCGTAGGCAACCTTGCCGCCGATATCCGCGCTGTACGCAAGCCTGAACCCTACCTGGGCAAGGGCATCAAGTACAAGGGTGAGCATATCCGCCGCAAGGAAGGCAAGGCCGGCAAATAATTGAAGGGAGTGAACGCATATGTTTAAAAAGCACGATCGCAATGGAATGCGTGTCATCCGTCACGCTCGCGTGCGCAAAAAGATCAGCGGCACACCCGATATGCCGCGCCTGTGTGTATTTCGCAGCAACCAATACATCTATGCCCAGGTCATCGATGATACCAAGGGTATCACCCTAGCCCAGGCTTCGTCCATGGAACCGGACATGAAGAAAGTCGCCGAGGATAAAAACAAGGTTGATATTTCTAAACTGGTCGGTAAAACTGTCGCGGAGCGTGCGCTCCAGGCTGGCATCACTAACGTCGTGTTTGACCGTGGCGGCTACGTCTATCTCGGACGCATCGCTTCCCTGGCAGACGGCGCGCGTGAAGCCGGACTCAAATTTTGAGAGGAGGGAATTGACGCATGGCTCGTAGAGAAGAAATGGACAACGAATTTAAAGAGAAGTTGGTTTCCATCAACCGTGTCAGCAAGACCGTTAAAGGCGGCCGCAACATGCGCTTCGCTGCGCTGGTTGTGGTAGGCGACGGCGCTGGCCGCGTAGGCGCCGGCACTGGCAAGGCTGTGGAAATCCCCGAAGCAATCCGTAAAGCGGTGGAGGATGCCAAGAAGCATCTGATCAATGTTCCGGTTGTTGGCACCACCATTCCCCATCAGACCACTGGTTACTTTGGTACCAGCAAAGTGGTCATGCTGCCCGCCGAGGAAGGTGCTGGCGTTATTGCCGGCGGTGCTGCCCGTGCCGTACTGGAATTGGCCGGTGTGCGCGACATCCGCACCAAGAGCTTTGGCACCAGCAACCCCATCAACACCGTGAAAGCCACGGTGGAAGGGTTGAAGCTTCTCCGCTCCGCAGAACAGGTTGCCCAAATGCGCGGCAAGACTGTTGAAGAAATCCTGGGCTGAGGAGGAGAGAAATGAAACTGAAGATTACATTAAAGAAATCCACCATTGGCTGCCTGCAAAAGCAGATTGACACAGTAAAGGCCCTGGGCCTTCGCAAAATTGGTCAGACTGTTGTAAAGGAAGACAATGCCTGCATCCGTGGCCAGATCTTCGTGGTCAAGCACATGGTTGAAGTGGAAGAAGTCAACGAATAAGGAGGACGCCCTCATGAAATTGCACGAGTTGAAACCCAATGCGGGTTCTACGACTGCCCCGAAGCGCCTTGGCCGAGGCGTAGGATCCGGTCTTGGCAAGACCTCCGGCAAAGGTCACAAAGGTGCCAAGGCACGCTCCGGCGGCGGTAAAGCCCCCGGATTTGAAGGCGGCCAGATGCCTTTGACACGTCGTCTGCCCAAAATGGGCTTCGTGAACGTTTTCTCCAAGGTGTATGCCACTGTGAATGTGGCTAGCCTGGAAGAGCGGTTTGAGAATAACGACGTGGTTGATTTGGAAGCCCTGAAGAAAGCCGGCCTTGTGAAAAAGGTAGGCGAAGGCGTCAAAATTCTTGGCGGCGGCGAGCTGACCAAGAAGCTGACTGTCCAGGCGGCCAAGTTTACTGCCTCCGCGAAGGAAAAGATTGAGGCTGCAGGCGGCAAGGCTGAGGAGGTATAACATGTTGGATACTTTGCGCAATGCCTGGAAGGTACTGGAGATTCGCAAGAAGCTCCTGTATACCTTCTTCATGCTGCTGGTTTACCGGCTCGTCAGTATGATTCCGGTTCCCGGCATCAATGCGAGTGTCGTACAGGAAGTATCTCAACAGTTTGACGCGCTCAACCTGGTGAACATGATGACGGGTAACGCCTTCCAGCAGATGACCGTCATGGCCATGGGCATCACCCCCTACATCAACGCCAGCATTATCATTCAGCTGCTGACCATCGCCATCCCGGCGCTGGAGCGGCTGTCCAAAGAAGGCGGCGAAGAGGGGAAAGAAAAGATCAACAAGATCACCCGCTACACCACCATTGTGCTGGCTGTTGTGCAGGCCATTGGTATCGTAGCCGGTCTCCAGTCTGCTTCCATGGGTATTGCCCAGCAGACCAAGGTGTTAAAGCCTGAGTACAACAACTTCTTCGGCCTCCTGTCCATTGGTGTAACCATGGCAGGCGGTACGGCCCTTGCCATGTGGATTGGTGAAAGGGTAACGGCAAAGGGGATAGGCAACGGTATCTCGCTGCTGATCTTCGCCGGTATCATCTCCAACCTCTTCAACGGCATCCTGACGGCCTTCCTGGAAGTGCTGGGTGTCCAGCAGGGAACGACCACTGTGGTCCAATTCCTGATACTTATCCTGTTTACTCTATCGATTATCACCGTCGTTACCTTCATCGACCTTGGCGAACGCCGCATCCCGGTGCAGTATGCCAAGCGCGTTGTTGGCCGCAAGATGTACGGCGGACAAAGCACGCACATCCCTGTAAAGGTCATGAGCGTCGGCGTTCTGCCCCTGATCTTTGCCTACTCCTTCATGGCTTTCCCGGGCACCATCATCGCGATGTTTGGTACCAACTCGGGTGCCTATAAGTGGTGGCAGGCCAACATGCATCAGACATCCGGTCTGTACCTGATTACTACGGCACTGCTGATTCTGGCGTTTACTTACTTCTATTCGTCCATCAGCTTCAATCCTCAGGATATTGCCAAGAACATCAACCAGCAAGGCGGCACCATCCCCGGCATTCGCTCGGGCAAGAATACCTCCGACTTCCTGGCACGTACAACCCGTCGTCTGACCCTGTTCGCAGCCCTTTTCCTGGCCATCCTGGCGACTGTGCCCTCCCTGCTGTATGTATGGCAGAGCGTACAGATTCCCTACGCGGCATCCTCCATGCTGATTGCTGTCAGTGTCTCCATGGAAACAGTCCGTCAGTTGGAAGCTCAGATGGTTATGCGCAACTACAAGGGTTTCCTGTAAACACTTGTTTCGTACAAATCCCAGCCCCGCCTCAAGGCGGGGTGGGATTTTGAGGTGAAAGATGAACCTGATTTTCCTTGGCCCTCCTGGATCGGGGAAAGGCACATTGGCCTCTTATCTGGTGAAGAAGACGGGCATCCCGCAGATTTCCACTGGTGATATGCTGCGCGCCCATCAAGCCCATGGCACCAAGCTTGGACTTGAAGCCAAAGCTTACATGGACAAGGGTGAACTGGTGCCTGATAGCGTCATTATCGGTATGGTCAATGAACGCCTGAAGGAAGAAGACTGCAAGAATGGCTACATTCTTGATGGCTTTCCCCGCACATTGGCTCAGGCCCATGCGCTGGAGAAGATAGCCGACATCGACATGGTGGTGTTCATGGCGGTAGACAACGAAATCATTGTCAAACGCCTGTCCGGACGCCGCGTATGCCCGGATTGCAACGGAACATTTCACATTACTACCCTGGATAATCCTGAACTGTGCCCCAATTGCGGCGGCAAGCTGATTCAACGGGTGGACGACTGCGAAACAACCATCCGCAAGCGGTTGAAGGTATATGATGAGCAGACCGCTCCGCTGATTGCCTACTACCGGGAGAAGGGTTTGTTGCGGGGTATCGATGCATCCGGTTCTGTGGAAGATAACCGCAGAGACTTTGAAAACCTGTTAAAGGCTTAAGATGATATTCGTAAAAAATCCCAAGCAAATTGAAAAAATGCGCAAAGCAGGCCACCTGTTGTATGAGGTTCTTTGCAAGTTACAGGAAGCGGTTAAGCCCGGCATGACCACCGCCGCCCTGGACGCCTACGCTGAAGAGCTGATACGCCGCAACCATGCGGAGCCATCGTTCCTTGGCTATCAGGGCTTTCCTGCCAGCATATGCACATCCTTGGATTCTGAGGTGGTGCACGGCATCCCCTCTGACAAGGTTGTTATGCAGGAAGGCAGCATACTCAGCATCGATTGCGGTGTCATCTTAGATGGCTGGCAATCGGACAGTGCCATTACGGTGCCTGTTGGTGACGTTGCCCCTGACAAGCTAAGGCTGATACGCATCACCGAAGAATGTTTCTTCGAAGGGGTGCGCCAGGCTATTAACGGCAATCGCATCGGCGATATTGGCGCCGCGGTGCAGCGTCACGCAGAGAACCATGGCTACGGCGTGGTACGAGCGCTGACAGGCCATGGCATCGGCCGTAACACCCATGAGGATCCCAATGTTCCCAACTTTGGAGAACCGGGTCGGGGCAATCGCCTCAAGACGGGTATGACTCTGGCGGTAGAACCAATGATCACCATGGGGGACTTTCGCGTCAACATGCTGGATGATGGGTGGACCTTTGTAACCCACGACCATTCGCCCTGTTCCCACTATGAGCATACCATTGCCGTAGGGGAAGGGTTGCCTGAAATACTCTCTTATCCCGATTTTAAATGGGATGATTACCTACAAAGGGCAGGAGAAGGTACTTGAAGCCATCCGTCTGCAAAGGAATTGTTGTAAAATCACAAAAAGGGCGTGACAAAGGCAGGCTCTTTGTGGTATTATATGAGATGGACGCTGATTTTGTGATGATTTGTGATGGAAAAACCCATCCCGTGGATCACATGAAGAAAAAACGGCGCAAACACCTGATGCCACTTGGTCACGAACTGCCCGACATTGTCTCATTGTTTGAACGAAACCAACTGAAGAACAGTGATGTCAACAAAGCGCTGACCGTGATATCAAGCGGCATGTCCTGACGGAGCCAAAGGAGGCTGTATTTTTGCCCAAAGAGGATGTTATCGAAATTGAAGGTAAGGTCATAGAAGCCTTGCCCAATGCCATGTTCAGTGTTGAACTGGCAAATGGTCACCGCATTATGGCCCATATCTCCGGTAAAATGCGCATGCATTTCATTCGCATCTACCCGGGGGACAAAGTCACGATTGAGCTATCCCCCTATGACCTGACGAGGGGCCGCATTACGTGGCGCAGCAAAAACTAATCGTTCTGTCAAGACATTCCAATTAGGAGGTAGACCCAATGAAAGTTCGTCCGTCTGTCAAACCCATTTGCGAAAAGTGCAAGATTATTAAGCGCAAAGGTCATGTGATGATCATCTGCGAAAATCCCAAGCACAAGCAAAAGCAGGGTTAATAGGTGCTGATGAATCGTATGGGCGGCTGCCTGGCTATGCTGGGACCATACGGTTTTATCATACATACCCGGGCCTTTCCAACCCGGAAACAGGTTTAAAAAAACCACATCATTTTGGAGGTGTATCCTACACATGGCACGTATAGCGGGTGTTGACCTGCCCAGAGAAAAGCGCGTGGAGATCGGATTGACCTATATCTTCGGTATCGGCCCGGCCATTTCCAAGAAAATCCTTGCTGAAACCGAAATCAGCCCTGATATCCGCGTGAAGGACCTCTCCGAAAATGATATCAGCAAACTGCGTGATTATATTGAGCATCACACCAAGGTGGAGGGTGACCTGCGCCGTGAAGTGTCGCTCAATATTAAGCGCCTGGTGGAAATTGGCAGCTATCGTGGCGTTCGCCACCGTCGCTCCCTTCCTGTCAGGGGACAGAACACCAAGCAAAACGCGCGTACCCGCAAAGGCCCCAAGAAACAGGTTGCTGGCAGCAAGAAAGCAACCAAGTAAGGCCGCTGACATCATTAGCCAATAGGCACGGAGGAAATTTAAATGGCAAAAGCTAACCTGAAGAAGGTTTCGCGTAAACGCCGTGAGAAGAAGCTCGTTGAGCGCGGCGTTGTGCATATCCGTTCTTCTTTCAACAATACCATTGTTACCATCACCGACACCGTGGGCAATGCTTTAAGCTGGGCCAGCGCCGGTGGCATGGGTTTCCGTGGCAACAAAAAGTCCACGCCCTTTGCGGCGCAGATGGCTGCTGAAACTGCCGCCAAAGCCGCGACGGAGTTTGGTCTTCGCACGGTTGAAGTGTACGTCAAAGGCCCCGGCTCAGGCCGTGAGGCTGCCATCCGTTCACTTCAAACGGCTGGCCTTGAAGTTACCATGATTAAAGACGTGACGCCCATTCCGCACAATGGTTGCCGTCCGCCAAAACGCAGAAGAGTGTAAGAAGGAGGTCCACAAATGGCACGATATACAAGCTCCGCTTGCCGTCAATGCCGTCGCGAGGGCACCAAGCTCTTCCTCAAGGGTGAAAAGTGCTTCTCCCAGAAATGCGCGGTAGGCAAACGGCCCACACCGCCCGGCCAGCATGGCCAGGCCCGTCAACGTAAAATGAGTGAGTATGGCACGCAGCTTCGTGAGAAGCAAAAGGCGCGCCGTGCTTATGGCGTTCTTGAAACGCAGTTTAAACGCACCTATAACCGCGCCACCACCATGAAGGGTGTTACCGGCGAAAACCTGCTCCAGCTTTTGGAGCGCAGGCTGGATAACGTGGTGTACCGCGCAGGCATGGCTGCTTCCCGCGCCCAGGCCCGCCAGTTGGTCAACCATGGCCACTTCCTGGTCAACGGCAAGAAGGTTGATATTCCTTCCTTCACGGTGAAAAGCGACGATGTCATCACTGTCCGCGCCCGGAGCAAGGAAATGGATCATTTCAAAGCTGTGCGCGAAGGCTCTACCCGTATCCTGCCCAAATGGCTGTCTTTGAACGCTGATGAGCTGACGGCGACCGTAGCGGCGCTGCCTGCCCGTGACGATGTAGACTTCAGCCTGCAGGAGAACATGATTGTCGAATTCTACTCCCGTTAACCTATTCCGCTATTGCTGGACAGATTGATGAAATTGGAGGAGAATAAGCTGTGATCGCAGAAATCGAGAATCCGCGTATTGAACGCACAGAACAAAACGAAACCGAACATTATGGCCGTTTTGTTGTAGAACCCCTGGAGCGCGGCTTTGGCCATACCCTGGGCAATGCATTGCGCCGTGTCCTGCTTAGCTCCCTGCCCGGCGCTGCCGTCACCAGCATCAATATTGAGGATGTGCAGCATGAGTTTTCCACCATCCCCGGCGTCAAGGAAGACGTAACGGAAATTATCCTGAACCTGAAGGAACTGTCCGTTAAACTATTTTCCGATCAACCTAAAATGCTGGAAATCAGCGCGGTAGGTCCCGGAAAAGTAAAAGCTTCCGATATTCGTGTGGACAGTGAAGTGGAAATCGTCAATCCCGACTTGCACATTGCCACCCTCAGCAAGGGTGCCAAGCTGCACATCTGGATGACATTGGATAAGGGCCGTGGCTACGTGCCCGCAGAGCGCAACAAGCAAAACCCCATGCCTATCGGCGTAATCCCCATTGATTCCATCTATACGCCTATCCGTAAGATGAACTACATGGTGGAAGATACCCGTGTCGGGCAGGCGACTGACTATGATAAGCTCATTCTCGAAGTGTGGACAAACGGCAGCATTTATCCCGATGAAGCCATCGGTATGGCTGCAAAAATCCTCACCGAGCAGCTTTCCATCTTTACCAAGCTAACAGATCAGCCGGTTCAGCCGCTGAACCTGGAGCCTGAGGAAGTAACCACCGGCAAGAACATGGAAATGACCATCGATGAACTGGATCTGTCTGTCAGGGCATTTAACTGCCTCAAGCGCGCAGGCATCAACACGGTGGGCGAACTGGTTCAAAAGAGCCAGGAAGACATGATGAAGGTGCGCAACCTTGGCAAGAAGAGCCTGGAAGAAGTCGGACAAAAGCTAGCAGTTCTTGGTCTGTCCCTGCGCAAATCTGACGAATAATCTGCCCGACCTGGGCAAAGGAGGAATACCCCATGGCACAACGTAAACTTGGCAGGCCGGCAGATCAGCGCAAAGCACTGCTGCGCAACCAGGTTACCAGCCTGCTTTGGCACGGTCGCATTGAAACCACTGTTACCCGTGCCAAGGAAGTCCGCCGTATCGCGGATAAGATGGTGACACTGGCTGTCCGCGAGTACGATAACAGCGTGCAGGCCACCAAAGAATATCATAATGACAAAGGGCAGATTGTTTCTCTGGAAGTCACCAATGACCTGCCCAGCAAGCTCCATGCCCGCCGCCTGATGATGGCCTTCCTGTATGATTTTCAGGAGACCAAGAAGAAGGACGAGAGCAAGAGCGACTACCGGGAGCGCACCAAGGATAACAAGCATCCCGTGGTGGAGAAGCTTTTCCGCGAATACGGCCCCAAGTACCGTACCCGCAATCAGGAAAAGAATTCTTCCGGTGGCTATACCCGCATTTCCCGCTTAGGGCCGCGCCGCGGCGACGCAGCGGAGATGTGCATCATCGAGATGATTTAAGCATCTTCATGCAATTAGAAAAGCAGCTCACTGGGCTGCTTTTTTCATGCGCTTTAAATTTCATGACATTTGGGGTATAATTATGGCAAGAACATTGAAAGGGTGATTGCGTGCGCTCCATTGGCATACTGTCCGGCTCCTTTGACCCAATCCATTTAGGGCATGTGCGCATTGCCGACAGCTTTGCCAAGTCTGTTCCCCTTGATGAGGTGCTTTTCATCCCCTTATCATCGGCGGAACATAGGCAGCCTTCCGCCTCTTTCAACCATCGCCGGGCCATGGCGCTGTTGGCTACAGAAGAGAACCCCACCATAAATGTACCGGATTTGCGCTTTAAGCAAGCAAGGCCGTCAGTTTACGATATCGTACGCAGGGTGAAGGATTCTTACCGGGATGCTAAACTATTTTACATCATCGGTGCCGACCGTTTGCAAGGCTTGCAGTACTGGCAAAATGTCCAGGAATTGTTTACACTGTGCGAGTTTCTTGTCTGTCCAAGGCCGGGCTATAACCTGAACCAACTGGCAGACCTGGCAAGGGCTTATGGGGCCAAGGTACATATTGGCTACAGCGGAACCGCCTATCCTTCAGCCGTCTTGGTGCGCAAACAAATTGCGCTTTTCAACGATGCACAGGATATGCTGGATAAAAGGGTAACCCATTATATCGCCCGCAATGGGCTGTATATGCCGGATTATGAAAACCTCCTCAAGCCTTCGCTAAATCCAGCGCGGCTTCAGCATACCATTTCCGTGCGGGAAACAGCGGTTGACCTGGCATATATCCATGGTATTCCCATGCTGAAGGCGTCTGTAGCAGCCATGTTGCATGACAGCGCAAAGTGCATGCCCCTGGCTGCATTGCGGCAGGTTGCCATAAAGAATCGCTTGACGGAGGATCCGGAAATGTTGTCCTCCGGCGCTTTGTTGCACGGCAGCGTGGGTGCATTGATTGCCAGGGAACGCTTCGGCATACAGGATGAAGATATTTTAAATGCGATTGCATACCATACCATGGGCCGCAGCGGCATGTCCATGCTGGAGCTTTGTATATTCGTTGCAGATACCATCGAACCGCGTCGTCACCCATTTCCTGGGTTGGAGCAGATACGCGTTCTGGCAAGAACAAACCTCCTCTCCGCTGCCCTTGCGTGCTTTGAGTCAACCCAGCAGCACATCTATGCAACCGGCGGCACCTACTCACAAAAATCGTTGCGGGCTATGGAAGAATTAGCCTTACAAATTTATTCATAAGGGGGAACATCATGAACGAAAAAGACGTAGCCATTCAATTAGCCAACCAACTCTATGAGCGCAAAGCCCAGGACATTGTTGCGCTGGATGTGAAGCACCTGACAGTGCTGACAGACTACCTTGTCATCGCCACGGGCCATAATGCCCTGCAGGTAAAAGCCCTGGCCGAGCATATCGACATGAAGGCAGGGGAAATGGGGCTTCAGTTAAGGCGCAGGGAAGGTGCCCAGGAAGGTCGGTGGATTGTGCTCGATTTTAACCACATCATCGTGCACATCTTCCACCAGGAGGACAGGGCATATTACCGCCTTGATCATCTTTGGGCAGACGGCACCAACCGCCTTGACCTGCCTTTTAATGAAGAAAATAAGATTGACAAGTGAACATTCAGCTTTACCAACTGAAAAAGAACTTTGATGTGCAAAAAGCGCTGCGCTTTTTTAAGGAGCGGCGCATACCGGTGCAAATTGTTGATTTAAAGAAACATCGCCTGGGCTTACGGGAGTTAACCCTTTTTGCAGATAAATACGGGGTAGACTCTCTTATAGATAAAACTTTACCTAAAGTTAAGGAACATCCCATCTCCTACACAACCAACCGTGATACCATTTTGACATACCTCTTGGAACATCCGGAGTTTCTTGTGACACCGCTGATACGTGACGGCAGACGCGTGTTGGTCGGCTTTGACGAGGAGATGCTTCTGTCTTGGCTTCAATAACGTAAGGAGGATATCCATGAAGAAACTATCCCTGATTCTCGCAGCAGTGGTCTTGGTCGCCGCCATTGGAATCGGTGTGCTGACGGGCCAGAAAAACACCCTGACAACAGAAAAGAAAACCCTGGAAACAACCATTGCAACCCTTACAAAGGATAAGGAAACACTGACAAGCGAAAAGGAAGCTGCTACTGCAGCCATTGCGGCGCTGGAGAGCGAAATAGAGGGAAAAGCCACCATCCAGGCATCGCTGGACAAAGCGGCGGAAGAGCTGAAAACTGCACAGAGCTCCCTGGATCAGTTAAACCAGGAGAAAGCAGGCAGTGAAACAATACTGGCAGAACAGAATACCAAGCTGGCAGAATTACAAGCCCAGCTGGATGCCAAAAAAATTGCCTTTGATGAGTTGACAGCAGTTAAAGAAGGGTTAGACAAGCAGGTTGAGGAGTTATCCTCCCAAACCAAGGCGGCGGCAGAAGGGCTCAATACCCAGGTGGAAGAGTTGAAGGCCAATGTAGAAAGCAAGGATAAGGAACTGGGTACCCTAAAGACAAACCTGCAAGAAATGGAAAAGCAAATTAGTGAATTAACCGGACAGAAAGCTGAGCTGGAAAAAAAGGTGGAGGAGTTGACCCAGCAGCTGGCAGAAGCCGAAGCCGCAAAGGCCAGCGATGTCACAGTAGCCCTCGAGGCCATAGAGGAAGATGAGCCCGTTGTTATTCTGAAGGATGGTTATGCCGGCCCGGTGGCGGTAGCAGTCACCTTTGAGGAGGACGGTGCTACCATCAAGTCGTTGATCATTGGCGATGAAAATTTCGCAGAGACGGCAGGCTTTGGTGAAGAGGCCAAGGAGCCTGCTTTTGCAGAGCAATTCATTGGCAAGAAAGCGCCGCTCAACATGGAGGATATCCAGGCCATCAGCGGTGCCACCACCACAACCCAGGCTGTGCTGGATGCCATTAACGAAGCAGCGCAGCAATAAGGGCAGAACAAAGAATTATATTGGAGGCGGGGTCAGCAAGCCCCGCCTCTTTTTGACAAGGAAGGTACCCTTTGCTATAATTTATTTCGCCGGCACCCCCTGGGGCCGGACAAGCATCTGAAGCAGTATCGTCAGGTATCGGTAGAACTTGAACGGAGGGAAAAATGAATCACAAACAGATTAAACGTATTACCGTAAAGGGATTCTTCATCGCCTTGGTCGCCCTGCTGGGGCTAACCCCCCTGGGATTAATCCCCCTGGGCTTTATCAACATAACCATCCTTTGTATCCCTGTTATTACAGGCACCCTGCTGATGGGGCTGCCCACAGGTTTGCTGCTGGGGTTCGTTTTCGGCACGGTCAGCATGATGAGCATGCTGGGGATGTCCATGACGCCGCCCAGCCTGCTGGCAGGCACCCTGCTGGCAAAATCCCCCCTGCTGGCCATCCTGATGTGCTATGTGCCCAGGCTCCTTGTGCCCGTTGTAGCCCATGTGATGTACAAGAGCCTTTCGCCCAGAATGATGGCTTCCCCTATAGCATCAGCACTGGCATCCCTAACCAACACAGTGCTGTACTTGGGGATGATGTGGTTTTTCTACACCATCACCAGCCTGGACACCAGCCGCGTAGTAACCATTATTCTGGGTACTGGCCTGCTGGGGGGCAGCATGGAAGCTTTGGCCGCTGCCCTACTGGTACCGCCCATTGTAGCCGCTGTACGCAAAGCCAATCTATTTCCTGAAGGAGCGCAAAAATGATTCTTGTTATGGATATCGGGAACACCAACATCAAAACCGGTCTGTTTGATGGGAAGAAAATGGAACACTACTGGAGGATGTCTACAAACCGTCAGTACACCAGCGATGAGTATGGCATTACGCTGGAAGATATGTTCCACCACAGCAAGGTGGATTTGTCCGTTGTCAGCGGCATCATCATCTCTTCCGTTGTACCCACCATCAACTACACCATTGACCATATGTGCCGGGATTTCTTTGATATCGAACCTGTTTTTGTAACCCCCGGCATTAAAACGGGCATCAATATTAAGTATGAAAACCCAAGGGAGCTGGGCAGCGACCGCATCTGCAACGCTGTTGCGGCCTATACCAACTACGGCGGCCCCTGCATCTTCATCGACTTTGGCACGGCGACTTCCTTTGGCGTGGTGGATAAAGAGGGTTCTTTCCAAGGCGGGTGCATCTGCCCCGGTATCCGCATTGCCAGCGAAGCCCTGGTAACGGGTACGGCCAAGCTGCCTCATTTTGAACTGATTAAGCCCCCTACCGTTATCGGCCGCAGTACCATTGCCAACCTGCAATCAGGTATGATATACGGCTATGTGGGGCAGGTAGAGTACATCATTGAGCGCATCAAGGAAGAAATGGGGGAGAAGGACATGAAGGTGGTCGCCACCGGCGGCTTCGCCCACCTGATTGCCACCGAAACCAAGGTCATCGACCACATCGACGGCATGCTGACCCTGAAAGGGCTGCGCCTGATCTACGAAAAAAACTTCCCGCAAATTTCATAACGTAAAGAAACTGCCGGCTCCTGTTGTGGGAGGAAGGCAGTTTTTGTATTAACGGAAGTATCTGGTTTTATACCCACGCTTCTGCTTTAGCTTGGGCTTCCGTTTTCTGGTGAACAGCTTGAACAATAGGAACAGCACCAGCGCTACGGCAAGGACAGGCAGCAGCATCAGGAATAAAAACTCCAGGGTAAACTTGGGGAATGGATTGGGATCATTTTCGGCAAACTGCAGAATTTCCGCCAGTGAGGGGGCAATGGCTGCCCGCCTTTGCACCGAGCGGCTGGCGATCAGCTCGTACTCCACCGGTTCACCGCCGTCAAAGGGAGAATAGGTCATCACGCCGATGGTTTCTCCAGCATTGATGGGCGCTTCCAGCGTTCTGGTAAACTGGAATTGGGTGCGGGCGTTATACTCCTGCAGGTGGGAGTCTGGCTTGCTGACCAGGCCTACCAGGTGGTCGTTGGCGGCAGGATCCATTTTATGGATGTCCAGTTCCAGTCTGCCCAAGTTCGGATCGTCCAGCGCGAAGCCGGAGATATCGATAATCTTGGGGTTTTGCTGATAGATTTCTTCTACGCTGGTGCTGATGTACTGGCTGAAGCCATAGTTAAACATGCGGATGCTGTCTGTAAAGCACCGCTTATAGCTGGTTCCTTTGAGTACCACAGAAATCAGGTGAATGCCGTCCTTATAGGCGGAGGCTACATAGCAGTAACCAGCCAGCGAATAATAACCGGTTTTAACACCCGTAGCGTATTCATAGTAGTATTGCTGGTCTTCCGGCGTTTCTGAACGGGATTTAAAGATGCTGTCCCTGGATGTCAGCCTGCGCCCGTCATTGATGTTATTCCGCGGCAGGGTAAAGCTGTAGAGGCCCGCTATCTCCCGGAAGGTGTCGTTGCGCATGGCTTCCTGTGCAATGGTGGCTAAATCCCGGGCTGTGGACACATGATAATCATTGTGCAAGCCATGGGCATTGGTAAAATGGGTATTGAAGCAGCCGTAATTGTAGGCAGCTTCGTTCATCAGGGTGGCAAACTGCTCCTGGGAACCAGAAATGGTTTCCGCAATCAAATTAGCGCCATCATTACCGGATGCCACCATGGTGGCATTCAATAAATCCTTGAAGTTAATTTCCTGCCCCACCTCAAGGGGAATGGTGGATGCGTTTTCTTCTCCTAATGTGACAGCTGTGGGGGTGGTGACGACGGTGGATTCCATGTCTCCCATCAGCACACCCAGAAGTACAGTCATAATCTTTGTGGTGGAAGCGGGGTAATGCAGGTCATCGGCGTTCTTTTCAAACAGGACATCGCCGGTATCCGCATTAATTAAAATGGCTGCCTCACCTCTGATGTGGTCAGCCGTCAGGTTATCGGGAACATTGCTATCGTATGCATCGCTGGCCAAAACACCAAAAGGAAGGAGGAGCAGTGCACAAAGGAATAACGCTAACATACGTATTGCGTAATTTCTCTTCATGCACACTCCCCCTTCCTGCAAAGTGCGCTTATCCTATCACAAATCGCTTGTTTTGTACAGGGCGGGGCCAATCTCATACAGGTTGTTGCCCAGGGAATCGATGAGGACGGTGGCGGGGAAATCCTTGATTTCAAAGCGGTGAATTGCCTCTGCGCCTAAATCGGGATAGGCGATGACCTCGGCCTTTACGATGCGCTTAGCAATCAGCGCGGCGGCACCGCCTGTCGCGCCAAAGTAGACAGCATTATGCTCTTTCATGGCGTCAATGACGGTGGCGGAGCGCTTGCCCTTGCCAATCATGCCCTTCAGGCCAAGCTTTAACAGCTGTGGAGTGTAAGCATCCATCCGATAGCTGGTGGTGGGGCCTGCGGAGCCAACGGCATATCCCGGGCCTGCCGGCGCAGGGCCTACATAGTAGATAACCTGTCCCTTAATGTCAAAGGGCAGAGGTTCGCCCTTTTCGAGGGCTTCCAGCATGCGTTTATGGGCAGCGTCACGGGCAGTATAGAGGGAACCGCTTAGCAGCACAGAATCCCCTGCGCGCAAGTCCTTGATGACAGCATCATCTAACGGCAGTTGAATATTGATGGTGTTCATTCTTCAATCCCCCTTAAATTGTACGTTCCGCGTGACGGGCAGCATGGCAGCAGATGTTCACAGCGACAGGCAGACCGGCAATATGGGTAGCCATATAATCAATGCTGACTTTCAAGGCTGTGGTATTGCCGCCGATACCTGCTGGGCCAATGCCCAAGGAGTTGATTTTTTCCAGCAGCTCTTTTTCCAGCTCTGCGTATTTAGGGTCTGGGTTATCCTGATCCAGGGGACGGGCGGTGCAGCGCTTTGCCATCAAAGCGGCTTGTTCAAAGGTGCCGCCGATGCCAATGCCCAGCACGATTGGGGGGCAGGGGTTGGGCCCGGCTTTTTTCACGGTTTCAATCACGAATTTCTTTACGCCTTCGATGCCATCAGCAGGGACAAGCATCTTCAGCGCACTCATATTTTCGCTGCCAAACCCTTTGGCTGTTACCAGAATATGAACCTTATCCCCTGGAACGATGCGGGTATGGATAATGGCAGGGGTATTATCCTTGGTGTTGGTGCGCCGGAACAGGGGTTCTCCCACGACGGATTTGCGGAAGTAACCCTGCTCGTAGGCTTGCCTTACGCCCTCGTTGATGGCGCTTTCGTAGTCGCCTTCGGTGATATGCACATCCTGTCCCACATCCATAAAGACAACGGCCATGCCGGTGTCCTGGCAGATGGGTACCTTATCCTCCGCAGCGATGCGGTTGTTTTCCAGCAGCTGATCCAGTACAGTGCGGCCCACAGGGGAAGCCTCCAATGCCTGGAACTGGAGGAACTTGTCGGTCACATCCTTGCCGATGTTCCGATTTGCGTCCAGGAAGAGATTCTTGACGGTTTCTGTGATTTGGCTAGCAGTAACGGTTCTCAATTTGTTCACGCCTTTCTTTATCGTATAATAACTTGCTCTCTATATGCATTTGCAAAGGACAAGCCTGCGCCAAGGGCCCAGTATTGTTCTGACAGCATATCTGAAGCAAGCATGGTACCAAGGTGTTTTGCAGGGCGGCTGATCAGCGGAAAACCACTGGGGGCGATTGCTTTTAACAAAGGCTCCGCTTCCCTGCGGAAACCCAGCAGCCGCGCATAGGAGGGGATGGGGGGAATGTCCTCTTCCTTTAGCTCCATCAAAACATTGCTCAGGGCCCGGCTGATGCGGGCATAGGTATACCGCTTCGTCTTGATGGCGGCAATCAGTTCTTTTCCGCTGGTTACATCCCGGATGCTGGAGAGGATTCTGTTTTCCAGACCCTCGCTTATTTCGGGAACCCCGTGCAGGTGGTGGGGTTTGGTAGTTAACAAACGGCTAAGAAGCACCTTGTCCAGCGCTTCTTCGTGATGAAGCCTTCCTTCCAATGCGACCTTGCGGATGATGGCAAAAGTTGTCTCAGGTACAGAAGTCTGTACACCAGCCCAATCGCCTCGAACAAGTGCTGAGCGGACTGCAGTGGCGGAGGGAAGCATTTGCAAAGTCGTATCATGGTACTGGCCTTTGCGGGCAATAGGCCAGGGCTGTATCCCGCTGTCAAGATCCTTTAGTGCCTGCAGATAGCACAAACCCAGAATAAAGTTGGGGGCTTGGATGGTATCAGTGGGTGCCTCCGGCAGCATGTCTGCCAGGGCTTCACCCATCGCCCGGGCAGCCGATACGCCTGCCTTCAACTTTTGCGCCACCAGGGGGTTATCTTTTAAACCATGGTCCTTTGCCCGGTGCAAAAGGGGAAAGGCTTTCTCCTCGACACCAAAACAAAGGTGTGTTACCACCTTCAGCTGGTGCAGGATTCCAACACCGCCCATGGCAAACCTGTTGGCCTGGGCTGTTCCGTAGGCGTAGGGCATGCCCAACACCAGGTCAGCACCACCATCCAGCGCCATTTTCGCACGGGCATGGGTCGAAAACATCGCAGGTGTACCGCGCTGTGAAAACCCACAGGAAATAACGCAAACGATGTACTTTGCACCCAATTGGTGCTTAACTTGGGCTATCTGCCACGCATGGCCTTGATGAAAGGGATCATACTCGGCAATGATACCGCAAACGCGCATATCGCTTTTGTTATTTCCATTTTCCATAGGTTGATTATACCACATGCTAGGCTGATTGAAAAGAAATCAGCGACTTTAAAATGATTTGTTTAGTTCACTCATATAATCGTCCATTGTATACAGTTTGGCGGGTTTTCCCTGTATAAAACTGGCAGCCCTTAGAGCGCCGGCAGCAAAAACAGCGCGGTTCTGAGCGCTGTGGGTCAGTGTCAACACTTCATTGCTGCCGTAGAAACCCACCTCATGTTCGCCTGCGACGGTGCCACCTCTGACGGCATGCAAACCGATTTCTGCGGCAGCGCGCTTTCCGCTTGCGGGTGTACGGCCATACTGCAAAATGGTATCGTCCTTTTTTACAGCGTTCAGCAGTTGCAGGGCAGTGCCGCTGGGGGCATCCACCTTTTGGTTGTGATGCTTTTCAACAATTTCAATATCAAAGCCGGGCAAAAGTTTGCTGGCTAATGCCGCCAAGGTTTTTAAAACATGCACCCCCATGGACATGTTTGCGCTGCGAAATATAGGCATGCGTTGGGCTAATAAAGCTACTTGTTTCTCGTCGTCTGCGCTGTACCCCGTTGTGCATAGAACGGCGGGGATAGGGTGCTTAACAAGGTAGCTATAAAGATGTGGCCAGGCGGCGGGGAGAGAAAAATCAATCAATACATCGGCGGTCTCGTTCATATCCTGGTAGGAAGCATAGACAGGGAAATCACCATACGCTTTGCCCACGCTGTCTACCCCTGCCACAACGGAAAAACCATACTCTGCTGCCATCTCGGCGATGCTTCGCCCCATGCGCCCGCAAGCGCCGGATAATATCAGCCTCTTCATGGCAGCAGCTCCAGGTTTTGCATTTCCTTTTTAAGAACACTTGCATTGTCCTCGCTTAAAGGGATGAGGGGAAGGCGGACGATGTTCTCGCAAATGCCCAGCATATGGAGGGCTGCCTTCACGGGAATGGGATTTACCTCACTAAACAGCGCATGGGTCAGGGGGAGTAACTTCAGCTGCAACTCAGCAGCTTCTTTTATGTTGCCCCTTAGCATGGCTTGGGCCATCTGCACAGTCAGTGCAGGGGCTACATTGCTGATGACAGAAATAACCCCCAGGCCACCCAGGCTCATCAAAGGCACCACCACTTCGTCCGTACCGGAGTAGAAGGACAAGCGCTCACCGCTCAGGCGCATCATGTCGCCCAGCTTAATCAAATCTGCCGATGCTTCCTTAACAGCTACAATATTGTCGTGGTGGCTTAAAGCCCCCACGGTTTCTGGCGCAATATTCAGCCCTGTGCGGGACGGCACGTTGTAGATAATGACGGGCAGGTTCGTGTTGTCGGCGATGGCGGTATAGTGGGCAATCAAACCTTGCTGGGTGGTTTTGTTATAATAAGGGGTAACACACAGCTGGGCGCTAGCGCCAAGCTGCTCGGCTACCTTTGCGCTGCGGATAACCTCTGCGGTGTTGTTGCCCCCCGTCCCTGCAATGACAGGTACGCGATTATTTGCTTCCTCAACGGTGATTTGGATGGTTCGTACCCATTCCTTCTCCGTCATGGTGGAGGGTTCGCCTGTTGTACCGCAGGCAATCAGGGCAGAAACACCATTCTGAATCTGAAAATTGATCAGCTTGCGCAGCCCCACTTCATCGATGCCATCCTGGGTGAAAGGCGTGGCGAGGGCAGTAGCGCAGCCGGAAAAAAGAATCTTTTTCAACCTTATTCCCCCTTTGGAATCAAGCCCTTGGCGCAAAGCAATTCCGCTGTCAACAGGCCGCCGCCGGCAGCCCCGCGCAGCGTGTTGTGGGAAAGGCACACAAAGCGGTAATCAAACAAGCTGTCCTCCCGCAGGCGACCGATGCTGATACCCATGCCATTGCCTATATCCCGGTCAAGCTTTGTCTGGGGGCGATTATCTTCATCAAAGTATGTTAAAAAGGGTGTTGGCGCGGATGGCAGCTCCAGCTTCTGGGGTTCTGTTTCAACTTCCTGCCAGATGCGGAGGATCTCCTCCCTGGTGGGCTTTTTATTAAAAGTTACACTGACTGCAGCCATGTGCCCATCTGAAACAGGCACCCGCAGACACTGGGCGCTGATAATAGGATAGCTGGCAGGAAGAATAGCGGAATTGTCTTTATCCAAGGAGCCCCATACCTTCAAGGGCTCCTGTTCGCTCTTTTCTTCTTCGCCGCCGATGTAGGGGATTACATTATCCTGCATTTCCGGCCAAGTTTCCAGGGTTTTACCTGCACCGCTGACCGCCTGATAGGTGCATACGCTGACGGCCTTGATGCCAAAGTGCATCAGGGGGGTGAGCGCCGGCACATAGCTCTGGATAGAGCAGTTGGGTTTCACTACAATAAACCCCTTCTTGGAGCCCAGTCTGCTTTTCTGCTTGTCCAGCACCTCTAGGTGCCCTGCGTTGATTTCGGGGATTACCATAGGCACATCGGGTACCATACGGCAAGCGCTGTTGTTGCTGACCACGGGGATGTCCGCTTTGGCGTAGGACTCTTCCAGTTCACGGGTTTCCGTCTTGGACATGGAAACTGCGCAAAAAACAAAATCAACCAAAGGTTTGATGGCAGCAATATCGGCGGCGTCCATCACCTGCATGTTGTTGATTTCTTCGGGCACAGGGTAGGACATTGCCCAACGATTGCCCAGGGCGTCCTTGTACTTTTTGCCTGCGCTGCTGCTGCTGGCAGCAAGAACGGTAACATCAAACCAGGGGTGATCACTTAATAGACCAATAAAACGTTGTCCCACCATGCCGGTGGCACCAATAATCCCTACACGCCATTTTTTCATTTCTCTACCTGCCTTTATGAATGATTACGGATTGCCTGGAGGCTGAGTTCTGCTGCCTCCAGTGGGGGCATGCTGCCCGAATCGTCCTGCTCGACCACATACCATGCCACATTGGCTTGGGCGCCTGCTTGCAGCAATGCAGGTACATCCTGCACCCCGTGTCCAAAGGGACGGAACTCAAAGGAGGAGGCATCTGCTTCCTGGTCAAGTCCAATCAGGGCGTAGGGGGATCCCTCGCCGTGGGCGCCGTTGTAATCCTTCAGGTGTAGAACGGGGGAGCGGTCCTTATATTTCACAACATAAGCTGCCGGGTCAACGCCCGCGTATTTTACCCAACAAGTGTCAATCTCAGTTTTCAGGTACTTCTCATCGATGGCAGTATACAAAAAGTCCAGACCATGCATGCCGGAAACCTGTACAAACTCAAAGTCATGGTTGTGATACAAAAGCTGGATCCCTTTTTTCGCACACTTTTTTCCGACTTTATACATCAAGCGAATCATATCTGCGAAACCAGGCTGTCCAGGCCTAAATGCTTCCTCCAGGTAGGGGACGGCGATGTATTCACAGCCGATTTCCTGATGGAAACGGATGATATCCTTTAAATTGTTTTTCAGGTCAGCGACGGGCACATGGCTGGATACGGCTTTTAGGCCGGTTTCTGCCAACATATGATTGATTTCTTCGGAGGTGTGGCCGAAGAAACCTGCAAACTCCACGCCGTTATACCCCATGGCTGCCAGCTTGTGGAGTACAGGCAGCATGCCCTTTTCAACCTCGCTGCGGGCAGAATATAATTGGTAGGCAACATTCAGCACAGTTATACCTCCTTGCTCTCGGATGCGTTAAAGTATACGGGTTTGCCAGTTTTGGAGGACTCATAAATGGCATCCAAAATTTGCGTAACAATCAAAGCTTCTTCGGGCAGCACAACGGGCTTGGCTTCTCCCCGGATGGCTTTTACAAAGGCGCGCTGCTCCAGAACCTGGGGCTTTTCATTGCTGCCGGAATAATAATCCACATCATTGGCAACCAAATCAGGCTTTTCTACATACTGTCTGCCGTGTTTAACGCCGTTGATGCGCAGACCATCATGCATATCAGCGCCGCCTTTGGTGCCCGAAAGCACCGTGGCGGCTTCCTCGACCTCCAGGGTGTTCAGTGCCCAGGAACTGCTGAGCATGATGGATGCACCGTTTTCCATCATGATGAAACCAAAGGCACTGTCCTCCACCGTGAACTTTTCACAGTCCCAGTCCCCCCAGGCGTTGCCGGTATCTTTGTCGTTGTTTAGTTTATGATAGGTTGCGCCCACCACATACTTAGGCTGGTAGTTATCCATCATCCAAAGGGTTAAGTCCAGTGCGTGGGTGCCGATGTCGATCAGCGGGCCGCCGCCCTGTTCGTACTCATTTAGAAAAACGCCCCAAGTGGGCACAGCCCGCCGGCGAATAGCGTTTGCCCGTGCGAAATAGATATCCCCTAATTCCCCGTCCAGGCAGGTTTTTTTCAGGTACTGGCTATCGGGACGGAAGCGATTTTGATAGCCGACAGTCAGCACCTTGCTGGTTTCTTTTGCCGCATCCAGCATTTTTTGCGCTTCCTGGGCGTTGATGGCCATGGGCTTTTCGCACATGACATGCTTGTTGCTATGCAATGCATCTACTGTAATGTAGGAATGGCTTCTGTTTGGGGTGCATACGTATACGGCATCAAGGTCCAGCTTGAGCAAATCCTGATAATCGGTAAAAACAAGGGCATCGCTTGTACCATACTCCTTTGCTGCCTTGGCGGCACGCTCCTCGATAATATCGCAAAAAGCCACCAAGTCGATGCCGCCTAAAGCTTTAATAGATGGCATGTGCTTTCCGTTGGCGATTCCGCCGCATCCAATAATGCCCGCTCTGATATTTTTCATTTGTTAAACCCCCAGAATTATTTCCCTATCATTATAGAATATTCATACATGTTTGTCCAGAAGAGAAGACGCCGGTTATAGGTATCAAAGCAAGATACAATAAAACCGCCGCGGGTAAACCTGCGGCGGCAAGGACATTCTGATATGGCCTATGCTTGGGTTTCTTCTCCACCAGCATCAGCGGCAGTTTCCTGGGTTGCTTCTTCTGCATCGGCTGCCCCTTCAACCTCTGTGTAAACCCTGGGCATGCTGACGGTGAACACGAGGCGGTCTCCCTCCGTGTCGGTGACAATGTTTTCTGGCAGCTTGATGTCGGAAACAAGAAGGTTATCTCCCGCTTGCATATTACCGATATCCACTTCAATCACGTTGGGGATGTCGCCGGGCAAGCCGCGGACAGACAGCTGATCAAGATGCTGCAGAAACTCCAGGCGCTCGATATCCAGGGGCTCCCGGTTAATGGGCTGTATGGCAACATTGGCGCGGGTTTCTTCCGTCATAAAGACGCGTTTAAAATCCACATGCAGGGGTGCCTGGGTCAGGGGAGCGGATTGTATCTCGCCAATCATTGCGTGGTAGGCGGTTCCCTTTTCGTCTTCCAGCTTCAGTACGGCAGACATGCCGTGTTCTGCCAGGTAGCGCCGCAGTTCGTCGCGCTTCACCGCGATACTGATGGACTCCTCTCCCTTGCAGGTGATGGAACCGGGGAGATATCCTTCACGCCGGAGGCGGTTGTTGCCGCTCTTGCTCAGGCCTTTTTTCAATAATACATGGATCGTTGTCATAGGTGATTTATTCCTTTCAGGTTTATTAAAGAGGTTATTTATTTTAACCTACAATCAATCATAAGGATATCATAAATGGAGCTTTATTGCAAATCATCTATCGATACTAATTCTATATAATGTAGTCATTGATGATTTTAGCAACCCTGTATACATTGAAAAAATCGAAAAAAAGTTCTGGAAAAGTGCTTGACAGTGTGTAAATGGTGTGAT
>CAYFSQ010000025.1:0-18909 GCA_964345895.1 uncultured Oscillospiraceae bacterium
AAAAACCCCCAGGCCCACAGGCTGCTGCTTGCCTGTTTCCGAGTTATAGCTGTTATCCTCATCCCGGAAAGCCACCAGCAGCTTGCCCTCCTTGTAGGGCGTCAGGCCGTTGATAAATTCGCTTTCGTAGGTGGTTTTTTCGCCCGTTTCCATGTCAAAGGAGGCCAGGGTGCGGTTCTGGGTATTGTTGTCATAGTTGGTAAACAGGGCAAACAGCTGGCCCCCCACAATGGCGTACTGTTCGGGCATTTCGATGTAGGTATGCTCTTCCCCTGAGGTGGTTTCGTAGCTTTGGGTATGGTCGTCCAGCTGCAGGGCGACAGGCTCGCCCATCACAAGTTTCTCGTCCTGAACATCCACCGTGAAGATCTCACCCCTGCTGCTGTCAACACCCCACAGCTTTTCGCCGTCGGACAAAAGAAGGTTGATGCTCAGCGGTACTTTCTTCAGCATGTAGTCGGCAGCCTGAACGGTGTCAATCGGGGCGGCCAGCACCAGGTCTTTTTGCCCGGGCTGCCAGGTGTACAGCCCCTCCGCCACCCGGACATACAGGGTGTCCTTCAATACTGCGGCGGTATAGATGTAGTTGCTTACCATTCCCCCCTCCCCTTCCTTGCGCAGGTCCAGGTTAGGGCTTGCCCCATCCTGGGCCATGCCATGAAGGGGCAGCAGGCACACCAGCAACAACAGGGCAAAGGCTTTCATCAAATGTTTACGCATACGTCCTCCGTTTCTTTCCGGGCATCGCCCGTGGCTATTGGTTCTCCAGGCGGATCAAGCGCAGCTTGGCATCCACCTGCTGGATATACTGTTCCAAGGTTATCTGTCCGTCGTTCAAGCGCGAGCGCAGCGACACCAGGTCCATCTGCTGCAGCAGCAGGCTGTTGTCAGGGGTGATGACATAGACATCCTCCATCAGCTTGCGGTAGGCAGCGATGGCCTCTGCCTTTACTTCGTACTTGTTGTATCGTTCATGCTCGGCAATTCTTTCCTGCCAGTTCTTTACATAGGTTTCCAGGTTTGTTTTCTCTGCCCCTTCGGCCGTCTTCAGCGCTTCCTGGACGTTTTCCAGGCTTTTGCGCAGTCTAAACAGGTTCTCTTCGTAATTCTGCGCCACCACCGGTTCATTCTCGCCGGGGTACAGGACAATGCGGGTTGCCGCATCCAGTGCCTTGACATAATTTTCTGCATAGCGCAGGGCGGCCTCCAGGTTTTTGCTCTGGGAGTTAATCAGCAGGTATTTCACATCCGCCCGGATAACGGCGGGGCTGTCCTCAGAAGCCTTCAGGCCGTAGAAGCTGTCGGGCATGGTGCGGCCCATTTCGTTGTCCTCCCCATAGCCATAGTTGTGCAAGCTGAAGGTATGGCCCAGGTAGAAAAGGCAGGTCTTTTCGTAAAAGCCCTCGATATCCTGGGCATCAACGCTGCCATAATCTTCCTGAATTTTTTCTAGCGGCAGGGCCTGAAGGCTGGCCATCATCTGGCGGAACAGGGGGGTATCCAGCAGCACATCCTGCCCCGAAAAAGCATAGGCATCGTTGTAGGCATGCAGCAGCATCTCCTGCACCCAGTCGACGCCTATCTGGTTAATCAGGTTGTACTCCCCCTCCCCCATGGCACCTTGATACCAGGTGTTCACCACCTGGCACACATCGTCAAAGGTTTGGGGCAGGGGGATGCCCAGGGCTTTAAAGTCCTTGGCATGGACAGCCAGGCTGGTTAAATTGCTGCTGACGGGCAGGGCGAATATTTTCCCCTCCTGGATGCCGGCTTCCCCCAGCACAGGGTACATGTTTTCCATATGGGTTTTAAGGACGGCGCTCTGGCTTACATCTGCCGCGTAGCCTTTGGCTACCAGGCTGCGGACATCCATCTGGGCGCTGTCCAGCAGCAGGACGTCGATGCCCTCTTCCCCGCTGACAAGGGCCTGGGCCAGTTCCTGGGCGGTGGAAAACCACCTGTCTTCAAGAACGGTAACCGCCGCGTCGGGCATGTCAAGGAGCGCTTGCCGGTGGGCAGCGTTGTCGCTGGCGCCGTAAACCACCAGGGTGGTGGAAGGCAGATCCTCCGGGTTGGTGGAGCGGACGTAGAGCATATTTTCCTGGACGATGGCAATGCGCCCCGCCCCCAGGGGCATGATGACAGCGCCCATGCGCCCGTAGGATTGCTGCACGGGCAGGTAGGCGCATTTTTCTTCGGTGCCGTCGGCAAAGCGCCGCATGATGGTGTTGGGCAAGAAATACAGCACGGCATCCTTGTCCTTTTCGTAATACAGCGATGCCGGGGAGCTATCCTGGGCAAAGGAAGCACCGGCAAAGGTGCCGATCTCCTCCAACGTGTCCTTCTCAGGGTCGAACACAAAGAGGGCTGCAGGGATGTAACTGCCCGTTTCCATGTTGTAGGCATTGTCCTGGTCCCGCACCGCTGCCAGCAATTTGCCATCCTTGTAGGGGGTGATCCCCAGGATATGTTCGCTTTGATAGGTGGTTATTTCGCCGCTTTCCATATCAAAGGACACCAGGGTGCGGTTCTGGGTATTATTCTCCGTATCGCCATAGAGGGCAAACAGCTTGCCCTCTGCCAGGACGCATTGTTCCGGCGTGCTGGTGTAGGAGTAGGTGTCCCCCGAGGGGGACTCCTGGGTGTGTTTAAAATCATCCATCTGCAGGGGGATGGGGGTACCAAAGAGCATCTCCCCCTGAAGTACATCGACGGTAAACAGCAGGCCCTGGCCCTCATCCAGGCCCCAGAGCTGCTGACCATCAGACAACAATGTGTTCAGGTGCACGCTGTCCTTGCCCTGGGCATTGGGCAGCCGGTCCTGCGCAACCGCCTGCTTTAGCCCTTCCTGCCCGGGCTGCCAGGTGTACAGGCCATCTGCCAAATATAGGTAGACGGTATTGTCTGCCGCTGCGGCAGTGTATATGTACTGCGCCATGCCGCTTTGCATCATGGCGGGAATATTCTGGTTCGCCTGCTCATCGGCTGCCCATCCCATCAAAGGAAGCATCAGCAGCGCAAAGAGCGCGGATAAAACCCTTTTCATTCCATAACCTCCATCCTACCGGGTGAATTTATGGTAACATCTGCACAAAAGGTTTTCAAGGATATTCCTTACAGTATTGTAACAATTAAGTAAAAATTAAGAAATGAGGGATGTTTTCGACCCGCTTCATGGACAAGAAAAAAGCCCTTTGAGGGCTTATGCTAAAGGGAATATGTTACTCCTGGTGCCGCAAACCCTTGCCGCAGTAGGGGCAGGGAACGGTGCGCCGCGCCGGGACAATGCTTTCCGCGCCGCAGGAAGAGCACTTGACAGGGTGCTCGTCCCCCTTGTTTTGCCAATCTTCAGGAGGCGGGGGCCCAGCCATAGAATACACAACGCCGTTTAGCCAAAGCTGCAGGGGATGGTCGTGTATGCCCAGCAGCAGGAAATCCCCATTCTTTTCGGCAAGGGTGTCCGAGGGCAGCAGGGACAGCCGCTTGAGCCGCTTGACCCTGTGCATCAACACCTCCTGGCTGATGTTCAGGCGTTTTGCCACCTTCTTTGTACGCAGGTTCTGCCCGTTGTCAAGGGCTTGAAGCAGCTGAGGAAAGCGGTTTATCTCCACCAGGCTGACCGCCCATTTATACAGCTTCCACCAGAAGAAAATGCGCAGCGGCATCAGGGTGAAGCCCCAGAGCAGGTTAAAGGCCAGCAAGCCATAGATGATAAGGCGGATGATTGCCTTTCGGCGCAGCCTGGAAAGGGTAGATGATAACGACATGGTTTTCCTCTTTCAATGTTGCCTATGGGGCAAAAAATGTTGCCCTCAGCGCTTGCGCAGCCCTGTGCCGCAGTAAGGGCAGGGCGTCGCCTTCCCCCGGGGCACAATGCTTTCCGCGCCGCAGGAGGGGCACTTGACGGGGCGCAGGCTGGCGTGGTATTTCACCTTTTCTTCCTTGGCATCCTGCATCCACAGGGCCATGGGGTGGTTTTTCACATCCACCAGCGCATATTTCCCGTCCTTTTCGGCAGACACCGCAGGCAGCAGCCCCAGCTGGGTCAGCCGCCGCGTGTTGCTCAGCAGCCTGTCCTGGGGGATGCCCATGGCAGAAGCAAGGTGACGGGTATGCAGGGTATCTGCCACAGAAATTTCGTGGAGGTACTTGGGGAATGCGCTGGTCAGCCGGTAGTTTTTCAGCCAGCTGAAGAACTTCCATAAAATAATACCCACCAGAATGAGCAAAGCAATCAAGCCGCTGGTGCTCAGCTGCTTCCTGCTGAACAATTCGTTCAGCAGGGTGAATACGAACAGGAAGGCAATGCTGCCATAGATTGCCATGCGGATTTTCGTTTTTTTCCGCAGGGAGCGAAGCTTTACGGCAAGGGGCATGGGGTCCAATATCTGTATCTTCTTCTTCAGCACATGAAACCTCCTCAAACCTTCCGCAGCCCTGCGCCGCAGTAGGGACAGGGCTTTGTCTGCCTGCGGGGCACCAGGCTTTCCGCCCCGCAGGAAGTACATTTGACGGGGCGCAGATTGGCATGGTAAATCATTTTTTCTTTTTTAGCGTCCTTCATCCACGCTGCCACGGGGTGGTCTTTCATGCTGCCCAGCATATAGTCTCCATCCTTCTTGGCTGTCACCAGGGGCAGCAGACCCAGGGTCATCAGCCGGTTGGTGTTCTTAAGCAGCTTGTCCTGGGTAATGCCCAGTTTTCTTGCAAGGTCGCAGGTGCGCAAATCATCAGCAATGGCTATCTCGTGCAGGTAGTTGGGATACTCCCCCAGCAGACGGAAGTTGACAATCCAAGCGTACAGCTTCCAGACAGAAAGCGCCAGCATAGCAAGAATGAAGAAGTTTGCGCTATTCACCACCCTCCCCTCGGATATCTCGCTGAGCAAGGTTCCTGCAAATGTAAAAGTAAAAAAGCCATAGATTCCAATACGGAATCTGGCCTTATTGCGCAAAGAACGAAGCTGTGTTACAAGGGTCATGCCATCCTCCTGCCGATCGTTTGGTTCATATTACCATAAAAAACCCTTTGGTTACAACAAAGCGGCAAAGGCCCATTGCCGCTTTGCTTCACTTGTTGTAGGATAAGCAAAAGGAGGGATGCCCATGCCGCTGCGTATCCTGATGCTATGCTTTGTTTTATCCCTGGGCCTTGTCTACCCCAGCCCAACCCCTGTTGCAGCCCCCGCTCGGGACATGATGATGGATACCTTTTCCGGAAAGGGAGTCCCCTACAGCAAAGAGGCCCATGGCCAGGGGATGCCCCGGGGCTTTGGCGCGCTGCAAAAAATGGCCCCCTATGCCGTGGGCACCCTGGAGCCCAAGGAGGTGCTGGCATACTTTACCGCCCGCTTTGCCGATGCACCGACAGGGGATTTTTTGCCCGACAATGCTCTGGAAACCCCCGCCCAGGCGGAGGAGTACCTGCTGCCCGTCAAAACCCCTGTTGCCCAGTACATGAATGCCATGGCAGAGCTGCCCGAAGGCGCCATGTACCTGTACGATTTATACAATTTTGACGAAGGCCCCCTCCGCTGGTCGCTGTACATTTTATCCGACCTGGAGGCCACATGGCGGCTGCTGATCTGCCGCGAGGCAGAGGGAGAGATTGTGCTGTTGGTGGTGGACATGCCCCCTGAAGCAAGTTCATAGCAGGATGAAAAGCCGCCAGCCTCGTGAAAGGCTGGCGGCTTTGGTTTGATTACAGTGCCTGTTGCGACCTTTGATTGATTGCGATATCAGTCGTCGGATTCGCAAAAGGAAATGCCCATGCTGCGCGCCGTCTTTACCATGTAATGGGAGGCGGTGACAGGCTTGGCCACGCCGGCGACGTCGCTCAGGCTGTTGTGGATGATTCTTTCGCCGTCCATGGCAACGGTTACGCCGTAGGTGCCGTTGGATATCAGCTGGGCGGCGTGGACACCAAACTGGGTAGACAGCACCCGGTCATAGGCGCAGGGGGTGCCGCCCCGCAGGATGTGCCCGGGGATGACGGTGCGGGCTTCAACATTGGTGATGGCCTGCAGCTGCTGGGCGATGCGGGTGGCAACAAAGGTGTGGCCTTCCGTCTGACGCTTGGCTTCCCGCTCCTTGCGCTTCATGCGGGCTTCCTCCACGTCCATGGCGCCTTCTGCCACGGCGATGATGGTAAAGTTCTTGTTAGCGGAAGCGCGCTTTTCGATAACCTTGGCTACTTCTTTGATGTCGTAGGGCACTTCAGGTATCAGGATGGCATCGGCGCCGCCGGCCAGGCCGGAGTACAGCGTCAGCCAGCCGGACTTGTTGCCCATGATTTCGATAATCATCACCCGGTTGTGGCTGGCCGCCGTGGTATGGATGCGGTCGATCACGTCGGTGGCAATTTCCACCGCGGTATGAAAGCCGAAGGTAAAGTCTGTGCCGTAGATGTCGTTGTCGATGGTCTTGGGCAGGCCAATCACGTTAAGGCCTTCCTGGCTTAGCATGTTGGCTGTTTTGTGGGTGCCGTTGCCCCCCAGGGTTACCAGGCAATCCAGGCCCAGCTTCTCGTAGTTGGCCTTCATTTGGGCTACTTTATCTACATTATCCTCCCCCACCACCCGCATTTCGCGAAAGGGGGTGCGGCTGGTGCCCAGTATGGTGCCGCCCATGGTGAGGATGTTGGAGAACTGCGCCTGGGTCATCTCCTGATAGTCGCCTTCTATCAACCCGCGGTAGCCGCCGCGGATGCCGACAATCTCGGCATCAAACAGGGCATAGGAGGCACGGGCTACGCCGCGGATGGCAGCGTTGAGGCCAGGGCAATCGCCGCCGCTGGTCAGTATGCCAATTCTTCTTTTCATGGGGATCCTTTCTGCAACAGGAAACGCCATCGGAAACCGATGGCGTTTATATGTTTTACTTGATGCCGAACACACCCAGGATGCCGCGGGAAATGGTGCGGCCCATGGAGTAGCCTGCGCCGCTGGCGGTGGAGCGGGTAAAGTTATCCAGCATCTTTTCAGCGATGGATTTTTCCTGCTTGGTGGTCTTGGTGGTTTTCTTTTCGGCCTTGACGGGGGTGGCTTCCGTCATCTGATATTGGGGTTCGTACTGGCCGGTCTTTTCGTTGTACACCAATACAGGCGGCGGGCTTTGGGGCCGCACGGCAGGGGTTTGTGCCTGGGGCTGGGGCTGCAGGGGGGGCTGAGGCGCATACACCGTCTGCTGTTGGTAGGGGGTCTGCTGGGGCATGACGGGGGCTTCCACCGCCTGCTCCACATAGGTGCCGGTGGCAGGGTCAAACACCTTGTAGGTGGCCCTTGCATAGGTGGGCTCGGGGGTCAGAACCTCTGCCGCGGCCTCTGCCACCGTTTCCATGGCCTGCTGCACAGGGCGCAGCACGCTGGTGGCCATAACGCCCTGGCCGGCGAAACGGCTGCTTAAAATTTCGTAAGCGCTTTCCCGATCGAAGGAGTTGTCGTACTTGCCCTTAATCTCGCTGGCATCAATCAGCGCAGCCCGGAGGCTCTCAGAGATGGCACCAATCTGGGACTGGGGCGGCAAGATGATGGCCCGCTGGGTGATGGAGGGGGAACCATCCTTCTCAAGGAAGGACAGCAGCGCCTCGCCGGTGCCCAGGGACAGCACCGCCTGCTCGGTATCAAACTCGGGGTTGGGGCGGAAGGTCTGGGCTACGGTCTTTACCACCCTTTGTTCCTGGGGAGTAAAGGCGCGCAGGGCATGCTGCACACGGGCGGCCAGCTGGCTTAGCACGGTGGAGGGCACATCGGCAGGGTTCTGGGTGATGAAGAACACACCCACGCCCTTGGAGCGGATGAGGCGGATGGTTAATTCCACCTTGTCAAGCAGCGCCTTGGGGCAATCTTCAAAGAGAAGGTGGGCTTCGTCGAAGAAGAACACCATCCGGGGCTGCTGGCTGTCGCCCTGCTCGGGCAGCAGCTCGTACAATTCGCCCAGCATCCACAAAAGGAAGGCAGAATACATGTTGGGGCGCAGGAACAGTTTGTCTGCCGCCAGGATGTTGATCATACCGCGGCCGTCCTCGTCCTGCTTGAGCCAGTCGCCGATGTTCAGGGCCGGCTCGCCAAAGAACTGGTTGCCGCCCTGGTCTTCCAACACGGCGATGGCACGCTGAATGGCGCCTACCGATGCCTTGGTGATGTTGCCGTAGTTCAGCGTATAACTGGCGGCATTTTCGCCAGCGTAGGCCAGCATGGCCCGCAGGTCTTTCAGGTCGATCAGCAGCATGCCCTCATCATCGGCGATGCGGAACACCAGGTGCAAAACGCCGGTCTGGGTTTCGTTCAATTGCAGCATACGGCCCAGCAGCAGGGGGCCCATTTCCGACACCGTGGTGCGCACAGGATGGCCGGACTTGCCAAACACGTCCCAGAAGGTGACGGGGCTGGCATGGGGGGCAAAGCTTTCCACCCCGCAGGTTTCCAGCCGCGCTTTGACCTTGTCGTTGATTTCGCCGGGCTTGGACAGCCCCGCCAAATCGCCCTTGACGTCGGCCAGAAAAACGGGCACGCCCATCTGGGAAAAGGCTTCGGCCATCACCTGCAGGGTGACGGTTTTGCCCGTGCCAGTAGCACCGGCGATGAGGCCATGCCTGTTGGCCATTTCAGGCAACATAAAAACTGGGCCTGAGGGAGAGGTGCCCATCCAAATCTTGTTGTCCAGAACCATGTTACATTCCTCCGTTTCAATTATTCCATCGTTTTTATCACGCTGACCACCGCCTGGGCGCTGATGCCCTCGCCCCTGCCTTCAAAGCCAAGGTGCTCGGTTGTAGTCGCCTTCACGGACACGCGTTCAAGGGGCAGTGCCAGCATGTCCGCTGTATGTTGCCGCATGAGGGGAATATACCCCGCAAGCTTGGGTTTTTGCGCGACAATTGTAATATCCACATTATACGGGATAAAGCGGGCCTCTGCAAGGATTTCCTTTACTTCCCCCAAAAGACGAAGGGAGGAAGCGCCCTTAAACTCTTCCCTGGTGTCGGGGAAGTGCTGGCCGATATCCCCCAGGGCGCAGGCCCCCAGCAGGGCGTCCATCAGGGCATGGAGGGCTACGTCAGCGTCGCTGTGGCCTTTCAAGCCCTTCTCGTAGGGGATGTCCACCCCGCAGAGAATCAGTTTTCTGCCTTCCACCAAGGCATGGACATCGTAGCCGATGCCCACATGGGGCACAGTTGGCAGCATGCGGTGGGCCCTCCTTATATCTTCAGGTTCGGTCAGCTTCAGGTTATCCATCTCTCCCGGTACTAGGGCCACCCTGGTGCCCATTCTCTCCACCAGGCCGGCATCGTCGGTGGTATCGTCTTCCGCCGCTTGGTAGGCTTTGCGCAAAAGGGCCACAGAAAATCCCTGGGGGGTCTGCACGGTGTAAAGGCGCTCCCTGTCCACGGTGCCTAAAATAAAGCCCGCTTCTCCTTTTTTAACGGTGTCGGTTATCTTCAGCGCCGGCACGGCGGCGCCGTGCTCTTTGGCTGCCTCCACAACGTCTTTCACCAGCCGCGGGGATACCAGGGGCCGCGCCCCATCGTGGACCAAAACAAGGTCGCAGTCCCCCGGCAGAAGGTTCAGCCCGTTTTCCACCGATTGGCGGCGGGTTGCTCCGCCCAGGGCATACTCCACGGGCAAGCCCTGCAAGGCCGCCTCAAAGAGGGGTTTCTCCTCCGGCCGTATCACCGCCACCAGTTGCTCACACTGGGTAAGCAGCGCTAATGCGCCCCTGCGCACAGCAGGCACACCGCCAATGGACAGCAGGGTTTTGCTGTCCTTCATCCCCATCCTTCGGCCGGAGCCTGCCGCTACAATGATGCCTGCGACCTTCATGCATCCTCCCCCAGGCCAAAGACAATGGCATCATAGATGGCCTGAGCCTTTTTGGGCCAGTTCTCCTTGTACCTTTGCGCCAGGTCTGCGGTGGGCAGGCTGATGTCGATGCGCAGCATGGGCCGCTGCATCTCGTTGATTTCCAGCACCGCGTGGTACTCTTCCCCGCCGCCATGTTCTATACGGGCAGCTAACTGCCGCTCCTGCTGGAAGCGGGCGCGGTATGCATCCGCCGCTGCATCGATAGCGCTTAGCAAAGATTCCATGGGCCTGCCGATAAACAGGCGCAGGGCCTGGCTGCCTGCCTCGGTAAGGGAAATCAGGTAGTCGTTATGCAGGGGGGTTCTGGCAATCTGGCCGCTGTCCTGTAGTTTATACAGGGTGTCCTGCAGGTCAAAATAGTTCATCAGGTCGTTTTCCACCATGAAGGCAATCAGCTGCATGTTGGTGGACGCGCCCAGCTTTTCCAGGGTATGCAGCAGCAGGATGCGCCGCTGCATGGGGTCAGGCCTGTGCTGTGGAATTTGTGTCATGCTTTCCTCCAAGTATCTTTATGGTTGTATTCCATCCGGACGATAAAAATCCTGCATCAGGGGGGCAATCTCTTCTGCATCCTGCAAAAAACGCACCTGAAAATGGGGTGGCAAAAGGCTTTGGTAGTCCCCCTGGCGGTAGCGTTCATCCAGCAAAAGCACTGCGCCCCGGTCCTGTTCCGATCGGATGACCCGCCCTGCCGCCTGCAGCACCTTGTGCATGCCGGGGTAGCGGTAGGCAAAGTTGAAGCCATTGCCAAACTTTTCATCGTATTTTTCCCGCAGCTTTTCCTGCCGGGGGCTGACCATGGGCAGCCCCACCCCCACCACGCATACGCCAATCAGGCTTAAGCCCGGCAGGTCGATACCCTCGGCGAATATGCCGCCCAGCACGCTCAAGCCCAGCACAGGCGGCCCCTCCTGCGAAAAGCGGGAAAGGTAGCTTTGCCTCTCCTCTTCCCCCATACTCTGTGTCTGGATGTGCAGGGGCAATTCTTCCCCTGCCTCCAGCTCCTTTTGCACCAGGTGCAGGTAGGCATAGGAGGGGAAAAACACCAGGTACTTGCCCGGGTGTGCCAGATACATGTTAGCGATGGCCCGGGCCACCAGGGGGGCGGTCTGGTTTCTGGCCCGGTAGCGGGTATCCACAGGCAATGCCATCACCAGCAGGTTGCTTTCAGGGAAGGGCGAAGGCAGGGCAAAGCAGGCATCCTCTTCATCGCCCCCCAGCAGGGTTTTCAGCTCTTCAAGGGGCGACAAGGTGGCAGAAAAGAACACGCAGCCCCGCTTTTTATGGGTGCGCTCCTTTAAGTAGTCGGTCACGTGCAGGCATAAAAGGGTCAGCCGCACTTCCTTGCCCTCCTTTTCCACAAAGGGGGCATAGTCCTGGGGCAGCTGCTGAGCGCGCCGGATTAAAAAGGCGAAGCGGTACAGCTCCCGCCCGGCCTGCAGGGGCAAGTGGTGCCCTAAGGGGGCTAGCAGCTCCAGGGCGGTAAGCACCTCCTCCGGCGGCCCATCCAGGGCATCGGGCAGCCCCCGCAGGGCGGTGAGCAGCGCTGTCAGCCCTTTGTAAACCGGGGAGGATCGTCCGTGGTGCTTGCCCGCTTCCCGCCGCCACAGCGCCACCTCATTGCCGGACAAGGTGGTGGACAGCATGTCGGTGACCCGACCGGGCAGGTTGTGGGCTTCATCCACCAGCAGCGTCACCTCCCGGGTGGTATCAAACACCCGTTGCAGGTAGACGATGGGGTCCAGGGCATAGTTATAATCGCACACCACCACATCAGCGTACAGGCACAGGGAAAGGGAGGCTTCAAAGGGGCACAGGTGATGCTTCTGGGATAATGCGCTGATATACTCAGCATCCCACAGAAAAGAGTCAAGGGCTTCGTCAAGGGCATCCCGCTCCCGTTCATAATGGCCTTTGGCCCGGGTGCAGTAATCGGGATGGCAGCGCAGGCTTTCTTCCGGGCAGCTTTTTTCCTTGGCGCTGAGCACCACGGCCCGCACCATAGCGCCCTGCTTTTGCATGGCAGCTGCTTCCTTCAGCGCCGCTTCCCGCCCTGTGGTGCGGGCGGTTAAAAAGAAAATCTTCTTTGTCAGCCCCTTGCAAAGGGCTTTGAAGGCGGGGTACAGCACCGCCGCCGACTTGCCGGTGCCCGTGGGCATCACAGCAAAGAGCCGCTTGCGCCTGGCCATGGCAATGTAGGCCTGGGTGGCCATGTCCTTTTGCCCCTTGCGATACGCAGGGTAGGGAAAGGGCAGGGCCTCCAGGGACGCATCCCGCTTCTCCCGCAAATCCAGCAGCCTGGCCATGTGCCGGGCATAGGGAATGAGCAGGGCAAAAAAGCCCTCATGCAGGGCAATGCGGGTTAATGTTTCTTCAAAGGCGCACACCGTGCTGCCGTCCGGCAGCACATAGCGCACCAAAATGGTGACTGCTTCAATGCCTTCCTTTTCAGCAAGCATAAAGCCATAGCACAGCGCCTGGGCACGGTGGGCAGGCAGGGGTGCAGGGGGCGCGTCCCCCAGGCACAGTTTAATTTCCTCCACCACAGGGGGGCTTAGGGTATCGTGCAGCAAGTCCACCCGGCCACTTACGCGGAAAGGAAGGCCTTCCGCCTCGCCCTGCCAGTAAAGCTGCGCTTCGGCACGGCCTTCCCCCTGGCCCTGGCGGTTTAGATGGCCCTTTGTGCCTAAATGCAAAAGTTCCAGGGAGGAGGGGGCAATATCAGGCTGAAAATAGGTATATTCCGCCAGCGTACGGGCGGAAACCCGCAGGGGCTGGCGGGCGCTCATTCCAGGTCCTCGTAGTACACTTTGGTCAGCTCCAGCCCGCAGGCGTCGGCGGTGGGGCCAAGGAGCAGCCGGTTTTTTTCTTCCAGCGCGCGCAGGATGTCCTCCTTGCCCATGCGGCCAAGGCCCACATAGATTAACGTACCGGCAATGATGCGCACCATGTTGTACAAAAAGGCGGTGCCCGTCACCGTCAGGGTAATATCGTCCCCCTGGCGCGCCACTTGTAAGTGCTTGAGGGTACGCACGGTGGTCTTGGCGTTGCTTTCGGCGGAAGCGAAGGCAGCAAAATCGTGGGTGCCCCTAAGCACCTGGGCAGCTTCCTGCATGCGCTTATCATCCAGCGGCAGGGGCACATGGGCGAAAAAGCGCCGCTTGAGGGCCCGGGCATGGCGACGGTTGTCGATGCGAAAGGTATAGGTTTTGCCCCGGGCAGAAAAGCGGGCATGCTGGGCGGGAGGCACCTCGAAGGCTTCCCGGATGCTGATATCCTCCGGCATCATGGAGTTGAATACAAAGGGATATTTGTTCACGGGGATGCGGCTTAATGTATCAAAATGGGCCACCTGGCCCAGGGCATGGACCCCTGCATCGGTACGGCTGGCACCGTATACCGGTACATACCGTTTTTCTACGGTAAAGAGCACCTTCTCGATTTCTCCCTGCACGCTGGGGGCGTTCAGCTGCCGCTGCCAGCCTGCGTAGCGGGTGCCGTCATACTCAATCACCAGAAAGATACGCCGCCAGGGGGTGGTCATGCCAGTTTCCCCACAAAAAACACCGCCGCCAGCAGCACAACAACAGCGGCTGCCGCCAGGGCATCCTTGAAAGTAAACTTAAGTACATGCAGCCTGGTGCGGCCTTCGCCGCCGTGGTAGCACCTGGCTTCCATGGCCATGGCCAAGTCCCCTGCCCGCCGGAAAGCGCTGATAAACAGGGGCACCAGCAGGGGAATCATAGCCTGGGTGCGCTGCTTGATGTTGCCGCTGGTAAAGTCTGCCCCCCGGGCAGTCTGGGCTTTCATGATTTTATCAGCTTCCTCCACCAATGTGGGGATGAAGCGCAGGGCGATGGTCATCATCATGGCCATCTCATGGGCGGGGAACTTGATTACCCGCAAGGGGGACGCCAGCTTTTCAAGGCCGTCGGTCAACACCACCGGTGGGGTGGTCAGCGTCATCAAGCTGGTGCCCAGCACCAGGAAAATCAGCCTTAAGGAAAAGTGCAGGGCGTTCATCAGCCCTTCGTACTTGATAACAATAAAGCCCAGGCGGAAAATCACATCCTCCCCCGCGCCAAAGAACAGGTTGAGCACGAAGGTAAAGATCAGCAAAACCCTAAGGGGCCTGATGGAGCGGGCCATCATTTTAAAGGGTACATGGCTAAAGTGAATGGCCAGCAGCAGGAAGGCCACTATAGGCAGGTAGGCCAGCAGGCTGGATGCCATAAAGACCGCTACGATATAAAACAGTGTCAGCAGTATCTTGGTGCGGGGGTCCAATTGATGCACAAAGCTGTCAACGGGGTAGTACTGGCCCAGGGTGATGTCCTTAAGCATGGTTTTCACCCCCCTTGAGCAGCTTTTCCAGCTTGTCGGCCAGGCAGGACAGCTGGTAGCAGTCGCCAATGTCCAGCCCCTGGCGCTTTAGCCGGTGGGACAGCACGCTGGCCTGGGGCACATCCAGCCCCATGCCCGTCAGGCGGTCATACTGGCTGAATATTTCTTCCGGCGAGCCCGTCATGGCCAGCTTGCCCATTTCCATCACGGCAATGCGGGTAGCCAGCATGGCCACATCGTCCATGCTGTGAGAAATCATCACCACGGTGGTGCCTTCCCGGTGCAGGCGCTGGATGTCGCTTAACAGGTACTGCCGTGCCCGGGGGTCCAGGCCCGCCGTGGGCTCGTCCAATACCAGGATACGGGGCTGCATGGCCAGCACGCCGGCCAGCGCCACCCGGCGCATCTGGCCGCCGGACAGCTCAAAGGGGGACTTTTGCCCCACTTCCTCGTAGTGAAGGCCCACCATGTCCATGGCGGCCAGCACCCTCTCCTTCACCGCGTCGGGGCTAAGGCCCATGTTTTTCGGGCCAAAGGCGATGTCCTTTTCCACCGTTTCCTCAAACAGCTGGTATTCGGGGTACTGGAACACCAGCCCCACCTGAAAGCGCAGGCGGCGCTTGTCGGTATCCTTGGCGTTGATGTCCTCCCCATCCAGCAGCACCTGGCCGCTTGTGGGCTGCATCAGGCCGTTTAAATGCTGGGCCAGGGTGGATTTGCCCGACCCCGTATGGCCGATGAGGGCCAGCAGTTCGCCATCGCCGATGGTTAAGTTGATATCGCTTAGCGCAACCGATTGGAAGGGGCTGCCCGGCTGGTAGATATGGGTTACGCCTTGCAGTGTCAGCGGCATCTGGCCAGCACCTCCCTTTGCATATCCTCCACCGTCAGGATGTCCCTGGGCATGTCTACCCCCCGGCGGATCAGCTCTTCCGCCAAAAGGGCCATGGGGGGCACGTCCAGGCGGAAGGAGCGCAGCACCTCGCCCTGGGAGAATACCTCCCGGGGGGTGCCGTCCAGCTGCTTTTCGCCCTGGTGGATCACCATCACCCGCTCTGCCCGGGCGGCTTCCTCCATGAAGTGGGTAATCCAGATCACGGTGATGCCCTGCTCTTTATTCAGGCGCAGCACCGTGTCAAACACTTCCTTGCGGCCGGATGGGTCCAGCATGGCGGTGGCTTCATCCAATATCAGGGCTTCAGGGTGCATGGCCAGGATGCCGGCAATAGCCACCCGCTGCTTTTGCCCGCCGCTTAAAAGGTGGGGCGCCCTGTCAATAAAGGGCAGCATGCCCACGGCGTTCAGGGCTTCCTCGATGCGGGCAGGCATGTCCTCAGAGGGCACGCCGATATTTTCCATGCCAAAGGCCACATCGTCCCGCACCACGGTGGCGACAATCTGGTTATCCGGGTTCTGGAACACCATGCCTGCCTTCTGGCGGATGTCCCAGGTGTACTGGTCATCCTTGGTGTTCATGCCAGCTACCAGCACGCTGCCCTCAGAGGGCAGGAACAGGCCGTTTAACAGCTTGGCCAGGGTGGATTTGCCCGAACCATTGTGCCCCAAAACGGCGACAAACTCGCCCTTGTTGATGGAAAAAGATATCCCATTCAAGGCGGGCTGGGCATTTTCTTCGTAGCGATAGGTCAGGTTGTTGACAACAAAGTGGGCGTCTTTCATTGGTTGTCCCCCCGGTTAAAAGCGCCCTTCATGTCAAAGCGGGCGTAAAAATCCTTCTGGAAATCCAGCAGCCTGTCCTGCTCAATGGCTTCACGCACCTGTTCCATCAGGCGAAGAAGGTAACGCAGGTTGTGGATGCTGACCAGCCGCGCGCCGGTAATCTCCCCCACGTTGAGCAGATGGCGGATGTAGGCGCGGCTGTGGTGGGTGCAGGCGTAGCAGTCGCACCCTTCTTCAATGGGGCGGAAGTCCTCGGCGTACTTGGCATTGCGCACCACCAGGCGGCCTTCGGGCACCAGGGCGGTGCCGTTGCGGGCAACGCGGGTGGCCAGAACACAGTCAAACATGTCCACCCCGCGGACAACGCTTTCCACCAGGCAATCTGCCGTGCCCACGCCCATCAGGTACCGGGGCTTGTCCTTGGGCATCAGGGGCATGATGGCATCGAGCATTTCGTACATGATGTCCTTAGGTTCCCCCACCGACAGGCCGCCGATGCCGTAGCCGATAAAGTCCATCGCCGCCAGCTCTTCCACGCTTTGGATGCGCAAATCCTTGTAGAAAGCGCCCTGGACAATGCCAAACAGCGCTTGATCCTCCCGCTGGTGGGCATTTTGGCAGCGCTTGGCCCAGCGGTGGGTACGCTCCATGTTTTCTTTGGCGGTATCGTAGTCGCAGGGGTAGGGGGAGCATACATCAAAGGCCATGGCAATGTCCGCCCCCAAATCCTGCTGGATCTCCATGGATTTTTCCGGCGTCATGTTGATGAGGCTGCCGTCCAAATGGTTGCGGAACAGCACGCCTTCCTCGCTGATTTTGTTCAGATCCCCCAGGGAAAACACCTGAAAGCCGCCGCTGTCCGTCAGGATGGGCTTGTCCCAATCCATAAACTTGTGCAGCCCGCCGGCCTTCTTTACCAGGTTTTCGCCGGGGCGCAGGTGCAGGTGGTAGGTATTGGCCAATAAAATCTTGGTGCCAATCTCGTGCATTTCCCCGCTGGTCATGGCTTTGACGGTGGCCAGGGTGCCCACCGGCATGTAGATGGGGGTGGGAATGTCCCCGTGGGGGGTATGCAAAACGCCCAGCCGGGCGCCGGATTGTTTGCAGGTTTTAAGTACTTCGTATGTAAAGGGCTCTGCCATGGGTTTCCTTTCAGTCTTCCAGGGGAAGTTGTTCGGGGATGGAGGGCCATATGCTCTGCAGGCCTTCCAGCTCGCGCCGGAAGGGCAGCCACAGGTTGGGCATGGGCCGGGGATTGTCCTCAGTCGCCTTGGGCTCTACCAAGGGCGGGGGGGCTATAAACACCATCTGCTTGTCGGTAATGGGGTGGGAAAAGGCCAGCCGCATGCCCCAGAGGGCAATCTGGGCCTTGCGCTGCTTGCCGCCATAGCGCTGGTCGCCCTTTAAGGGAAAGCCCGCTGTGGCCATCTGCACCCGGATCTGGTGCGCCCGGCCTGTATCCAACCGCGCCACCACCATGGCGTCCTCTTCCTTCTGAGCAACCTTGCGGGCGTGGAGCACCGCTTCCTTGCCCATGCGCAGGTAGGAGGGTACGGTTTTAACCATGTTGGTCTTTTCATCCTTGAGCAAAAAATCCCGCAGGGTGAAATTGGGGGGCGGGTTGCCATTGACAATCATCACATACTCCCGCTCCAGCCGGCGGTCCTTCAGTTGCCTTGCCAGGCGCTCCGCTGCCTTGCTGGTGCGGGCAAACACCAACAGGCCCCCCACAGGCCGATCCATCCGGTGGACCAGCCCCAAAAAGGCCTCCCCCGGCTTGTCGTACTTTTCCTTCACATGCTGCTTCAGCAGGGACAGCATGTCCATATCCCCCGTAGCATCCCCCTGGGTCAGCAAATTAGGCTCCTTCAGAGCAACGATGATATGGTTATCCTCATACAGAATCGGCGGGGTGGAGAACATAATAATCCCTTTCAATATAACAGTTTATTGCAATGAAAATTTTCACTTAGCCCGTTAGTAAGTGACCGACTGCGCTAGCCGAAGTGACGACGCAAGCATTTTTCATGGAAAAACGCGGTTACTAGCTTTTTCAATGCGCTGGTTACAATGTCCAGCGGGCGCTAGCTCCGCAGGGTAATACCCCGCCCGACTCTACCGGCAGCCCCACTTCCTGGGCGTCCACCTGGCCGCCGAATTGCTTGACGACGGTTTTGTTAAGAATATTGCCCAGCACAGAGGCCTGAAAGCCTGTGGTATAGCCGTTAATCAGGAAAAACAGGGGGTTGGCACTTAACAATCCGCTGCATTCCTTGGCCAGGTTGTACAGCTCGTTTTCCAGCTTCCACACTTCTCCCGTGGGGCCCCTTCCATAGCTAGGGGGATCCATCAGGATGCCGTCATAGGTGCTGCCGCGGCGTTTTTCCCGCTGCACAAAGCGCAGGGCATCCTCCACAATGAAGCGGGTGCTGGTTTCGGGCACCTTGGACAGGTCGCGGTTCTCCCTGGCCCACAGGGTCATGCCCTTGGCGGCATCCACATGAGTTACATGGGCGCCCGCCTTGCAGCAGGCCACCGTGGCGCCGCCGGTATAGGCAAAAAGGTTCAGCACCCGGACATTCTTTTTGCCCAGAATCAGCCCCCGCATCCAGTCCCAGTTGGCGGCCTGCTCAGGAAAAAGCCCCGTGTGTTTAAAGCCCGTGGGGCGTACATAAAAGCCCATGTCCTCATAGCGGATGACCCAGCGTTCGGGCAAATTTCGCTCAAACTGCCAGGCACCGCCCCCCGTATCGCTGCGGGTGTAGCGGGCATCCGCCTTTTGCCAGAGGGCGGGCTTTTCCTTGGGCCAAATCACCTGAGGATCGGGCCGAATCAGCAGGACATCGCCCCACCTTTCCAGCTTTTCACCATCCCCGGCGTCCAGCACCTGGTAATCCGACCATTGGTCCGCAATAAACATGGCTTTCCCCCTTCATCGTAACAGGGATAAAGTATACCACATAAGCAAAAGGGGGACAATATCGCCACCAGACAAAAGGGCAACCGGATGCTCCGGCTGCCCG